>JBBQAX010000271.1:0-5942 GCA_038316905.1 Verrucomicrobiota bacterium | reverse complement strand
TGCCGTAACGTCGGCTGAGATTTTTGATTTCAATGACGGGTGGTTCGTTGGTCATAAGGTTTTAGTGTTATTTGGATAAATGCTCGCCCTCACCCCGGCCCTCTCCCCCGAGGAGAGGGAGAATGGATCGCTGCGTTTTGGAATATCGAGACTCTGGGTATTTCCTTCGTTTCTCGTCTTTTCGGCGAACAAGAATTGAGCGGACAAAACCACAAAGAATATTCGAGCGTTTCAATAATGCCGAAGGATGTTCCCTCTCCTCGGGGGAGAGGGTTAGGGTGAGGGCGAACAACCTTCTGATTAAAAGGTCATCAACAAACACGGCGGTTCGGCAAACTGGTAAATCAAAGTTCATTTGCTCTTTTCACTCGCTGAGATTTTTCGCTCGAAGAAGTCCAATCGTTCCTCGACCAGTTTCAAAAAGGCATCGCGATCCACCTTCATGTGATGCGCAGTGACCACGGCTTCATCGACTTCCTTGATGAGCAGTTTCTGGCGAACCTGTTTCGTGAACGGCGAATTGTTCTCTTTGAGAAAGCAACCTTTGCCGGGAATCGTTTCGATGACGCCCTGACTTTCTAATTCCGTGTAAGCCTTGGCAATGGTGTTGCGGTTGACGCGCAATTCCTCGGCGAGCGGACGAATGGAAGGAAGAGGTTCGCCGGGACGAAGCGCGCCGGAAGCGGCAGCGTAACGGATCTGATCGACCAGTTGCAGGTAAACCGGCTTGCCTGCTTTAAAATCGATTTGAAAAACCATAAACGCCTTCTGTCCTAGGACACTAGGACAGTAAAAACTGGCGTCAAGCGGAAAATTGCATCAAGCAGCGGACAGAATACTGGGTAGCACCTGCCTCCGGCGGGTGCGTTTTGCACTTCGATGTTGGATGTTCAGTGTTCAGTGTTTGCATTTTTTCGAACATCGAACATCCAACACTGAACATTGAATGACGATGGATTCACACTCGCCGGAGGCAGGTGCTACCCGGGGCGTTTGTCGAAATTAAAGTTGCTGATTGCATTGAACAGTCGGCATTTTGGGTGCGTCTGAAATTTGTTCATGAACACCGTCCTAACCGATTCACGTTTGCCGGCAGAACTTTCCGCCCTCACTTCATTTGATTTTCAATCGCGCACGCGGCTCATCTTTGGCGCCAACAGCGTTGAACGCGTTGGTGAGTTGGCGAAACAACTTTCCGCGAAAAGAATTTTACTCGTCACCGATTCGGGAATTGTCGCCGCTGGCCACGCCGGACGAGTAAAAAAACTTTTGGAAGCGCAAGATCTCGCCGTTTTTCTTTTCGATCAGGTTCAGGAAAATCCAACCACTCGCTGCGTGGATCGTTGTCTGGAAGTGGCAAAAACAAATCAAATCGATGCGCTGGTTGGGCTGGGCGGCGGCAGTTCGATGGACACGGCGAAGGGCTGCAACTTTCTCCTGACCAATGGCGGTGCGATGAAAGATTACTGGGGCGTGGGCAAAGCGACGAAACCGATGTTGCCATTGATTGCGATTCCCACGACGGCGGGAACGGGAAGCGAATGTCAAAGCGCCGCGTTGATTGCCGATGAAACTACGCACCAGAAAATGGCGTGTCTCGATCCGAAAGCAGCGGCGCGCATTGCGATTCTCGATCCTGAATTAACGCTTTCACAACCGCCACGCGTCACGGCTTGCACCGGGATCGATGCCATCGCCCATGCGGTGGAGTCCGCGGTCACAAAAAAGCGCAATCCAATTTCGCTGATGTATTCGCGGGAATCGTTTCGCTTGATGGCGAACAGTTTTGTCACGGTCTTGGAGAATCCCCATGATCTCCAGGCGCGGGGCCAGATGTTGTTGGGCGCAGCGTTCGCTGGAATCGCAATTGAGAATTCCATGCTCGGCGCGGCGCATTCCGCCGCGAATCCGCTGACGGCACATTACGGAATCGTTCATGGCCAAGCGGTCGGGATGATGTTGCCGCACATTGTTCAATTCAATGGCGAGCAACTCGATGCTCAGAAGGAGTATGCAAATTTGGCGCGTCGGGCGGGGATCTGTTCGTCCGACGAGAATGAAATTGGTTGGCGCGCGCTGATCGAATGGCTGGAATCTATCCTGGAAACAGCCCAAATTTCTCGTTCGCTGTCAGAGTGCGGTGTCGAGAGTTCTACCATTTCCAAGCTGGCCAAAGAAGCGTCTCAGCAGTGGACGGCGACCTTCAATCCACGTGCGATCACGGAGAACGATTTCGCGAGGATTTACGAAAGCGTTTTCTAGTTTCCGCTTGCGGGAGCTAATTAACGATGCGGAGTTTGTGCTGCGGAGAGAGTCGGCTGTCCGGACGCGGTTGAGGAATGGCGTTGTATTCGTAATCGAACTTGAAACGATAATTAATTTCGTTTTGATTCGGGGCGATCGGCACCAGCGTTTCCCAACGGTTTTTCATCAAAGGAGTTTTGCGCATCGGATAGCTGTCGTGACCCACCATCACGGAAGGTTCGATGGATTGCGGACGAATGCTCTGCTGGCGCGAATCCCATTTTACTTCGACGGGATAAAGGCCGGCGGCATTGCGCGGTTGCTGGCTGGGAGTCAAATTGGTGATCGTGCTACATCCGACAAAAAGCAAAGGGGTCAATAAGAGCAGAAGAAATTTTTTCATAGTTCGTATGTCGGGTGCGAGCGTCGCAAAGCTGCTCCCGGTTGTAAAGTTGGTTTTCAGTTTTGAGACAGCATTTTGCCTCGTGCTGCACAATGATCCCGAGCATTTTCCGTTTGACCGTTGCGCAGCCGGACAGTTAGTTTGCGCGCTCTAATAATACAAAAATTCACTTATGATCGGAACCCTTCGGCGTCATCAACAATGGCTTTGGATAATTATCATCCTGGCGATTATTATCAGCTTCGTAGTCTATTTTTCTCCAAACAGCGGGAGCATCCTGGAAAGAGATGGCGGCGTTAACTTTGGTTCCATCAACAACCGCCCTATCACCCAAAAGCAATTTCGTGACGCCCACAACGAAATCGAACTGTTTTACTTCCTTCGTGCGGGCAGATGGCCCGGCCCCAATGAGGCGCAACAAACGGGCTTTGACATCGAACGCCAGACTTACACTCGCCTCGCGATCATCGAAAAACTTAATGAAATGGGAGTTCAGCCGAGCACAGAAGCCACGGCTAAGTGGATCGGCGAGGTTTTCACTGGGAACAGCAACCAACCGTTTCCGATGGATCGCTTTCAAGGCTTTGTTAAGCAAGAGCTGGAACCGCACGGGTTGACTTCCGAAGACTTTTATCGCTTTGCCCGGCATCAGGTTGGCCAGCAGCATTTGATGTCGGTCGTTGGATTGAGTGGAACATTGATTACGCCCGCCGAAGGAGAATCGTTTTATCGCCGCGTGAACGAACCATTGGTTACCGAGGCTGTTTTCTTCTCAGCATCGAATTATCTAAGCAAAGTGTCCGCGACTCCCGCCAACCTTGGACAGTTCTATACGAACAACATGCCAGATTACCGTTTGCCGGAACGTGTGCAGGTCAACTACGTCAAATGGGATTTAACAAATTTCCTGGCGGAAGCAGACAAGCAAATCTCACAAATCACAAATCTTTCACAGCGTTTGGAAGCAGCTTATACCCAGCGCGACACCAACCGCTTTGTTGGCAAAGACGGCAAACCGCTTTCAAAGGAAGCCACCCTTAACGAAATCAAAGAGAACAACCGCAAAGCATTGGCGAGGAATGTTGCAGAAGCCAAGGCAAGGGAGTTCCTGACCGAATTGCTCGAAGGACATGACGAAAAAAATCCTTTCAAAACAGATGATCTCGAGAAGGTCGCCAAAGCAAAGGGCTTGCAGGTTAAAACCACGCCTCCATTCAGCCAGCGGGACGGTGCGGATTTGCTGAATGTGCCACCTGCTTTCGTCACAATCGCTTTCAGATTGAATAACAACGATCCTGAAGATCCCGCGCGCGAACTTCTTTATAATACATCACCGATCGTTGCTGAAGACGGTGTTTACGTCATCGGCTTGAATAAGCGGATTCCAAGTGAAATCGAGCCTTTCGACAAAGTGCGCACGCGACTGACAGAAGATTATCGCACGGAGCAATCCTTGAAACTGGCCCGTGACGCAGCCGTGGAATTTGAAAAGACACTGACCAATGGCATCGCACAGGGGAAAACGTTTTCCGAAATTTCCGCGCAGGCTAAAGTCAAACCTGAAACGCTCCCGAACTTTTCGCTCAGCACACAGACACTCCCTGAATTGGGAGATCGCGTTGGCCTGGATGTTCTACAAAACGTGGCAACAACTCTTGCGCCCGGCAAAACCAGCGGCTTGGTCGGCACGCGCAACGGCGGTCTGATTTTACACCTGAAATCAAAACTACCGGTCGATGAAAACAAAATGAAAGCGGAGTTCCCTGAATTTCTCGCCCGCCAACGCGAGCAACGGGCAGCGGCAGCTTTCAACGATTGGCTGCAAAAATTGCCTGAGGAAGTTAAGTTGGTTCCTGCCAAAAGTTCCGATGGCAAATCATAAGCAATCAGCGCAGGTTTCAGCGGCATTGTGAGCGACGTCATTAAACTTTCCGCGCCTGCGACCCGCGAATTCTGGGAAATCCCCATTTTGTTCGAGGACGAGCATCTGCTTGTCCTAAGCAAACCTGCTTCGCTACTGACATCAGCGGACCGCTTCGATCTGAATCGCCCGAACTTGATGCAGTTGCTGCATCGCGACATCGAACGTGGCGCGACATGGGCCAAGCATCGTCCTGGACTCACGTATTTGATGAATGCGCATCGGCTCGATTTTGAGACGACGGGCGTCATTTTACTTGCGAAAACGAAACCTGTTCTCATCGCGCTCGCGAATCTATTTGGTTCTGAGAAACCGTTAAAAACCTACGCAGCGCTCGTGCGTGGCTCCATGCATCAGGACACTTTCGAAATCGAAGCGAAAATTGCGCCGCATCCGGTGAAACTTGGCGTGATGCGCGTGGATGAAAGAACCGGCAAACGAGCGCGCACAGAGTTTACGGTTCGTGAACGCTACAAAGGCTACTCGCTTTTGGAATGTCGCCCTCTCACCGCACGCACTCATCAGGTGCGCGTTCATCTGCAACACCTCGGGTTACTAATCCTGGGCGACAGCATCTACGGCGGATCGCAATTATTGCTTTCCTCGCTGAAAAAAGATTTTCATTTGAAGCCGAAGAAAGTGGAACGCCCGCTGATTTCCACGCTCGCATTGCACGCCGAGAAGTTGGTTTTGCCGCATCCGGTGACAGGAAATGAAATCACCATCGAAGCGCCGTGGCCGAAAGATTTAAAAGTCGCGGTGAAATATCTAAAACTCCACGCATCCGGGTAGCACCTCCTCCGGCGGGTGCGAATTCTGCCATTCGATGTTCAGCGTTGGATGTTCGATGTTTTAAAAACTGAAAACATCGAACGCTGAACATCCAACACCGAACATCGAATTAAGAGAACACCTTCGCACCCACCGGAGGCAGGTGCTACCCAACGATCCAACTCAGAATTGCCTTCTGCACGTGCAATCGATTCTCGGCTTCGTCAAAAATCGTTTCTGCATTTGCCTCGAATGTTTCCTCATCGATTTCTTTCCCGCGATACGCAGGCAGGCAGTGCATCACGAGCGCGTCTTTTCTTGCGAGTTTTACGAGGGAAGAATTGATTTGATAACCAGCCAACTGCCGAATTCGTTCCGCAGATTCCGCTTCTTTACCCATCGAGATCCAGACATCGGTGTAGAGCAGATCAGAATTCTCAGACGCCGCTTTTAAGTCTTCAGTGACGATGATGTTTCCGCCAGCTCGCTTCAAAATCTCGGGCGCAGGCTGAAAATTTTTTGGCGCAGCGATGCGCAACTCAAAACCAAGTTTTGCCGCCGCAAAGATCCACGAGACCGGCATGTTACACGCGCCGTCACCGA
>JBBQAX010000270.1:0-5971 GCA_038316905.1 Verrucomicrobiota bacterium | reverse complement strand
CGTCATCAACACGCCCGCTGGACAATCACCGCGCGCGGATGAAGTCAAAATCCGCACAACCGCCGTTTATACCAACACGCCAATTATGACGACGCTCAGCGGAGCAAAAGCCGCCGCACTCGGTATCGCTGCGTTGAAGAAGAATGGTTACGCGGTGAAAACGATTCAAGAATATCATTGAGCTTTAGAAGCTGATTATCCGGGGGGCGAGGCTACCGTAAACACCATGAGCGAACCCGAATTGAATCCCGAAAAAAAGATCGCTCTGTTCCAACGAAAGGAAATCCGCCGCGTCATTCATAACAAGGAGTGGTGGTTTGTGGTAGAGGATGTGGTGCTCGCATTGATGGAGTCGCGTGACCCGAAGCAATACATCCAGCGGATGAAGCAGCGCGACCCGGAGTTGGCCAAAGGGTGGGTACAATTTGTACATATCCTTTCCATCCCAACCGGCGGCGGTCCACAACCGATGCTTTGCGCCAATACCGAAGGATTGTTTCGCATCATCCAATCGATTCCCAGCCCGAAAGCCGAGCCGTTCAAACGCTGGCTCGCGCGCATCGGCTACGAACGCATTCAGGAAATTGAAGACCCGGAACTCGCCACGAAACGCACCCGCGCACTCTACCAAGCCAAAGGTTATTCTGACGATTGGATCGAAAAACGGATGCGCTCCATCGCCATCCGCGACGAACTGACCGACGAGTGGAAAAAGCGCGGTGTCAAAGAGCAGCGCGAATATTCCATCCTCACCGCCGAAATTTCCAAAGCCACCTTCGGACTGACGCCCACAGAATACGCCGAGTTCAAACGGCTCAAGCGCGAAAATCTCCGCGACCACATGACCGATCTCGAACTCATCTTTTCAATGCTGGGAGAAGCCGCCACAACCGAAATCGCCCGCAACCGCGACGCCCAAGGTTTTCCGCAAAACAAAAAAGTCGCGCACGACGGCGGTGCAGTCGCCGGCAACGCCCGCCGCGAATTGGAAAAGAAAAGCGGACGCAAAGTCGTGACGAAGGAAAATTATCTGGCGCTGGCGCAGTCGGTGAAAAAAGCGAAGCAGATAAAATGAAAATGCCGAATGCGAACCTGTTTACCATAAAGCGATTCATCTTGGCGGCAGGTATTAGTGTCGTGGTGCCGATTTCTTTAAGTTCCTTTGCCGATTATGCAGCGATTGCTTCTTGGGGAACAGAGGCGTTTCTTTGGTGGGAACTTTTTTTCATCGGCATTCCGATGTTGGCAATTGCATTCGTAATTCCGGTCTCCTTAATTTTTGCGTTTTTTAAACGCTTCCGTCGGCTTGCATTTTTCGCGTTTGTTTGCGCCCTCAGTTTTTTCTGCGGCACAATGATAGGATCGAAGACTGGTTCTAAAATCCGTATGAAGGGATTCACGCTTTTAGCCGAAAGAAGCAAGCCACTCGTTGAAGCCATAAAGAAATATGAGCGAGAACATGGAACCCCTCCTGAATCGCTTGAAGCGCTTATTCCGAAATATTTACCGCAAATCCCCTCCACCAGAATGAGCGCGTATCCAAAGTATGAATACGTTTCCGGTGAAAAAGCGCGCCATTACGACGGGAATCCCTGGGCGCTTTATGTCTTCACACCTTCTGGTGGAATTAACTTCGATCAATTTTTATACTTTCCTTTACAGAATTACCCACAAAGTGGCTACGGAGGTTCACTGGAGCGAGTCGGCGAATGGGCTTACGTCCATGAATAATCTGAAACGGATCTATGGTCGTTGCAGCCTTGACCCAGGTTGAAAATCTAACGGAGAACGTGCTGCCAGCGTCTCGCTGGCAGATCTCAACCCCACGGCGTGGGCGAATCAGACTCAAGCTCAACCTCCGGTTTTCCGGCGAGAGCTTCGTCAATCACTCCGAGCAATTCCGACAATCCGCTTTTCGTCACCGATGAGCAGGTGAATATCTCTGGCAGTGCCTCGAACGATTCCAAAATGCTTTCTTTGAAGAGTTCGATGTTTTTCTGCACCTTTGCGGGAGAAGATTTGTCGATCTTGGTGAACACGAGAACGATCGAGACCGATTTGCTTCCTAGAAAACGGACAAATTCCAGATCGATTTTCTGTGGCTCATGTCGTGAATCAATCAGGACAAAGACCCCAAAAAGATTCTCGCGATTGATGAGGTAATTGTTCACGGCGTGGTTGAACTTTTCTTTATTCTCCCTGGCGACTTGCGCAAATCCATATCCCGGTAAATCCACCAGTCGCCACCGGTTGTTGATCGTGAAGAAATTGATCATCTTGGTGTGACCGGGAGTTTTGGAAACTTTGGCCAAATCTTTTCGGCCGGTCAGCGCGTTGAGCAGGGACGACTTGCCGACGTTCGACCGCCCGATAAACGCGAATTCAGGCAAAGCCGTTTCGGGACACGATTCCAAATTCGGAGCGCTGCAATTAAAAGCTGCGGATGTAATATTCATTTAGCAACGTCAGCATATCAGACAAACCACGGATGGACACAGATGAACACAGATAAGAAATTTGCAGGAACAACTGCGGTCAGCTCCCTTTTTCATCTGTGTCAATCCGTGTTCATCGGTGGTTCGATTCCAAGCTTTAATGTCTCCCAGACTTGAATCTTTCGCCCTGATTAAGTTTAGTTCCAGCGCAATGACTCCCGTGGCCACTCCGCTTTTGCCGCTGCTGAAACAGTATTTCGGCTTCACTTCTTTCCGTCCGTTGCAGGAGGAAATCATTCGCGATGCGCTCGCGGGCAAAGATGTTTTTGCGCTCTTGCCGACGGGCGGCGGTAAATCGCTTTGCTTTCAGCTTCCGGCTCTGGCGCGCGATGGTTTGACCGTCGTGGTTTCGCCGTTGATCGCTTTGATGAAAGATCAAGTCGATGCCATGCAAGCCAGCGGTGTCGCGGCGACTTTTCTCAACTCTTCCCTCGCCGCTGGTGAATCGCGCGGACGTTTGCGCGGATTGCACAATGGTGAATTTCGCCTGCTCTATGTCGCTCCCGAACGCCTGATGCTTTCCGGTTTTCTCGAAGATTTGAAACGTTGGAACGTGAAACTCATCGCGGTCGATGAAGCGCATTGCATCAGCGAATGGGGCCACGATTTTCGTCCCGAATATCGGCAGATCGCCGGGCTGCGCGATCATTTTCCCGGCGTTCCACTGATGGCGTTGACCGCGACGGCCACCGAGCGCGTGCGCGAAGACATCATCAAACATTTGCGGTTAAACAATTCCGCTACTTACGTTGCGAGTTTTAATCGGCCCAATTTGACTTATCGCGTTCTCGGAAAAAACAAACCTTACGAACAAACGCTGGCTTTCGTGCGCGAACGTCCGCAGGAAAGTGGCATCGTTTATTGCCAAAGCCGCAAAGCCGCCGAGTTGGTCGCCGACCGTTTGACGGCCGACGGCGTGAAAGCCAAACCGTATCACGCCGGGCTTGAACAAAGTGATCGCGCCAAGAATCAGGAATTATTTCTGCGCGATGAAGTCCACGTGATTTGCGCAACGATTGCGTTCGGCATGGGCATCAACAAATCGAACGTGCGATTTGTGATTCATTACGATCTGCCGAAAAATATCGAAGGTTATTATCAGGAAACCGGGCGCGCCGGCCGCGACGGTTTGCCGAGCGAATGTGTTTTGCTTTTCAGCGCGGGCGATGTCGTCAAGCAGATGCAATTCATCGACGAAAAAAACGCGCAAGAACAAAAAATCGCGCGCGAACAATTGCAGCAGATGGTGCATTACGCGGAGTGCGCGGTTTGTCGCCGGGCGGAGTTGCTGCGTTATTTCGGAGAAGAGTTTGGAGTTCCGCCTTCAGGCGGCTCGGAACCGTCTAAAGACGGAACTCCGAACTGTGGCGGTTGCGACAATTGTCTTTCGCCTCGCTCCACTTTCGACGGAACATTGGCCGCGCAAAAATTTCTTTCCTGCGTTTATCGCATTCGTGAGAAGAGCGGCTTCGGCGTCGGCATGAATCACGTCATCGAAGTTTTGACGGGAGCCGATACGGAAAAACTTCGGAAGTGGAATCACGAGAAACTTTCCACTTACGGCATCGGCAAAGAACACGGTCGCCAGGAATGGGGCGCGATTGGCCGCGAATTGGTGCGTCTAGGTTACATCCGGCAAACAACGGAAAAATTCAGCACGCTCGAATTGACCGAGGAAGGCCGCGCGGTTTTGTCGAAACGCAAATTGGTGACGCTCACGAAACCGGTCGCCACGCCGGAAACCAAGACGCATCGCGCGGGAGAAATTTCTTGTGACGAAGTTTTGTTCGAGCGTTTACGCGCGGTGCGGAAGACGCTCGCCGACGAACGCGCGGTGCCGTCCTACATTATTTTCTCCGACGTTTCATTGCGGCAAATGGCGCGGAGCTATCCTGAAAACGAAAAAGATTTCTCACGCATCAGCGGTGTGGGTGAAAAGAAATTGCAGGAGTTTGGCGAAACATTTCTTCTGGAAATCGCCGCGCATTTGCTGACGAATCCGCGGCAGATTTTCGCTGAAGAAACTTTCATGGCGACACCCGCAGCCAAGCCGCATCTCAACACCACGGCGCGTGAGACGTTGAAATATTTTCAGGCGGGCGAAACGGTCGAAGCGATTGCGCGGCGGCGCGGTTTTGCGGTGAGCACCATTTACGGACATCTTGCGACGGCGATTGAGTCGGGTGAACAAATCGCGTTGATCCGATTTCTGACGGACGAAGAACAACGCGAAATCGAGGCAGCATTTGCGAAGTTCGGTTTTGGAAATATCACCGGCGTGAAGGAATCGTTGGGGGATAAATTCGATTATGGTTTGTTGCGAATTTTTCGCGCAGCCCGTAGCCGCGCTCGCTAGAGCGTGGCGTGGAAAAGAAAAATGAACGCCACGCTCTGGCGAGCGCGGCTACGAAAAAGCCCGCGACTTTCATCGCGGGCTTTCAACAGTTGGTCAGAATTTTTTAACCTTTGAGTTTATTTTCCGGCGCGCCGATCACCATCACGCCGTCCGCTCCGGTTTCTTCAGGAATGCGCATTCCGTAGAACGAGCGATAGACGAAGATCAGCGCGATGACGAAAAAGAATCCGCCAATCCACGGACTGTAATTGATGGCGTTGGGATCGAGGCTCAAACGCTCGCGATATTTCAGTGTCATTTCCACGGCAATTTCCACGGCGAGAAGACCGAAGAGCGTCGTGAACTTAATCACGGGATTCATCGCCACGGATGAAGTGTCTTTGAAGGGATCGCCCACGGTGTCGCCGACGACAGTGGCGGCGTGAAGCTCGGTTCCTTTTTGGCGGAGATCGACTTCGACAATTTTCTTGGCGTTATCCCAAGCGCCGCCGGCGTTCGCCATGAAGATCGCTTGGAACAATCCGAAGAACGCGATGCCGATCAAGTAGCCGATGAAGAAATAGGGATTGAAAAACGGCAGCGCGAGGGCGAAGCAGAACACGACGATGAAAATGTTCCACATCCCTTTTTGCGCATAGACCGTGCAGATACGGACAACTTCTTTGCTGTCTTTTTCGGACGCGGTGATGGCGCTTAAGTTCATATTCTCTTTGATATAAACGACCGCGCTATACGCACCGGTCACAACCGCCTGACACGATGCGCCGGTGAACCAATAAATCACCGAACCGCCCATGATGAGGCCAAGAATAATTTCCGGCTGCACGATGCTTAATTTTTCCACTGCGCCGCCGAATACATTTTCCAGCAGAATAATGATACCGAACACCATCGTCGTTGCGCCGACGACGGCTGTGCCGATCAACACCGGTTTGGCCGTGGCCTTAAACGTATTTCCGGCGCCGTCGCCTTTTTCCAATTGATGCTTGGCGTTTTCAAAATCGGGATTGAAACCAAAGTCCTTTTTGATTTCTTCGCGGATGCCGGGGCGTCCTTCGATTTGACTCAATTCATAAACGGATTGCGCGTTGTCGGTGACAGGGCCGTAGCTATCCACGGC
>JBBQAX010000269.1:0-5972 GCA_038316905.1 Verrucomicrobiota bacterium | reverse complement strand
TTTCGCAGAGGAGCGCGGAGAAGATAAACGTTGGCGTCCTTTGCGAAAACCTCCACGTCCTCTGCGGTTGTCCCAAATCCCCTGCTTCGGATTGAACTCGCGAATATTTAAACGAAATCTCACCCACTTCTAATCACACCCGTGTGATTGAAGGGGCGGTCAGTGGTCGAATCACAAGTTAGCTACGGTTCGAGTCGAGTGCAGATGAAACGTAGTGGCACGGGCGTCCCGCCAATAATGTTCGGCATGGAATCTGCAATGCACGCGGTCATAGGGGATTCCTTTATTGTACCTCGTACTGTTTTCTGCTTTTCTTTGCGGCGTGGAAGAGAAGGTCAAACCTTTGGTGTTGCGGCGCTGGAAACTCATTGCCGAGTTCCAGAAGCGTTTGCAACGCCATCTGCCCGGCTCCCCGCTGCATCCCTCCTGGAAGGATCCAGAGCGCCAGATGACGCTGCCCGATTACCTCACCCTCTTTTTGCTCGGGCTGTTCAATCCGGTGGTCAAAACCATGCGCGCCGTCTGCGCGGCCACGGGTGCAGGAAGAGGTTTGCTCCCGCCCGGTCAGCCTGGGAAGTTTTTCCGAGGCGCAAAGCCTCGTGGATCCAGCCTGGTTGCAAACTGTTTTTGCGGAGTTGAGCCGGGATGTCCTGCCGAACCGATCCCTTCAGGAACTGCCCGCGCAACGCCGCTGGCTCATTCAGGATGGCAGTTTGTTTGAGGCGCTGCCGCGGATGCATTGGGCGCTCTGGCGCAAACAGGGCAAGGCGCAATCTCAGGTGCGGCTGCATTTGAGCCTGGATCTGGAGAGTGGCGCGCCGACGCGCGCGGGCGTGGCTCCCGGCAAAGTCTGCGAGCGCAAGATGTGGAAAAAATTGCTCAAGAAGGGCGATGCTTATGTGGGGGACCGTTACTTCGGCGAGGATTACCAGTTGTTGGGCGAACTGGACGCGATGGGGGTGGCTTTGGTGGTGCGGTTGCGGGATGAGGCTGTGATCAATGTCCTGGAGGAACTTCCCCTCAGCGCCAAGGACCAGGAGGCCAAGGTGATTCGGTCGGCCTGGGTGAAATTGGGGAGCCGCAAAAAGTATGAGAGCATCCGGCTGCGGGTGATATGGGTGCAGACAGAAAAGGAAGTGCTCACGCTGGTGACCAATCTCGGTCCGGAGGAACTGGCGGCGGGGGAAGTGGCGTTGCTCTACAAGGAACGCTGGCGGATTGAACTCTTTTTCCGTTGGATCAAATGCATTTTGGGCTGCCGTCATTGGCTGGCCGAATCGCCCGAGGGAGCGGCCTTGCAGATTTACCTGGCGTTGATTGCGGCATTGTTGCTGCAGACGCACACGGGAGAACGGCCCACCCGGCGGATGATGGAGTTGTTGCAATTTTACGCGATGGGAGTGGCGAGCATTGAGGACGTAATGGCTGGAGTGGCCCGCGAGCAGGCGCGAAGGGAGCGGCGCAAAAAAAATTAAGTTGGTTGCGACGGCTTTTTAAATGCGAGAAGTCCGTGCGGGCTGCGCTTGCTCCGATTTGGCGGAGAGTCCCCCATGCGATCACCCCCACTCTCCCCAATGATCCTGCGCCACCTCAAAAAATCATTCTCCAGCAGCTATTCTTCTCCCCATACATCTTCCACGCCGAACATTATTGGCGAGACGCCCGTGCCACTCCATTGACCGTCAGGTGGAATCGCACCCTCAAGAAACACACCTGATTCTCTCAATGCGGAAACGGCAATCAGGAACCGCAACATTTCTTGTACTTTTTCCCGCTGCCACACTGACACGGATCGTTGCGCCCGATTTTAGGCGCGCTTCGCCGGATCGGCGCGGTTAATTCAGAATCGAATTCCTCTTCGAGCAGCCGATGCGTAAAACGATCTTTGTTGTGCCAGAACGGGCAATGCGGACATTCGCCATCAACCGGATAATCCACTTCCTCTTCATGCGCGCAGCCGATAATGCGTTGGGCCATGATCGTTTGCCGCACACCTTCCGTTTCAAGAAACGATGCGATCTCCGACTGGATTCCCGCGTCGTGACGCACATCGCCCGCATGGGAAATCCACCGGTGCAGCGGATCGTTTTCTGCATCGCGTGATTTCACGACAGACACCGCCACTTTCGTTGCCTGCCTGTTGTCCGGCCCGTAATAAACAATCGTGGCCATTGGATACGCGCCGCGTTTGCCCGACACTTTTACCGGTACATCGGCAAATGAGCCTGCGCGCCGCCTTTTTTCAGGTTGCAACGTTTGCATGAAATTCTCCGATGGCGCGCCGCAGCATTCATCGCAGGAATAACCGTCTCCGCTCATTGAATAACCGCCTTGCGCAAGAGGAATCACTTTGCCGCAGCGGCTGCAATGCGTCGGCTCGAACGCGGGCGGATTTTCCAGTTTTTCGAAATTGTATTCATTGGTGGCGTGATGAACGTAGAGTTCGAGCGGCTGGCTTTTGCGGCACTTCCCGCACTCCTGCCAGCGGCCCGCGTGTTCCTCGTTCCCGTGGAAACCGCAGATAGTGAACATCGTGTGATTGCGATAACAACTGTTGCGCGCGTACGAAAACACCACGTATTTGTCCGCGTCGTCGCAAATCCAGTTTTTACAACACGGAGTTCGCGTCAGTTTGCCGGTTTTTCCGCACAGGCCGCATCGACGCTCCATCGAAGCCCCTTTTTGTTCCTGTTGCATGTCAGTTCAAAAATTCGTGTTCCAAAGTTTTAGCGAAATCTTTCAGATAATCACCGTAACGCGGCCCAGCTTAATTTTGCGAGAAGTTCGATTCAAATCCAAAAGCGATAAACCGTTTCCACAAGGGCGTGAGGCGGAATTTTTCATCGTCGCTGACGCTTACCCAATCATCACCTTTATCTTTTTCAATCAATCCAAATTTGGACAGCGGAGCGAGCGCGTAACCCGAAAAAATCCATTCCTCAGTATCGTGCGGGTTGATCATGGCGGCGCGGAGATCATCGTAAACTCGCGGCAGCAAAACCTGCGACGCCAACCCGCGCACACTGCGCCAATTCTCGATCACAGAATCCAATCGCCAAAGCGTCGCGGCCATCGTCGTCTGAATCCATTTGGCCTCGCGTAGATGAAAATCATAGTGCCAATCAAACTTCAAAAAATAAGCGAAGAAAAGTTCGCGGTAGAGCGTTCCGGCATGTTCGTCGGCAAGCAGTTCCCGTCCGCGTTTCGTGAGTTGAACACGCTTCTTACGCCGCTGCACCAATCCCGCGATTTCGCTCACCACCCGAACGAGATGCAAATCCCAGACGTCGAGTTCATTCAACACTTTGCAAACGTTTCGCATCATTTCCCGATAGGATTTCGGCAGGGTCAATCGGTCGAACAATTTCGTGACAAAGGCGCGATTGAGATTACCCGTGGCCGTGAGATCCGCGCCGCCATCTTCGGAGAGCGCCCGCAAAAAAATCCGTGTGTTCACAAAGAACGGCGCGCGCTGAAGTTCACCCAGGTTCAAACTGCGGCTGAACCGAATCGGTCCGATTGGATTTTGCCAGTCCGCATAACGCAGATCATCGAGGAACTGTTGCACCGCTCTTAAAACAACACTGTTTGCGCTGAAGGAATCATCGCTCATCACCTCAAAAAGGTAATCCAGGCAGGAGTGAGTGGTCGAGCACGCTGGTGGTCCGCTTGCAGGAAATCACAACTCCAGAGCGAAAAATTTTCACCGCACGAAAGTGGTCACAACTCATCGCCTGCAAGTGGAGCGACATCAGGCGAAGCCGCCAAATACTTCTCAAAATCCTCGCGGCGTCCGGCATCAGCTTCCCGACGCAAATAATCCATCGTTAACACCACCGCCAGTTTTTCACCCGCGGCGCTCGCGAGGAATTGGTCCACCGTGTAACCTTCTTTCGCGGCAAGAGCTTCGATATTCTTCTTCAGCGACTCCGGCAATTGAATGGTCAGCGTGCTCATGATTTCTGTCGGATAATCTTCAGGAATTCACGGGGCGCAATCGCGGTAACACCAAGTTGCTCCGAACCGTGAAAATCTTTTACATTATGCGTCACAATGTGGCGGCAACCACCGGCGAAAGCGAGTTCCAATACCATATCGTCATCCGGATCGCGCAGAAATGGCCGCCAAAGAAAATGAATTTCCTGCAAATGTGATTGGCTTGCCAGATAGCGCAAAAATTTCCGCGCGTCCTCTGCCGTGCGTCTCCGCGCTAGATTCTCCTCTCGGGTCAGCACTTCCTGCCACTCCGAATACATCGACACTGAGAGACAAAGTTGGAATTGCGGCGAAGGAATCGAGCGGACAATGGCGTGACTTGCCCCGAGCCGCGAACGCGCGGCAGCGACGAGAACGCTGGTGTCGAACACGACCTTCATTGAAGACGAGCGTTACAGAAGCAATTGAATAACACAAATCTTCAGGCAGACGTTGGGAAGCGCGGGCCTTCGGCCTGCCGTGTTGCGGCGTCTCGCCAAACAAATCGTTCCACTAATTTGGGAAAAGATTTTTGCGAACAGAAAATTTGTGCGAGAAAATTTTCGGCGAGCCGCCGAAAACGACACGCGAGCCGCGTGCGTGACTTGATCAACGTTGGTCTGTCCGTTTCCGTTTCACGCCGCTGAAACAAGTGCTCCGAAATGACGAGCGAGTGCCGCTGCGACAAGCGGTGGAACGGCGTTCCCGACATGCCTCTCTTGTTCCGTGACATGACCGTGGAAGATAAAGCGATCATCAAAAGATTGAAGCCGAGCAGCTTCGCGCACTGTGATGGAGCGATTATCTCGATAATGAGTGAAGCGTCCTGAGCCTGGATTGCGAAAGTTGGCTGTAATTGTATAGCCGATTCCTTGTGGGTGAAGGCGCGCATAAGCCTGACTGAAATAATTATCAGAAAACCGCTCGCCATCGGGAAGTTGAGCGTTTCCTTCTCCGGGTTGAATGGGAGCAATTTTTTTTAGGAACTCGCGCGAGTGCGCACGAGCAACATGATTGAAAAGGGCTATCGCACCTTCGCGCCGATCACGCTGGTATGGAGTGCGAGATTCATTGGGATAATGCGTTCCATCAAAAGCGCCTCCTGCTTCAAGTTCAGGCAAATCGCCTATTGCTTCTTCCACTGAAACAAAACGGTGCCCGGATTTGGCTTCGGTATGCAAATCTCGTCCAATATCCATCACGTCGAACTCACCCGCTGGAAAATCAAAATCACTTATTCCTAGATCTTCTCTGAGGGCTACAACGAAAGCGCGACGGCGAATTTGCGGGATGCCAAACTGAGATGCATTTAGAATAGCTGTTTTTACAGTGTAACCGTAAAAAGCATTTTGGACTTCTTGGTTAAACAACTCAGCGAAAGCCGTTAATGCTGTCGGCACGTTTTCGAGGATTACGCACTTCGGACGAACGTCATGGGCAAGTTCAATGAACTGAACGAATAAACGATTTCGATTGTCTTCCAGCCAGCGTTTGCCGTTCTGAGAAAAACCTTGGCACGGCGGACCACCAATCAGAAAATCCAACTCTCCGGCTTTCAACTTTAGAATTTTTAACAATTCATCCCCGGTCAGCTTGCCGATGTCCTTCGTCCAATAAGGAATTTGCGGATAGTTTTTCTTAAACGAATAGCTTGCGACAGGATCGGAATCGACAAGAAGTTTGAGCGCAAATCGAAAATCGCTCTCATCACGATTCGCGCGCAAGAATCCTTGTGAGAAACCACCGACGCCTGCGAATAAATCGACTACAGAAAACTCTTTCATCCTTTGTTTTGCTAAAGTTTTTCTTCAAAAAGGAACGAATTTAGATCTTTGGAAGCTTGGTCGTGGACACGGGTCGTTACATCGTCAAGTTGCCGAATAACATCGTCAGCGGAAATCGTCGTGCTTGTCTTGCCGAGTTGATAGATGGCTTCTTTTGAAATGATTTCAACGTAACGTTGAAAAAGATATTCGCGCCAACGTGCCGATTCCGCC
>JBBQAX010000268.1:0-6079 GCA_038316905.1 Verrucomicrobiota bacterium | reverse complement strand
GGTTTGCCGGACTCCATTGCCGTGGATGAAGTTCTCGCCAGCACAGGCCGCGCGCCGAATGTCGAAGGATTGAATCTCGAAGCTGTCGGCGTGGATTTTGACAAACGCGAAGGCGTTCGGGTGAATGACCGTCTGCAAACTTCCAATCCGAAAATCTACGCTGCTGGCGATGTGTGCATGAAATGGAAATTCACTCACGCCGCAGATTTTGCCGCGCGCATCGTGATTCAAAACGCACTGTTCTTCGGCCGCAAGAAACTTAGCGCGCTGACGATGCCGTGGTGTACTTACACCGACCCGGAAATTGCACACGTCGGCCTTTACGAACGCGAAGCCGTTGAACGTGGTTTGGCGATGGATGCTTTTATCCGACCGTTCAAAGAAGTGGATCGAGCGGTTATTGACGGAGAGGAAGAAGGCTTCGTGAAAATCCACATCAAAAAAGGCAGCGACGAAATTCTCGGAGCGACCATCGTGGCGCGACACGCCGGCGAAATGATCAGCGAAATCAGCGTTGCGATGGCGGCGAAACTCGGTTTGGGAAAACTGGCCTCCGTGATTCATCCCTACCCGACACAAGCCGAAGCCATTCGCCAATGCGGCGATGCGTATAATCGGACGCGGCTCACCCCGCTTGTGAGAAAACTTTTTTCGCACTGGCTGAACTGGCGGCGTTGATTGCGGAAACATCGAACTACTTGAACGGAATTTCAGGAGGACTACTTTTTCTTCACGGAAGCTCCCTGCAACCGCGCAATGCGACTGCTGGCCATCCCGTTGTAATTTGTGAAATGACCCGCTGCCAAAATTTTTCCATCCGGCTGCACATCGAGAGAGCGCACAATATCATTGAAGCCTGCGCCGGGATCAAAACTCATATCCAGACTGCCATTCACGTTTAATCGTGCGATGCGATTTCGCGGCGTGTCGTTGAAATATTTAAAAACTCCGCCGAGCAAAATTTTCTCATCCTTTTGCACGGTCAAAGCACGAATACCGCTGTCTGGACCTGCGCCAGGATTGAACGTTGGATCCAAACTGCCGTCCTCGTTGAGACGCGCCACACGATTTCTCGGCCGTCCATTGAACTCCGTAAAATCTCCGCCAATTACAATCCGCCCATCTTTTTGGATGGCGATCGCGTAAACCCAATTATTGGCACCGGTGCCGGGATCGAAATCTTTATCGAGGCGACCATTGGAATTGAGACGAGCAATTCGGTTGCGCCTTGTTCCTTCAACGCCGGTGAAATCTCCGCCGATGATAACTTTATCGTCAGGCGTAAGCGCCACCGGCCAAACCACGCCGTTGGCACCCGATTCGAATTTCTCATCCAGCGTACCGTCAGAGTTTAGTCGGGCAATCCGGTCCCGCTTCACGCCGTGAAATTTTGTGAAGTTTCCTGCAACAATGATTTTCCCGTTCGGCTGAATCACAACGGAGCGAAGTGTTCCATGAGTATCCTCGCCCAATTTGAATGCAGTATCCAACGTTCCATCGGCCGTCACTCGCGCAATCGCTTTGCACGCTTGCCCGCTCACCTCCGTGAAATCGCCGGCTATAATAATTTTTCCATCTTCTTGCGCGGCGAGGCAGTAGGGAACGTTGTTCAAGGACGCCACGAACGTGTTGTCGAAACTTCCGTCTGCATTTAGGCGCACAATTCGTTTGGATTCGATGCCAGCCACATTTTGAAAGCCGCCACCTAAAACGATTTTCCCATCCGCTTGCAGGGCAACGCAGCGAACAAAACCATCAATCTCAATTTTGTTTTTTTGAAAATTCAGATCGATCTCCGCTGAACCATCAGGCACAGACGAATTCACGGTCTCCGTCTGGAACAGTTTTGACCCAATCAACCAGCCAACCGCTGCCAGAACAATCAACGCCCCGGCGGCGTAGGCTGCCCATATCGAATATTTCTTCACCGGCATCTTTGCCGGCTCAAGAACAATTTGCTCGGTTGGTTCAGGAGGCTTTTCGATGACGCGAATGGGCACAGGTGGCGGCGGGATCGCAATGGTTTTTGTTTTCGGCGCGGGCGCCGGAGGTGCCGGTTTGCTTGTGACTGTTGAAATCACAATTGGAGACGAGCGAATGGCGGTAGAAGAATTGAATCCAATCCAATCCGCAACGGCGTGCGCGCTTTGTGGACGAGGCTCTGGATCTTTGGAGAGGCACGCCATGATCATGGCCGAGACGTGCGGCGGGATTTCATTGATCAATTTCAGTTTGCTCAAACGAACCGCGATGGGTTCAGCCAAACTGTTCTGGACTTGATCAGGAATGTCTCCGATATGGAACGGCGTGGTGCCAGTGAGCAGATCGTAAAGCGTCGCGCCCAACGCATAGATGTCATCGGAAACTGTGGCCGGTTTGCCCGCCATTTGCTGCGGACTCATGTGCGTCACGGTGCCGCTGGCGGCGTGTCGCTGATAGTACGCTTGCAGCGGATCACTCATGGCGGCGGCGATTCCAAAATCAGCAAGTTTCAACCGGCCTTTGCCATCGAGCATCATGTTGCTCGGCTTTAAATCACGATGAATGACGTCTTCGCCATGCGCGTAATCGAGCGCTTCACAAAGTTGTTTGATCAACGGTTTGAGGAAGTTCCAGGAGAAAACCTGGTTCGGTTGCTCGGCGCGAAGAGAATGCAAATTTGCGCCATCCACGTATTCCATTGAAATGAACGCGACATCGCCCGGCGCTTCATAAAAATCGTAAATGCGAATGATGTTGGGATGCGTGAGCCGAAGGCAGCGTGCTGTCTCGCGGCGGAGATCATCGAGCACCAGCGGATTGGATTGAAGCTGGACGAATTTCAAAGCCACCATTTGGCCGAGCCGTTCGTCGCGGGCGAGCCAAACCGTCCCCATCCCCCCCTGCCCAAGACTTTGCGAAAGGGAATAACGTCCGCCGCCGACCAAAAAACCTTCGCTCAACTCCACAAACGATTCCGTTTCGGAAGGCGCCGTTTTAGTCGTGGGATTGTCGTTGGACATGCGAGCGTTGCTCTGAATTTTCAATTATGTATGGCCGGTTAACAAGCCTGATCTGTTGGCCTGAGGTTCAGATTATCCAGACCCGCCAGCGCTTGAACAATAAGCTGGAGGCTGGATTCCTGCCCCAGTTTTATTTTTACACCCCTTGACCGTCCAAATCAAAGCCGGTACATCTTTTAAAGATGAAACTGACCTGGAAAGATCACGAAGAAATCGCATGGGCGCTGCTGGATAAATTTCCAGATCAAGATCCTCTCAAGCTGAGCTTTCCCAAGCTTCATCAAATGGTTCTCGCACTGGAAGATTTCGGCGATAAACCAGATGGTTCCAACGAGAAGATTTTGGAAAACATCCAGATGACCTGGTACGAAGAGAAGAAATAAACATCGAACACTGAACACCCAACATCGAACGCTGAAGGTTTCCAATTCGATGTTCAATGTTCAGCGTTAAATGTTCGATGTTCCCCGACTTTTAAGATTTTAAATAAAATTATGAACAAACAAATCATCAAACCCGCCAAATCCGCTCCCGCTGTCGGCCCCTACAATCACGCGGTGCGCGTCGGCGATTTGCTTTTTTGCGCCGGACAAATCCCGCTTGATCCCGCGACTGGAAATCTCGTCACCGGCGACATCAAAGCCCAAACCGAACGCGTCCTGGAAAACGTAAAAGCGATTTTGGACGACCAAAAACTTTCCTTCAGCAATGTCGTGAAAAGCACCGTGTTTCTCACGAACCTCGCCGACTTCGCGGGCATGAACGAAATCTACGCCAAATATTTCACCACCGATTTCCCGGCGCGTTCCACCATCCAGGTTGCCGCTTTGCCGAAAGCCGCAATCGTGGAAATTGAAGTCATTGCACATTTTTGAACAGGATTGACCGTTTGCAGAGAAACAATAACTTGATTGCATGAACCTTTCGCTTATCCGATTACGAGTCAGCGGTGGCGGTTTCAAGCCTTTCGCCGTCCGCACTTCTGACGGACACGAATACGCAGTGCAGCATCCGGAATTAATTCTAGTTGGTCCGAGATCATTGGCCGTTTTGCACGAAGATGGTGAAATCGTCACGTTAGATCCGATTCACGTTGTCGCCCTCAAAGATTTGCCGTCGAAGAAAAATGGCGCTACCCAAAAGTGATTGGTGAGTTTGCAGCGGAAAAAAGCTAGAGCGCTGAACTGCCTATCGTAGAATCGCTGCCATGCCCAACGGCGTTTATCTTTTAATCGGTTTAGCCATTGGCGGATTGCTCGGATGGCTCATCGGTTTTCTCCAGAACAAAAAGTCGGTCGGCCCCGCTGACAATCGACTCGAAGACGAATTGCGCGCGCAACTTCAACAACGCGAAAGAGATTTAGTCCAACTCCGCGGCGAACTTTCCACTAACACCACCGCGCTCGCCAGCGCCGAAGCAAATCGCGACGCAATTCAACGTATGCTCGCCGAAGCGAAGAATACCTACGCGGAAAATCTTGAGTCCACGAAAGCCGCACAGGAGAAGGCGCTCGCTGATTTGCGCGAAGCTTTCAAAGCTTTAAGCGCGGATGCGTTGAAACAAAGCGCGCCGGAATTTCTCCGTCTCGCCGAACAAAGCTTCGGGAAACTTCAGGAAACCGCGAAAGGCGATTTAGAAAAGCGGCAGGAATCGATCAAGGTTTTAGTAGAACCGTTGAAACAACAACTGGAGACCTATCAAAAACGTCTGGCGCAAAGCGAAACGACGCAATCGACCGCGCTAGGTGAGGTCAAAAAGCAGTTGGAAAATCTCGCAACCCACAGCCAGTTGCTCGCCAGTGAAACGCAGCAGTTTCGCATGGTGCTGAAATCCAATCAGGCGCGCGGTCGTTGGGGCGAAGAAACGTTGCGCCGCGTGGTCGAGTCCGCTGGCATGAGCGCGCATTGCGATTTTTCCGAACAAACCCAGTCCGGCGACAGTAAGCCCGACCTCATCGTTCGTCTGCCCGGCGACCGCGTCATCATCGTCGATGCGAAAGTTCCTGACCTCGAGTTTCTCAACGCCATCGATGCTGCCGATCAAACTAAACGTGCCGAAGCCTTGACGATTCACGCCAACAAATTGAAAGCGACCATCAAAGGTTTGGCTGATCGCGATTATCCGGCGCAATTTCCCAACGCGCTCGATTATGTTGTGTTGTTTCTTCCAGCGGAATCGCTTTTCAGCGCCGCACTCGAAGGCGATCACGAACTGATGCTCTGGGCGCAAAACAAACGCATCCTCATCGCCACACCTTGTTCGCTCATTGCGATTCTTCGTTCCGTGAGTGTGAGCTGGCAGCAACATGCGCAAACCGAAAACGCGCGAGAAATCGCCGAAGCCGCGCAGGAACTTTTCACCCGCGTCGCGAAGTTCACCGAACATTTTGAAAAAATCCGCACCGGCCTCGAACGCGCCAACTCCGCCTACAACGACGCCGTCGGAAGTTACGAAAGAATGGTGCGTCCGAGCGGCGAGAAACTGCAAAAACTCGGCGGCGGCACGAACGGAAAAGAATTGGCCGACATCGCGCCGATGGATGCGACGCTGCGTTTGCCGCCTCCTCCGTAACTTGAAAATTTATGGAATACGAAATGGAGCTTAAGGATGAGGCCAAAGCCGCATTGCGAGCTTTATCTGAAGAATTACGGCAACAGATCGGTTATCGACTTCATCTTTTGCAAAAGAATTTTGAAGGCGACGTGAAGAAACTCAAAGGCAGCAAGAACGAATACCGATTACGCGTTGGCAGTCACCGCATTTTATTTGAACTGGTTGGAAAACGCATCGTGGTTTACACTCTTGGAGCGAGAAAGGATATTTATCAATGAGCACTGTCACTGCTAAACGCAAAAACGATTCGCCTGAACTTCCCGATTTAGACCGGCAAATTGCTCAAGCTAAAGCCGTCCTTCGCCAACTGCGCGACACGCTCGAAGATTTGGATGATCGCCGCGATCTAGCGAGAGCCAAAAAAAAGAATGGCAACAAGCCCGGAACGGACTGGGAAACGGTCAAGAATGAACTCGGCTTGGATTTCTAGCCCGACGAAAAACTTGCCAAACTCAGGGGCGGC
>JBBQAX010000267.1:0-6120 GCA_038316905.1 Verrucomicrobiota bacterium | reverse complement strand
AAGCTCAGTTTAGGATGCGTTTGCATCCGGGTGTACCTAAGCAGATTTTTTAAAAGTACAAGTACTAACTCGTACTATTCTCCTAAAAATTAGCTGCGTCTGCCCTGAGGCCGTGCTGGGAAAGCCTGGCCATACTTTTCCAATGCTAATACGGTATTTTTAATTTTTTAGCTCTCGTGGAAAGCGCCCGAAGCGAACGCTTTGCGGTCTCAATCTTCCCCCCTAAAGTCTGACGTCTGCGTATTAAATTAGATGAACAGCGCGATCGCTGCTAACGTCTGATTCCGAGGTTCCGAATGATGAATTTTAAAATGATGGGTCGTCACTCTCTCACCAACCTGAAATGGAATTCTTTCCTCCCGCTCGCGTTGTGTGTTTTTATTCTCTCCTGCGCCAAGAAATCTGAACCGGCAAAAAAAGGTTCCTCTGCCGCGCGAACGGTTCAAACAGCTCAAGCGCAACTCACCCCCATGGAGCGCACCATTACGGTTTCGGGTTCATTCTTGGCGCGGGAAGAAGCGACGTTGAGTGTAAAAATTCCCGGGCGTTTGCAAAAAATTTTGGTGGATATCGGCAGCGTTGTAAAAAAAGGCGATCTCCTTGCGCAGATTGAACCAGCTGATTACGAAATTCGCCTGCAGCAAGCGGAAGCCGCCCTCGCACAAGCGCGCGCGACTCGGATTGCCACTCGAGGGTGACAACGACACCGTCAATTTGGAGAACACGGGAACGGTGCTCCAGGCGAAAGCGTTGCTTGGAGAGGCGACGCAAAATCGGAAGCGAACGAAGGAGCTTGCCGCCGAAAAAATCGCGCCCCAATCGGAATTGGAAAGCGTGGAAGCCGCATATCTCGTCGCGGTCAGCCAATATCAGGATGCGTTGGAACAAATTCGCGAGCGACAAGCGTTAGTTGCGCAACGTCGTGCGGAAATGAACTTCGCAAAAAAGCAATTGGCCGATACCAGCATCAAAGCGCCGTTCGACGGAATCGTTCAACAACGGCGCGCGAGCCTCGGCGAGATTTTGGAAACAGGCACACCCCTGCTGGTGATTGCCGATGTTGATCCGCTTCGTTTGCGATTGGAAATTCCAGAACGGGAATCGTTGCAAGTGCGTTCCGGTCAGGCGTTGCGAATTTCCGTGGGCGAACGCACGAATCATTTCCCGGCGGAAATCCATCGCGTCAGCCCGATGTTGTCGGAATCAAACCGCATGCTCGTTGCCGAAGCCGATGTCCCCGCGACTCCTGCCCTGCGTCCGGGTTTATTTGCGCAAGCGACCATTGTTCTAAGCCAAAGTGATCTTGCGATTTCCATTCCTGAATCTGCCGTGACGAGTTTTGTGGGAATTGAAAAAATCTTCGTCGTTCAAAATGGCAAAGCGCAGGACAAAAATGTGCGCACCGGCCGGCGCAGCAATGGATTTGTCGAAATCGAAAACGGAATTGCGGCGGGAGACGTCGTAATTTTGAGTCCGGGAAATATTCGTTCAGGCCAGCAAATTATCGAGGAGACCGATGCAGAAGCTCGCTGATATTTGTCTCCATCGGCCGGTTTTCGCGGCGATGCTGATCCTGTCGCTGGTCGTTGTTGGAACCGTGGGTTATTTCCATCTCGGCGTGGATCGTTTTCCATCCGTGGATTTGCCGAGTGTGAATATTCGCACCAGTCTTCCGGGCGCATCGCCGGCGGAAGTCGAGGCACAGGTTTCACAACGAATCGAAGAAGCCGTCAACACCATCGAAGGCATCAAGGAATTGCGCTCAATTTCTTCGGCCGGATCTTCGTTCGTGATCGTGACGTTTGAATTGGATCGAGACATTGAAAGCGCCGCCAACGATGTGCGCGACCGCGTCTCCAGCGTGCTCCGCGATTTGCCGATCGAAGCGGATCCGCCAATTATTTCCAAACTCGACAACGATCAATCACCCATTCTTACGCTGGCACTTTCCGGCGATCGTTCCGCGCGCGAATTGACCGAACTGGCCGACAAAGTCGTGAAGGTCCAGATCGAACGCTCAGGCGGCGTAGGAGAAGTGCAAATCGTGGGGGGCGTTGAACGCGCCATTAATGTTTGGGTGGATGCCGACCGGCTCGCCGCCTATGGAATTCCGATCACAGCGGTGCGTGATGCGATCGTTCGGCAGAACGCGGAAGCTCCCGGCGGAAATGTTACCTCAGGATATCGCGAGAAAACCCTCCGCACCTTCGGCAAAATAGACGATCCCGCGAAGTTCAATGATCTGGTGGTCGCCACGATCAACGGGTCGCCCATTCACGTTCGCGATATTGGCCGCGCGGAAGATGGAACGAAGGAGCCTCGAACCCTGGCGCGCTTGAATGGAATTCCCACGGTCACGCTGGATATTTTACGGCAATCGGACGCGAACACTGTGGCCGTGATCGAAGGCGTGAAAACGAAAATGGCGGAAGTCATTGCGTCATTGCCGCCCGGCGTGAAGCTCGAAGTGATTCGCGATCAGTCGCATTACATTTACGAGGCGCTGCATGAAATCAAAATTCATCTGGTGCTGGGAAGTTTTCTCGCCTGTCTTGTCGTTCTTTTGTTCATGAAAGATTGGCGCGCGATGGTCATTGCTGGCGTGGCAATTCCCACCTCCGTCATCGCAACGTTCGGCATGATGTGGGCGCTCGGTTTCACCTTGAACAGCGTCACCATGCTCGCACTTGTGTTGATGGTCGGCATCGTGATCGACGACGCCATTGTCGTATTGGAAAATATTTTCCGCTTCGTCGAAGAGAAGAAAATGAATTCCTTCGAGGCGGCAAAAGCTGCCACGGCAGAAATTGGATTAGCCGTCCTTGCCACCACGCTGAGTCTGGTTGTCATCTTCGTGCCGGTTTCGTTCATGTCGAGTATCTCGGGACGCTTCCTTTTCCAATTCGGCATCACGGCGGCTGTCGCGGTCCTGGTCAGCTTGTTGGTTTCATTCACGCTGACTCCGATCATGTGCGCGCGACTTTTGAGCCGCCCCAAAAAGAATGCTGAATCGCATGACGCCACAAAATCTCGCTCAGGCTTTTACGGGCGAATCGATCACGCTTACGAACGGCTTCTGCGTTTTTCAATGAACCATCGCTTGGTGGTAATTGTCATTTCAATCGCACTGATTCTCTCGTCGATTCCCCTCTACAAAGTGATCAAACAGGAATACATCCCTGGCAACGCGGACGAAGGCGAATTCGAATTGATGATCCGCACGCCAGAAGGCTTGAGCATCGCCGCGCTGGACGAACTTTCCTACATCCTGGAAGACACGAATTAAAATCCGTTCCTGCCATAGAATCCGTTCTGGTTTCCGTTGGCCGCGGTTTGGGCGGGCTTAATACTTTGCGCGGCTTCGTGCAATTGAAGCCGCATAAAGAACGGGTTTTTTCATTCGGCCGACTCGGCGGCGATTTGCTCAGGTTGCGTCCGCAAGCCGCGTTCAAGAATAACATTTCACAACAGGAAGTGACGCAGGAGATTCGCAAACGGATGAAGAAATATCCCGCGCTTTCGCTTTCCATTCGGAGCACGCAATCGTTTCGCATTGGCGGCAGCTCTGCCGAAATTGATTTTTCCCTCCTCGGGCCCGATCTCGATGTGCTCAGCAAATATGCTGAACAACTGAAGGCGCGCGCGCCGGAACTGGGTGTCATCGATGCCGACACCACGCTCAAACTGGACTCGCCGGAACTGCGCGTGAAAATTGACCGCGCCCGTGCCGCTGATTTAGGCGTGGATTCCGCGGACATTGCGACCGCCTGGCGTTTGATGGTGGGTGGCGACCCGCGTGTCTCTCGGTTTCGAGACGAGTCAGTGAACGATGATTACGATGTGCAATTGCGTCTGAGCGAGGCCGATCGCCAGGATGAATCCACCATCGCGCAATTATTCGTGCCGAGCAAAAACGGTGGCCTCATTCGTCTCGATAATTTAGTGGAATTAATTCCCGGCCAGACTGCTTCACGCATCGACCGGCTGGATCGCCAGCGCCAGGTCAGTTTACGCGGTGCCGTCGCTCCCGGCTATGGCTTGGCGGATCGTCTCGATGCACTGCGGCTTGAAGTTTCCAAAATGAATTTACCCCAGGGCTACAGTTCCCGGGTCGTCGGACGCGGACGCGAATTGGAAACCACGTTCAACGAATTTCTCTGGGCCTTCATGCTGTCCGTTGTTTTCATGTACATGATTTTGGCCTCGCAATACGAAAGCCTGCGTGACCCGCTCATCATTTTGTTGTCGCTTCCGCTCACCGTGCCCTTCGCCTTCTTCACGCTTTGGATCAGCAATGGGACATTGAATCTCTATTCAGCGCTGGGTTTACTCGTGCTTTTCGGCGTCGTCAAAAAGAATGCAATTCTCCAAGTCGATCACATGAATAATCTGCGGCGACAAGGCTTCGATCAATTGACAGCCATCATTCAAGGAAATCGGGACCGACTCCGCCCCATTCTCATGACCACGCTGACCTTTGTGGTTGGGATGTTGCCGCTCGCTGTCGGCAGTGGCCCAGGTGCAGAAGAACGTCGCGCGACGGCGCTGGTAATTATCGGGGGGCAAAGTCTGGCGTTGCTGCTCACGCTGATCGTGACGCCGGTCGCCTACTCGCTGATGAACCGTGGAAAGAAAACGAAAACAACCAAACCAGGTTTCGCGGAATCAGTTTGAAATCCCAGCGCCGCAGACGCGACATCTTTGGTTATCCGAAGATGTCGCTACGGCGCTTTGTTCATTTCAAATCGGCTGATCTACAAATAGGCCAACCCTACAAACTTTCAGAAAACTCTTTCGCCCGATTTGCGCGTGGACGAACCGATGCGGCTGGACAATGGAAAAGTGAAGATTTAGGGTCGCAACCATGAAAACCGATGCGAAAAATCCTCCGTCACCTTGTCGCATATTAAACCGATATACGAACCACTGTTCGTGTATCAATAGTTAGGCGTATCTACACCGTATGAACGACGAAGACGCGAAGGCTTACCGGGATATGACTCTGAGGATTTACCGGCAGATTCACCACTTGCGCGCTGCACACGAGGCTTTGTTGATGATGGTTGTCGAGTCTTTCCCTGAGTCTGAGCGCGTTGCCGCCTTGCACCGCTTCCAGAAGTTTCAAGACAAGGTTTCACAGGATATACTTTTGAAACTTGAAGAGTCTTCGCCCAACTTTGCCGCTGAGCTAGATATCCTGCGTCCATTGATTCATCCAGACGACGAAACATGACCGATACGCCTAACAAATCACTGGAGCCAACAGCGACCCGCTCTTGGATTGAGTGCGGCTGTGAGATTGTCGCGGTTGGTTTATCTGGCTGTGGCTCAGTTCTCATGCGTTAGGCGTTTCCTCGCGTCTCCTGTGAACGAATACAAAGATGAGTCCCACGTATTCCTCGCTGTCGCTGACTTCGGCACCGACGCGAGCGTTGTCACTTCGCTTCTCGGCTTCGCACCTACATCCGCTTGGCTCGCGGGCGACCCACTTCCCAATCACCCGACAGCACGACGCACCCACAGTCGGTGGAGTTTTCACAGTCCGCTTCCGCTCCATGCGCACGCCGCCGACCATTTGGAGGCTTTGCTCACACTCCTTGAGCCTCATGCAGGGCGCATCCGCGAGTGCGCCGCTCGCTTTTCGACGCAGCTTTCCTGCGCCATCTACTACCGCGACTTTTCGACCGGCATTTACCTTTCAGCGTCTGTCCTCCAGCGCATCACCGCGCTCGACATCCCCCTCGATTTCGACCTCTACTTTCTCGGCGACGACGCCAACTCCAATGAACCCGGAAACGCCTAACCTCCAAGACTAGCAATGATCGTAGGGGGCAAGGGGGGCGGAGCATCAATCACTATTTCCGATCCCCAGCACCGTCGGCGCGACATCTTTGTAGAATTCCAATTCCTAAAATGAGTTTAGCCTCGTTGGGGCGACATACTCTGTTTTGCCTGATGATGTCGCTCCGGAGCTTTGTTGGGTGTGATTAAAAGTGGGTGAGATTTCGTTTAAAAACTTCGAGTGGTCAATCCCGAAGCAGGAGATTTCGGACAAACGCAGAGGACGCGGAGGTTTTCGCAAAGGACGCCAAGGTTTATCTTCTCTGCGCCCCTCTGCGC
>JBBQAX010000266.1:0-6137 GCA_038316905.1 Verrucomicrobiota bacterium | reverse complement strand
CAACCAATAAGGCCGTTTACCTTCCTTGAGAGCAGTGGCGCCATTGACGCCAAAGTTTCGCACGTCCCAATTAGGGCCAAGCATGGCGGCCAGTTTTGCGGGATAGCTGTCATGCTCGCGATCTTTGAAGCCAAAACCATACGTGATGCTGTCACCTACACACGCGACACGAAGCGGCGTCCGATAATCGGCTTCACGAATCGGGCCATTAGTTCGTGAAGTGCTGCACGAAGTGAGCATCGCCATTGCGGAAATGCATAAAGCGACGGCGAAAGTTTTTTTGAACCATTTATATTCTTTCATAACGGAAGTGCGCTGGTGAAGAGCGTCAACCAGTTGCCAAAGAAGATGCCGTCGATATCGGCAGCGCTGTAACCACGCGCGGCAAGGATGGCTTCGAGCTTATGCACGTCGGCAATCGTGTTGAGATCGCCGGGAGTTTGTTCCGTGCCGAAACCTCCATCGAGATCGGTGCCAAACGCGCAATGTTTGCTCGTTCCCGCGAGTTGGCAAATGTGATCGATGTGATCCGCGGCATCTTCGATTTTCACGAGCTTCGGATCGGTTTCACCACGTTGCCAGCCGGGAAAAAGCATCCAGTTGTCGAAGGCGGTGCCGATAACTGCGCCGCGTTGCACGAGTAATTGGATTTGTTCATCGGTCAGTTGGCGTTCACCGGGAACGAGCGTCCGGCAATTGTGATGACTGGCGAGCGTTGGCCCGTGAAAGATTTCCAGCGCCTGAAAAAACGATTCGTCCGCCAGATGCGTCACGTCGAGAATCATTCCGATGCGCGCAAATTCTTCGAGCAACTTCACGCCTGCGTCACTCAATGGCCCATTCGTTCCCGTGCCGTGCGCGTAATGACTGCGGCCATAATGCACCGGACCCACCGAGCGCAACCCTGCGTTCCACCACGCTTCGACTTGTTCGGGATTTATGATTGGGTCTGCGCCTTCCATGCCTAAAATAATTCCGAGCGGCGTGGTCGCAGGAGATTTGTTCCACGATGCCCAATGCGCTTTTAGTTCCGTTTGAGTGGTGATGAAACGAAGATGCCCTTGCGTTTCGAGCAGGCGATAATAGGCGAGTTGCCCTTGCGCGTGGGAATACGCAATCGCCTGGCTCGTGTAGTTCAGATCGGTGCGTTTGAAGTGAGGCTGTTTCGGTTTTTCAGGACTGCTGCGTCCCATCAACGTCGCGATGCAAACGGCGACGTTCGCGCGACGCAATTCCGGCAAGGTGACGGTGTTCAAACTGCGCGCCAGTTCATCGGCAAAACCTTGTTCGGACTTTCGAAGATCCGCGATGCTCGCCAGCAGGTCGCGATTAAAATAAAGCGCATTCCAGGCGAGATCGAGATGGGCGTCAATGAGTGGGCGCATATAAATATGTTTGGTTTAATCGGAATTGGGAACGCCTCCTTTTTTGACCATCACGTTAAATATAATTCGCCTTGCGCAAATAAACGAGGTTTCCGGTTCGCACGCTCGGAATGACAATGTCAATTGCTTTGAGTCGTGGTAAACTGAACATCAATACCGCCTGTCAAAAGAGTAATCGCGAGCAGTCTTATCGCTGTCTTGCCAGTTGTATATCGTCATCCCGGCGCGTCCATCCGCGAAGAGCGTGTTCCACCGCGTGCCATTGTGGTGCCACTGCATCAAGCTCAATAGTGGATTGGATGTGATGTTCTGATGAGTGACGCCTGTCCAATAAGCGCCCCAGGAAGTAAAAACTACAAACCGGCTCGGACGAACGACCTGATTAACTTTGATGGAGACGAGAGCATCATTCATCGTGATGGATTGAGGGCCGGGACCGGGACCGGCTAATCTTATATTCGCCATGTACGAAGATCCGAAATCTTCGAAGCCGGAATTGGTGGTGCCCAAATAACTTTTTTTATCACCCGGACAGCGGCAAACTTTGACCATCGCGTTCGTCCCGTTGCCCGCTCCGAGGTAACTCGACAACCACCGATCCTGGGCACTGAGGCTATCGTACGGTACACGTCGCCCAGCTTGTCCTGCCCAGCTTACTTGGGTTGGAGTACCGTTCTTGGTATGGGAAGGAGGATAGCGATCGTTAGAATCGCCCAAATACAGAGCGGTAGCTATTCCGATTTGATGAAAGTTGCTGAGACATTGAGTCGCGAGCGCTCTCTGCTTGGCTTTGGCCAACGCAGGCAACAATAACCCGGCCAGTATCGCGATGATCGCAATAACCACCAGCAACTCAATCAGTGTGAAGCCCGATTTGGGTCGAACTCTCGTGAAATTTGATCGGATCTTGATATTCATAACGGAATTACCAGCAATTGTGCTGGTTTGTTAAAGAGGTTTAGCCAACCGGTAGAACATTGCTGCTCCCACGGGAACTTGCGTGGGGCTGATTCCCCCGCCAGATACATTTACCCATCCGCTCAAATTGTTTAAATCGCTATTCGCTTGCAACCGATACCCGGCTCCGTTTGTCCAGGTGAGAATCAACTGATTGCCACTACGCGTCGCTTCCAAGAGTGGATTTGTGGCGAGAATTTCTCCGAGCAGCGCTGTGGCGCGCACGTCGTCGATGGATGCTTGGCTGGATCCGCCGTTCTCAATGAAAAAGAGTCCATTTATCGTCGAACGAGGCGTGATCGGAAGCGTTACCGCGTTGGCGTTGAACTTAAGGATGATGTCAGAGGCTCCGACGATGTAGTCCAATTCGCATTTTTCCCATACTCCTGACGCGTGGCTCAACCCGGTGTTAACCTCACTTGTGCCATCGAATAGCGTAATAGAGTTGTCAGCCATTAGAGTTACTTTCGCAAATTGATCTGCGCCGTCTGCGTTGAAACCCCAACTTGGCTGTCCGGCCTGCCACTTGATCCATGCTTCGGCATGGAGCTTGATTCCGGATGGAATGGGCGTGGTGAAATCCGCTTTCATATCACCTTGATCGAGGGTCACGAATTTTACTCCGGCGTGGCCGGTTCCGGTTAAAACGAACGCGGTGGTCGCCTGCGTATCGTACGTTCCGGCTTGAGGCGCATTGGGTGGCGCGGGCAAGTAGTTCACTCCGTTGACGCCTCCACTAACGTAGAGCCCGCCGGCCACCGTGCTGGGGTCAACGGTTATGTAGGTCCCGACCGAGGGACTATTTGTTCCGGGAGCCGCCCCTTGAGGCGTATTTTCAAACCCATCTTTAAACAACAAGGTGTTTGCCGTTACGTTTGAGACTGCAAAACTGTCGCACCATGTCGTTCCGTTTCCCGCCGTTGCCAAACGAAAGCCGTTGACATTGCCGTACGCGCTTCCTCCTGTGCTGCTCTTTCCGAAAAAAGTTTCTGCCGTTGCCCCGTTTACCGATACACTCCATTGCGCCGACCCGTTGACATATTCAATTTGAACCGTGTTCCACGCGTTCGTGTTGAGCTTCTGCGTCAGGTATTGGTTCACAGCTCCAGTGAGATCAACAACGGAAACCCGTCCGTCCCCAAGCAGGTTGATTTGCCCGGTCTGACTGAAAGTGAACTGGCCGTTGCTACTGGAGGCGTAACCCGGAATTACCGCCAACACTCCGGCCACCCCGCCATCCCTCCACGCCCCGAAGGAAAGGTTTACAGAGATGGTGTCGCCCTCAACGCTTGTCAAATTGGTATCGCCCGCCGCTTGAACCACGGGCCGGCCAGCGCCAATTCGGGCTACGCTCAGGCAATTGGTACCTTCATTCACGTCATAATGAAATGGGATGGCCAACGGAACCGAAGATTCGTAGGTGTCCGCGAAAATTGTGTCACTGCTGTACACCGTAAAGATCCACTCTTTTAAGTATTGATTCGCCGGCGTCGCCTGATCGGCGTAAATGCATTTTACCGTGTTAGTGGAGCCATAGGCCAAAACCGGTGGCACATAACTGATGGTGGTGACATTGAGGCCGTTGACGTTTGTTTGGGTCACAGTTGGCGTGACTTGCGTATTGTTGAAGTAGAGCTGAATCGATCCAGTCGCGACCGACTGCATGGCATCTGCCAATTGGACTTCCACCGTTGGTTGCCTTCCGACCGAGGTCGCATTTGCTGCGGGCTGGATAGAGCGCAGCAAAACCGCCGCTGTGGTCGTGACTTTGACGTCATCCACATAAAACTGGGTCGTGGCCACCCCCGTACGAATCAAAAGCCGATCCAAAATTTTATCCGAACTGCCATATATCCCCAAGGGTGCGGAAGCGCCATTGATGGTGCCCGTCATGTTTGTGCCGTCCCAATCAATCTGGACGAAATCCCAATTTGCGACTGAAAAAAGGAGGCCTGAGTTATGATAAGTGCCATCGTACCATTTCCAGTCACCCGTACGAAGAACGTCCGCGCTGTACAACAAGGCAGTGTTGTTGGCGGCGGTGCCCTGGCCTAATACAAATTGGGGCCAGTTATTGTTGGCAGGGAGACGGTCTGCCCATAAAGAAAATTCAACGTGAAAGGGCGCGTTCGTAGCGAAAAACGGCGTTGCTAAAAAGCACTGTACAATCAGATTTGCAGTTTGATAGTCGTTCCGGTTGATCATCAAATAATTATTGCCCGTAACGGCTCCACTCGGACCTCCGGGAAAAGCTCCAGTCAAAATCTGCACCTGGTTCGTTTCATTCCCCACCGTTGTTCCGGTGATTAAATAGGTTCCGACTTGCGGTTGAATTGGATTTAAACCCGGAGTGCCATTCTCAAATCCATCTTGAAAAAGAACGACGGGCGGCTGGGCTGAAACGCCGGACGCCAGCGCCAAAATCAGCCCAACGGTCAGGCTGGAACGGTTGATGATATTTTTCATAAGGTATAGGAATTGGATTTATAGCTTCGACTGGGTTGTTTTTGTTAGCCTAGAAAACCCAAATCTGGCGCGCAACAACCGCTTACTGGTTACTTGTTGGAACCTCTTTTTCATTCGTGTCAAATGAGCGCTCTCACCCAAGAGTTTTTCCGGCAACAAAATGCGGCATGATTTTGTATTCCTTGACGCTTCGCCGACCGCGAACGATGTCGAGAACGACGCGGGACAAGCGGGAAGCGAACGCATTGGGATTGGTAAAATAGCGGGCAATCGTTGGAGCCACATTTTCGAGAAAAGAATCATCGTCGCGTGAAATGACCGCGACATCCTGTGGAATGCGGAATCCGCGAGACAACAAATAGCTGACAACGGTGAGAACATGTGGAGGTCGGGAAACCAGGAAAGCCGTCGGTTTTTGGTCCGATTGCATGAGACTATCGAGTCGGGAGCAGATATTTTCTGGCGTGCCGTCGTGATGGACAATGTTGGCCGCCACGCCTTCCGTTCGAGTTTTTTGCAATGCTTCGCAAAAACCCGCCTCTGTTTTCAAATCTCCCGCCGCGCCAAGATCGGGATTGAACAACACCAGACGACGATGTCCGCGCGCCAAAAATTGCCCTGCGGCATGGCGGCAGACCGCTGCGAGATCCGTGTCCATGGAAGGCAATTTAATTCCCGTATAACACGACCCGACGACGATGCATGGCAACCCGCGTTCGTAAAACCAGCGCTGCATCTGTTCAGTGGATTGGGAAAGAATCCATCCGGCAGGATCGAGGGTTTCGGCGAGTTTTTTTAACTCGTTCGTCAGTCGGGCGGAATAGGGCATGCGGCCCGAGTGGACTTCCAGAATGAACCCCTCTTCCGCCAGGTGTTCGCGCAATCTATCAATGAGAAAAATGACGAACGGAGCCAGCTTGTGCAACGGCGCGGGCGTGAGAAAGACCACTCGACTGCTGGTGGAAGGCAACCGAACAAGATGCTGATCAATAATCTCGCGGCGTTTGCCGTGGGAACATTTTACTACTCCATCGCGGCATAATTGATCCAAAGCGGCCCGAATCGTCCTGCGGCTGACATGGAGTTGCGAACATAATTCGCGTTCACCCGGCATCCATCGTTTCCATCGTCCCAGCGAAATCGCCTCCCGAATCGCTGCAGCCGTTTGCGCAACGAGAGAAACTTTTTTCGGCAACCGCTTCACAACTTAGTTTGCACTAGCTCCTGTAGCGCGCTGTCGGTGGCTTCAAGTGTTTTATCGATGTCCTCGTCGTTGTGCGCGAAGCTGATGCTCCCCTGCTTCACGATCACCGGAAAATGGTAGATGCC
>JBBQAX010000265.1:0-6138 GCA_038316905.1 Verrucomicrobiota bacterium | reverse complement strand
CTGCGACGGCCCGCCCGCCATGAACAAATAAATCACGCGCTTTACCTTCGGCGGAAAATGCGGCGCGCCAAGAATTCCTGGTACGGGAGAATTGGCGAGCGTGCGAACCGGGTTAATCAAATTCGCGAGCGCAATTCCGCCCAAGCCCATCCCAAAACGATTTAGGAACGCGCGCCGGTTCATTCCATTGAGCGGCATCGGTCCCGTGCAAAGTGGCGTGTTCATTTTTACCATCATCTCTTCATCACAAATTCGTCGTAGTTCATCAGCGTGTTCACCAACACGGTCATCGCGGCAACTTTCTTCTCGGCAAGGTTCGTATTGCGCGGATGTTCTCCGGTCGCCAGATATTTATTTGCCCCCTCGACGTTCGCAGAAAACAAATCCAACTGCTCCTGATAAAGTTGGCGGAGGATTTCCGTTTCACGCGGAATCGGATTTCTGCCCATGACCAAACGAAAAGCGTTTTCAATCATTCCGTCCACGGCATCGACTTTCTCACGAATTATTTTCTCAGCCAGAACGCGGCTCGCTTCAATGAATTGCGGATCGTTCAACAACACCAGGGCTTGCAACGGTGTCGTCGTTGTCTCGCGTTTTGCGGTGCAGACCTCGTGTGAGGTTGCGTCAAAAATCAGCATCGACGGTGGCGGCGAGGTGCGTCGGCGAAACGTGTAAAGGCTGCGCCGGTAAAGATTTTCACCCGTGTCCTGCGCGTAACTTTTGCCCGTGCCGGATTGTTCCCAAAGTCCGGCGGGCTGATACGGTTTCACGCTTGGCCCGCCGAGTTTTTTTGAAAGTAATCCGCTTACCGCCAGCGCTTCATCACGAATTTCCTCCGCTGACAAACGATCTATCGGCCCGCGCGCCAGTAACTGATTTCCCGGATCAGCCGCGACCAGTTCCGCCGACGCAACCGACGTTTGCCGATACGTTGCCGAAGTGACGATGAGCTTGTGCAATTTTTTTACATCCCAACCACTCTCGATAAAATTCTTCGCCAACCAATCAAGCAACTCGGGGTGCGTTGGCAATTGTCCCTGGCTTCCGAAATCTTCCGGCGTCGCGACAAGTCCGCGACCGAAATGCATTTTCCAAATTCGATTCACGACCACGCGCGCGGTGAGGGGATTTTTCGGATCAACCAGCCAGCGCGCCAGACCAAGCCGGTTCTGCGGATAATTTTTTGGGAACGGAAAAATGCCTTCCGGCGTTCCCGGTTCGACCGATTCACCGCGCGCATCGTAAGCGCCGCGTTTCAGGAGATAGGTTGGTCGTCGGGTCCGCGATTCGCGCATGACCATGATTTCGGGGATGTCATTGACGAAGTTATTCTCCGCGTCGCGCAGTGTTTTTAGTTCCGCCAAAGCCGTTTGATATTCGGAATTTGATTGGGCGGAGCGGCAGTTCCGCCCTACCCAGTGAGGTGGGGCTGCGCTGCCGCGCCGCCCATTTGTTTCCGCGAATGCCGCAATTTCGTTCGCCGTCAATTTACGACCGAAAACTTGGAACTCATCAATCAATCCGTTCTTGAAACCGGAATCACGGAAGCGCGCCGCCAGCGTCAATTGAATATTCCCAACGTCCGCATCGCCCCACTCGGCTCGATGCAAAATGTCTTTGAACAAATTGTCGCGAATGATCTCCGCTTCGGCAGGTTCGCCATTGCGAAAGATTTTCAGACCGGCGGCGCGGCTCGATCCATCGTAAGTGATCGTGAGATGCGTCCATTCATTTGTCGGAATTGCGTCGCGTAATCGAACGGCGATGGCATTGCCCGGCCAGAAATGAATCAGCGCGAATTGCGGTTTGCCATTTTCCAGAATTAATTCGTAACCGCGACTTCCCGCATCCGTCCACGAACGCGAGCGATGAAAGATCACCGCGCGTTCCTGTTGCTCCGTTGGCTTGAGCCAAAGTGAAAATGAAAATGGGTCAGTGCGTTTGAATTCGCCGACGCCTTTCATCCCAACCGAATTTTCCCCATCGAATTGCAACGCCTTGCCGAAGCGGCCTTCGACTTGTTTTGGTGATTCGGAAAGCGTGGCGAAATTTGTTCCGAAAAAATTGGGAGTTTTGTTTTCCGCAGTTCGCTCGAAGGGAAAGTGGGATGATGGCGAAGACGAATTCACCTGGGTAGCACCTGCCTCCGGCGGGTGCGTTGCAGTCTTCTTTTCCGAAAAGACGGAAGTTATTTCGCACCCGCCGGAGGCAGGTGCTACCCGTGTTTCGTTTCCACATCCCGCGAAATTCCCTCTTGTTTCCTTCTCAATTTTCACCAGTTTCATTTCCTGTTCGGAAATTTTCTTCTTCAGCGCGGCGTGTTTTTCTTTCTCGCCCTTTCGATAGAGCAACAACGTCGGCGTTGGAGTGGCGCGGGTGAAATGCGAATACAATCCTGACTCGTCGATATTGTTGAAGAACGCGGAGAGCCGATAATAATCCTTCTGTTTGATGGGATCATATTTGTGATCGTGACAACGCGCGCATTCGAGCGTCAGGCCGAGAAACGCCGTGCCGAACGTGTGAACGCGATCCGCCACGTATTCGTTGCGAAATTCCTCCTCGACGCTGCCACCTTCGTTCGTCTGGCGATGCAACCGATTGAACGCTGTCGCGAGAATTTGTTCATCTGTCGCGTTGCGCAATAAATCTCCCGCGATTTGCCACGTGATAAATTTGTCGTAGCTCAGATTCTGGTTGAATGCGCGAATCACCCAATCGCGCCAGGCCGACATATCGACCTCGACGTCGGATTGATAACCGTAAGTGTCGGCGTAGCGCGCCAAGTCGAGCCAATCGCGCGCCATCTGTTCGCCGTAAGCAGGCGACGCGAGAAATTGTTCGACCACTTTTTCGTAAGCGCTCGGCGAAGTGTCGTGGAGAAAATCATCAATCTGTTTCAAGGATGGCGGCAATCCCGTCAGGCTGAACGCGAGTCTGCGAATCAACGTCTCCTTGTTTGCGGCGGAAGTCGGTTTGAGTTTTTCCCGTTGCAAGCGTGCGAGGACGAAGGCGTCGATGGGATTTCGTGAGGTTTGGAGTTCCGCGTTTACGCGGTCCGGTTTGGGCGGTGTCCCGAGCCGCGTAAACGCGGAACTCCGAACCGTCGGCGGCGAAATTTTCCTCACCGAATTAAATGCCCAGTGCGATTTGTATTCTGCGCCTTCTTTTATCCACTGGCCCATGAGTGCAATTTCCTCCGCGCTGATTTTCAAATGGCTGTCGGGCGGCGGCATTTGTTCGTCGGGATCGGTGCTCGTGATGCGGCGAATGACTTCGCTCTTTCCCGGTTGGCCCGGAACAATGGCGCGGGTGCCGGTCTTTTTGTCGCGGAGCGCAATGGCATTTTCCAAAACATCCAGACGCAAATCAGCTTCGCGGCTTTTTTCATCCGGCCCGTGACATTTGAAACAACGGTCCGAAAGAATCGGGCGAATCTGAAAATTGAAGTCGATGGGTTTCGAAGGTTCGCTGCTGAAAAGACGTCCAGTCAGAATGATGAGGCAGAACAAAATGATGAGACGTCCGGGCACGAGAAAAATTCTATCTGACCCGCATGGCAAACGAAATGGTTTTCCCGCCGGAAACGCACCTCCAATTCGGTGAAGCGAAATACGCAGCCGTCCTGGTGGCTGTTATTCAGCAAATAATTCAGACGAGCAGGGATTTCAGCGTCGCTAGATCTTTTTTGAAAGCTTCCGCCAAAACGTTTTTATCCTTGCTCCGATCCAGATACTCGACGTGCAACGAGATTGGGCCGGTGAAATTGATTTCCTTTAGCAGCGGAAAAAACTTTTTATCTACCATCCCCTGACCGAGCGGGACGTTTTTTACTTTGTCATTCTCCCACGCTGAATCTTTCACGAACACCGCGCCAATGTGAGACTTCACCAAATGAAATTGGATTGGCCAACTCAGTCCGCCTTCCACCGTGGCGTGGCGAATGTCGAACGCGACGGCGATTTGCTTCGGATCGAAGTCTTTGATGATGCTGTAAATATCCCAGAGCGGCGCGCCGACCATATTACTCCCGGCATGATTCTGGTAAAGCGCGGTCAAACCGAGTTCGCGATTCAGCGCGGCCAGTTCTTTTAACTTCGGGCGGAACTCGTCGAGTTGCGGCAGGAGCGGCTTTTTCAAATCGTAGCGAAACCAGTTCATCCGATAGTGCTTCACACCCAGTTTCGCCGCCGTGCGCAGAGTTTTTTCGGCATGTGGCGAATCGATTCCACTGATGCCGGAAGTTAACACGGTCATTTCCAGCCCTCGCTTTTTCAGCGCGTCGATGAAACGGGGCAAATCTTCCTCAACTTTCTCAGGGAGAACATGGCCACCCGGTCGCACCGTGGCTTCAACGCCGTTGAATCCCAGTCCGGCGAACAATTCTGCCAATTCGTCGAAAGGCAGAAACTGCAACGGCTTCTCAAACGCGCAGATTTTTTGGCCGATGGCAGCCTTTACGTTTTGCCCAAAGAGCGAAAACGGTTGAGTCGCTGCCAGCGAGGAAACAACCGCAGCACCTTGGAGAAATTGGCGTCGAGTGATGTTCATAATTGTGTGAAACGATTTACCAATAAAGGTCTGCGATTTTTCGCGACACATTGGCGTCCTTGGCGTCGCGGCGATTGATCAGGATGATTACCGTCAGCTTCTTTTCCGGAAAACGGGAAATCTCCGTCGAGAATCCGCAAGTGCTCCCGTAATGCCAGATGCGATCTGTGCCGCGATGTTTCGCAACATACCAACCAAAACCATAGCCGCTGCCCTCGATGTCCGACTTCGCAGTGTGCGCGGTGAATGCTTCCTTCAACAGTTTCCGGCTGACCAGTTTTTCGGTGTAAAGCGCGTCGTCCCATTTGCAGAGATCGACGATTGAGGAATAAATTCCGCCATCACCGAGCACCGCGCTGGTCAAACTCTGATCGCTGAATTCAAAACCTTCTTTAACTTTTGCATAGCCAAACGCGCGATTCGGAACGACCGAAATTCCTTCTTCGTAGGCAACGCTGTTGGTCATGCCCAGCGGTTGGAAAAAATTGTCCTTCAAGAACGCGGCGAACTTCTGGCCGGAAACGTTTTCAACAATTAACGCAAGAAGGGCGTAGCCGCTGTTGCTGTAACGGAATTCGGTGCCCGGCGGAAAATACGTTTTGTCCTGCTGCCGCAGAATCCAAAGCACATCGCGATCGCTCAACGGAATGGCCAGGTTCGCCGGCATGACATCTTCATAATCGATCAAGCCCGACCGATGATTGAGCAATTGTCGAAGGGTGATTTGTTTTCCGTAATCAGGAAACTCGGGGAGAAACTTCGTTATCTTGTCGTCGAGCGAAACTTTGCCGCGCTCGGCCAGGATCAAAATGGACATCGCGGTAAATTGCTTGGTCACCGAGGCGAGTCGGAAATTGGTGTTCGTGGAGACGCGAGTTTCATCCGCGAGATTCGCCAGACCGTAACCCCTGGCGAAAACAGGTTTGCCATCCTTGATCACCATGACCGCCGCGCCGGGCGCATTGGTTTTCGTGAATTCCGCGAACAGGGCATCGATCGCTTTTTCAGATTGGCTCATCGCGGAGAAACTGAACGTAAAGAGGGCGAGAAAGGCAAACAAACGTTTCATGACTGCATCGAATCCGATTGGAACTGGAAGATCAATTTTCTTTAGGACGATTTTACACGGTCGGACAAAACTGTGCAGAACGGCGTCGCTATCAGATTTAGCGTCCGGCCGATGGCTGGAAACGGGTTGGTTTTTCAAAATTGGTCGAGGCTCACTTTGAAATTATTTCGCGTTTGGAGTTCCGCGTTGACGCGGCCCGGAACCGCCTGAAGGCGGAACTCCAAACCAAATTGAGCCACCTTAGTTCCCCCGTTTCGAGATCGACCCGCACGAAACCGTCACCGTGCGAATTACCGCCCTGGAATCGGTTCCGCGTCAGCGTCAGGCGTGGATGAATTTGGATTTGGAAATGAACAAGGCTTCGGAGTGGCGACTCTCACGGCAGCAAGACCACTTGATAATAGCGGCGTGGTTGACCGGCGGTGCCATTGTCGATAATTGAAATGTTGGTTCCCGTGCCGACAATGTTTGTTTGCAACGGTGTCCAGACGGCATTCGCGGCGAGGTTGTCCACG
>JBBQAX010000264.1:0-6146 GCA_038316905.1 Verrucomicrobiota bacterium | reverse complement strand
ACCGTTATTATCCACTCTCAGCTGGAGGGTGTAGTTGCCGGCCGCAACACTTGAAAACGGAATTGATCCACTAATTGTATAGGTTGCAGCAGCCGCAACGGTGAAGTTGGTGAAGGGGCCTCCCATAGAACCAATCACAATGTTATTGCTGAGCAAATACAGGGAATCAGAAAAGGTGCTGATTGTGACCGCCCGCGGCCCCGTGTTCGTAACTGTCCAGGAAACGGGAACGAAATTTCTCGTGCCCACCACAGCGGGAGCGTTCAGCGAAAGGGGGACCAAATCCGTTGGGTCCACAATGCTGACGGAAAAGTTGCCTGAAGAGGTGGTGCCCAAATAATTACTTGCGACGAGATTATAGAATCCTGAATGAGAGGGCTGCGCATTGGGGATGGAAAGCGTGGCATTCGTCTGCCCTGGCACGAGGACATTATTCCTGAACCATGAAAAAACGGGCTGTGGATTTCCGTAATATTGCACAGTCGCCGTGACATTCGTTCCTGTGAATCCCGTAATTGTTCCCGGCGCGGCGGTGATAACTGGTGCAACCTCGTCGCTGAAACTGACTTCATCTAACCATGCTCCCTCCGGGATAACCTGGCCCGCAGCTTCGTTGAAGCTCTTCGCTTGGAAGAAATACTTGGAATATTGCCATTCCAAAATATGCGAACCAGGCGAAAGTTCGACTGTTTCAAATGACCAATCATCATCACAAGAAATAGAACGTCCAGTTTTGTAGTTGTCGTCGAGCCGGAAGTAAATTTGGCCGTTGCAGAATTGATCGGATATTTTCCACCAGAAACTGATCGTGCCTGGACCTTGGACCGTGGTTCGAATCCACGATACCTCATTTTCCTCAATGTCCCCTCCTTGCGCAGCATCGAAACCGTCATGGGTGGTGCTGGTTTGCGCAAACCAATTTGCATCGCCGCCAGTAATCCATGAATACTGAGGCGCATCCACGGCATCGCCCAACGGAGTCTGGACCCCATCTGGAATAGTTGTCCCAGGATTGTTGTAAAGCGTGGCAATTTGATCTGCTGAAAGAACGCCCGAATAGATTTGTGCGTCATCCAACAAACCAATGTAGCTGGCAAAATTGGTGCCGCTGTCATCGATCCAATAGCCGTCACCGCCGATGGAATAATAATCACTGGCATTTAACCGTTCGATCGTACCAAATTCCGAAGCTTCCAATTCGCCATCAATATAGATTTTTTTCTCACCGGTAGAACCGTTACGGGTCACGGCGATATGGTGATAGATTCCGTCATTGACCCGGGTTATCGAATGCAAAGTGTTTGCCGGGTCACCGTCGCCACCTCGAGTTTCAAAAGCCACTTTTCCATCCGTGAGCGAAATCGGAATGGTGTAGTTGGAGCCACCGCCATTATAAGCCCAGAAAATCCCAGCGCCGTAAAAGGCATCGTTGAACTCATCTCCTTTTGAATTGGTCGTATTTACCCATATCGAAAAAGTAAAGTCTCCTGCGAGTGCCGTGGACCAATTGGTATAGCTCTGCGTGTCCGGATTGATGCAGAGCCCGCTGACGCCGAAAAATTCGATTGCTCCCGCGCCAGAAATCGAGTTCGCGCTGAGTTCGTGTTCGGGAGATCCCCAACTAGCGCCACAATTAATATCGCTCCCTTGACTTGAACTGTCCTTGCCGAGCTGACTCTCATCGAAGGCGTAATGTGCCAGATTCCGATGTCCTCCCGATTGGACATCTGCCACGCTGGAACCGGGATTGTTGAACAGGTAGGAAATTTCGTTTTCAGACAACACTCCGGTATAAATTTGGATGTCATCCATGTTCCCATCGAATCCATTGCCGTTGTTATAGCCAATGTCCACACGAGTCGCTCCACCCAATAATGATGTGGAGCCATAAGCCGACGCGTCGAGAACGCCATTAATGTAAATCCTTTTTTCGCCCGTGTTTTGATTTCGGGTGACGACCAGATGAACATAGTCGCCAGTATTGATGCTCGATTGTGAGTACAAGGTATTTTGGTTGCCACCCGATCCACTCGTGTAAAAAGCCAATTTGTTACCGGTGATTGCCATCGGCACAACAAATCTAGAGAAGTCTCCGCCGATCGCCGAAACAAGACCCGCAGCAGAAAAAATGCTGTCATCATCTTCACCAAAGACACCGGAAGTTTTCATCCAAAGTGAAACGGTGAAACTTTCGGAGAGAGCTGAAACAAGATTGGTGCGTGGATTAAGCCAGACGGGGCAATCTCCGCCGTCAGTGTAGAAATTTGCGGCGAAGGGTCCTGCTTTCGAGTCATCTGTTGTTTCCAAACTTCCGCAGCCTTGATGCGACCAACTCTCAATATGGTTTCCATGTCCTGAAACGTCCTGGGCGTAGATCGTGTCATTATCAAAAGTGTAATGAGCCATCAACGTGTGTCCGCCACCTGTTGAAATGGAAACCACCGTGAATGCGCTTTCACGAGAATGGTCTATTTTTGCTGTAGCCACCCATCCCTGAAACTCGTTCTCGGAATCATCGACGGGAGCTGAAATTGAAATCAGCGACGTTATGTTTGTCGCGTACGTTGGGCTGAAGATGTTAATGCCGTTCTGCAAAACCTCTGGGCTGGGCCAGGAAGTTTCGGACGGGTCCAAATTGCTGCTTCGGTAAAAACTATAATCTTGATTCCGCACATGGACGAATAATTGTCCGTGCCAATCAACCGGTCCCGTCCAGGTGAAGAGCGGTTGATTCCCAACTCCAGTCGCCTCGTGCAACGGAAACGTGACGTTGATCTCAGCAAACGCATTCGTGTCGATGGCGGAGGTATCAACGTTGAATGTATATTCGTTCGTGGAAGTCGCATTCGTCACCAGGAAAGTCCAATCCCCGTTGATGGCCGTCCCGAATGATTCCCAAGTGGTATAAACCGAGCTGCCGCCTCCGATGGTATTGTCCGGATGCAATTCATAATGGATTCCGTTGGTCATCGTCGAAGTCGGCCCCCACGCGAAATAACCCGTGTCCGCAGGATTTGCGGTCAACCCGTTGGTGCTTAACTCAGGAAAAGCATAGTAACCGCCTTCATATTGGTACAGGTGCAGGTTCATGTTGATCCCGGCGTGGGACGTGAACGGTGCCAGCAATGCGAAAAACCCGAGCAGCCAGAGCGCGCAAAATTGCGAGAGCCTCTGCCGCCGATGTTCAAAATTTACTCTGGGAAAATTAATCGACGACAATGCAAAATTCAGGTTTTTCATAGTGAGGCTGACTCCCTTGTTAGCTTTTAGCGAATCCTGACGATTAGGAACTATTTTAGCGTCCTCTGGCAAATGAAAAGTGAAACTTTCTTGTAGAAGAAAAATTGCGGTTAAACTCGGCAATGGCTGCTGCCCCGAAAAGGACTTTCCAACCGTAAAAAGCAAATGGTTTCTTGCAAATCTCCAGTGCGGCCAATATTTTTCGCAGCCCCGATTTGGTTTCGGGGATTTTTATTGCGTTCGTTCGATTCCAAATCGCCGGACTGATCCGTTTTAAATTATGGCCAATACAATTTTAGTAGGCGCTCAATGGGGCGATGAAGGCAAAGGCAAGATCATCGACGTCCTGACGGAGCAGGCCGACATCGTCGTCCGCACCCAGGGTGGAAACAATGCGGGACACACCGTGTTTCTCGGGCCAAAAAAATATGTGCTGCACCTGATTCCTTCTGGAATTCTTCGTCCAAAAAAAACCTGCATTATCGGCAACGGCGTGGTCATCGATCCGGTCGGTTTGGTGGGTGAGATTGACGGATTACTCAAGCTCGGCATTCGCGTGGACGGAAATCTATTGATCAGCGAAACCGCGCATTTGGTTCTCCCATATCACCGTGAACTCGACGCGCAGCGTGAAATTTTAAAAGGCAAAAACAAAATCGGCACGACGAAACGCGGCATCGGCCCGGCCTACGGCGACAAAGCGGCGCGCACTGGTTTACGTGTAATCGATCTGATAAACCCCGAACGCTTTGAATCGTTGCTGCGGACGCGCATCAAGGAAAATAACGAAGTTTTAAAAGCCTTTGGCGCGAAACCGCTTTCGTTTGCCAAAGTCCACGCGACCTATCGCGCAGCGGGAGATCGCTTAAAACCGTTTGTCACCAATACCGTCGTTTACCTGCATAAAGCGACGGGTCGCAAAGCCAATATTTTGTTTGAAGGCGCGCAAGGAACTTTCCTCGATATTGATCACGGCACCTATCCATTTGTCACTTCATCGAACACCACTTCTGGCGGCGCTTGCACTGGATCAGGCGTTGCGCCTAATCGCATGACCAGGGTCGTCGGTGTGATGAAAGCGTACACCACTCGCGTCGGCGAAGGCCCGCTTCCCACCGAGAATGCCGAGATCGCCGACATGCTCCACGGAATGGGCCGCGAATTTGGCGCAACCACCGGACGCGCTCGGCGCTGCGGTTGGTTTGATTCCGTCGCGACGCGTCACGCCACGATGGTCAATGGCATCGACGAACTCGCTGTGACAAATCTCGACGGTCTCGACACGTTGGAAACTATCAAGGTCTGCATCGGCTACAAAACTGGCTCGACGCGCATTGATCACATTCCGAACGACATCGAAGTCCTCGCAAAGTGCGAACCGATCTACGTCGAATTTCCGGGATGGAATACGCCGACTGACAAAGTCCGCGAATGGAAACATCTTCCCCCGAAAGCGCGCAGTTATCTCAAAGCCATCGCTGAATTAACCGGAGCAAAATTGACCATTGCTTCCATCGGACCGGCTCGCGAGCAGACGATTTTCGTTTAGGTTTCGCACGGGAGGTTTCGCTGAAATCGTGAGCGCACACGCCCAACAACTGAGTCCCGAAGCGAAGGCAAGTTTGCCCGCGCACGTGGCAATCATCATGGATGGCAATGGGCGGTGGGCAAAACAGCGCCATCTTCCCCGGGTTGAAGGTCATCGCAACGGAGTGGAATCCGTTCGCGCCATCGTGCGCGCAGCAGGCGAAGTCGGCGTCAAATACCTCACCCTCTACGCGTTCTCCGTCGAGAACTGGAACCGTCCCAAAGATGAAGTCGATACGTTGATGAAATATCTCGCGCGATTTCTGAAGAACGAAATCGGCGAATTGAATCGTAGCAACGTTCGTCTCGAAACCATCGGCCAGATCCATCGCCTCCCGGAATTCGTGCAGGAACAACTCACGAAAACCAAAGCTGCGCTGGCGAAGAATAACGGGCTGACGCTGATTCTCGCTTTGAGCTACGGTGGCCGAACGGAAATCGTCGAGGCCGTTCGTGAGATTGCGGCGAAGGTCAAAACGGGCGCAATTGAACCTGCCGAAATAAAAGAGCAAACGATCGCGCAACATCTTTATACCCGCTATTATCCTGACCCAGATTTGGTGATTCGCACCAGCGGTGAAATGCGCGTCAGTAATTTTCTGCTCTGGCAAATCTCCTACGCCGAATTCGTCGTCACGCCCACGCTCTGGCCTGATTTCCGCAAAGCGCAATTCAACGAAGCCCTCGAAGAATACGCGCGACGCCACCGTCGCTTTGGCGGAGTATAAAGGGGACGATTGCGATGGGTTTGATCGTTAGCTCGTTTGCAGTGTCAGTGTATGGAGGAAATACTTATGATGAGTCCACTCGGAATTTTTATTTTGTTAATAGTAATTGCGTTGCCGATCGCGTGGTTCATTTCCGAATTTCGTTGGGAACGGAGAACGAGGCTGGTCTTAGGATGTTTGACTATTTTATGTAGTTTCGGAGTCGCCTTTATCGTCGGGTTGTTTGAGAGAATGAATTCTAACGCTTGGTTTGGTTATGCGAGCAAGCAGCTGATCGAAGCGACCGTCTCCGAATTGGAGGCGGGTCGCACAAACCAAGTGCTTCAAACATATCGGCAGCTCCAATCAGAGTTTCACCCGACGTATGAAAATCGTGCTCGATATGACAAATTAGTGGAGCGCGCTGTGTCGGAAATGAAGGGCGCTGATACCAACGGACAACAGAATTAAGGTTCTTCGACGTTTTCAGTGGATAGCACTGGGGAGGTTTAATTTTCCGGCGACGAAGTAGAGCATGGTGATGAGGTATTGGGTGGACTTGTAGCCTCGGGCTTTGCGTTTGGTCGCCGAGAACAGACTGTTGAGTCCTTC
>JBBQAX010000263.1:0-6153 GCA_038316905.1 Verrucomicrobiota bacterium | reverse complement strand
TCGAACGGACGCTGGGGCGACACGATGGTCGCGCGCGGCGCTGGGATTAACACTGAAATCCTGATTTCGTCGCAAGGTACTTTGGCGGCAATTCTCCGTCCCACGGATGAAACTATGACGACATTCACCGCCACGACTTTGGTGACGGACATTAGTTCCGGCAGTGCAGCGGCGATTTGTTTCGGTGCGGGTAACACTTTCTGGACGAAAGCGAATGGTTTTGCACTTCGTCGATTGAACTACGACTTGGGGCTTGGAACCGCCACTACGGATCTTACCTTTGTCAGCACTGAATTCCCGACCCGTATCAGCCCGATTCTCCACATTCCTTCCAGCAATCTTTTTGTGGGGGTCGAAGTCGCTCCCGGTTTCGATTTTGTGAAGCTTTATGACGTCGCGAACGTTTCCCAAGCGAATCCACCGGATTTTCTGGATCGCGAATCATACACCACAAATTTATCCAACTTCAGCGCGGGTCAAATCCTGCATTCCGAGGGTCGCGTTTGGGCCTTGAATACGGAGCACGGCATCCGCGCCTTTACACTGGAAGTGACGAACGAATTGGTTTCCCCATCCTTTTTTGCACAACCGGTGGGCGGGACGGTTGTGGCCGGAACCAACTTCACTTTGACAGCGATCGCCGACGGAGTTCCGGCGGAAATCAGCTACCAATGGTTTTACAATCAAACCAATCTTCTGGGCGGGGAAACAAACACTTCGTTAGTCCTTACAAATCTGGAGATTGAGGATTCCGGTCAATTTAGCGTCGTGGCCAGCAATTCCGCAGGAGCAATCACCAGCTCGATTGTTACCCTAAGCGTCGTTGCTGACTCCATTTTTTACGTTTATGAACCGTTTAATTACGCGCCAGGCCAATTAACGGGTGTCACTGCTCCGTCTGGACAAGATTGGATCACGAGCGGATCTGGCGACCACAGCCAGATCGCACCGGGAAGCCTGAGCGTTCCCGCTGAACTTCCCGCTTCCTTGGGCAACAGTGTGACCAACGGCGGAATCGGTCGCGCTTCGCGGCTGACCCTCGGCTCTTCCCAAAGCATCGGTTCCATTTATGCGTCCCTCGCCTTTCGGATCAATTCACTGGGAGAAACCTTCGCTGGCAACGGTTTGCTTGCTTCCTTCGCTAATACCAACGCGTCTGGTGGCTCGGAACAACAGGCGCGGATCGTGGTGCAAAAAAGCGGCGCGGGCTACAACGTCGGCGTGGGCAGAGTTAACGGCTACCTTTATGATACGAATGTTTTTATGGAAGGAGACACAGTGTTCGTCGTGGTCAGCTACACGTTTGTTCCCGGAACCGATAACGATGAGGCGCGGATTTGGATTAATCCCGATCCAAGCACGTTCGGTAATGCGGAAGCACCCACTCCCACGCTGGTGGGGCCAGTGTTAACGACCGATGATTTACCGCTGATCAATGCCTGGTCATTCCGCCAGAGCACGGCAGCGAACACGCCAGCTGAAAATCAATATGACGAATTGCGGATCGCCAATAAATGGAGTCTGGTCACGCCTGTAACTGGTGCTGACATCGCACTCAGCATCGCAAAAAGTGGCGACAGCATCGTCCTTTCCTGGCCTACCGCTGGTTCACAAGGGTTCATTTTAGAAAGCGCGTCGGCGCTTGCCAACCCTACGATATGGGGCGACGTAGCGGAAACAGTCGAGGTTCAGGGAGCGAATAACACGGTGACGCTTGGAATCTCCAGTAACCCAGCATTCTACCGTTTAAAGAAATAATGTTATGGCCGCTGCAAAATCAAACTCACACCTGAGGCACGCCTTCACTTTGATCGAACTGCTCGTCGTGATAGCCATCATTGCGATTTTGGCGGGTCTTCTTTTGCCGGCGCTGGCCAAGGCAAAAAGCAAAGCGCAACGAGTCGCCTGCATGAACAATGTGAAGCAACTCGGGTTGGGCACCCAGATGTACGCCAATGATTTTAAAGGTCATTTGGTTTCCGACACCCGCGGCGGGGCGGTGAACTATCGGGCAACCGGCGACGACGATTTGACCTTTTTAGCTCCGAGTTACGTCTCAACGCTAAAGTCATACACCTGCCCTAGCACGAAAAACAACGTGCGGCCCAATACCAGCGCTTCTTTCCCCACGATGGAAATTATCGTGACCGATCTTAAAGACAACGCGCCTGGTGGAAAAAACGGGACGAACGGCCATAGCTTCGAAGTCTTGGGATCGATTACGCAAACAGATCCATCAGACAACATTACAAGAACCAATAAACTTACCCAAAACTTCGCCCTCAACATGGTTGCCCTGCGTTCCTCGCTAAAAGGAACGCGGCCCGGTCCGTCGAGGCTTTGGCTGATGTTCGAAACTGATGATGGCGGAACGAACAACGAATGGGATGCTGCCGATAATCACGGTGACGAAGGCGGAAACATTCTTTATTGCGATGGACATGCTGGATGGATGCCGAATAAAAAACGGGCTGCCGAATATAAAATCACCCGTGATCAATCCCCCTAGCGTGGAAGTTTCGCCGATCCTTTGATACGGTCTTGCGATGAAAGCTCTAGTTGCAGTGGCGACCGCCTTCGGTCTTTTTAGTTTGGAATCGTTGGCGGAAATTCGAGTCGTTGAAAGCGAAGCCACGATTCTGAGCGGAATCGCCGCCGTCTCCAACATTAACGAATCCGCCTCTGGTTACATCCACATCAAATATCACGCGCCGCTAACGCTCGCCCGCAAGGCTTACTTTCAATTCAATCTGTCCAACAGCTTTCCCGACCTCGATAGTTCCGCAAAGTTTCAGATTTCTTTCCAGAATACCTTTCCGCAACGCATCCAACTTTGGGCGTTGAATCAGTCTTACACCAATTTCAATGCGGACATCAGTTGGAACAGCGCCCCGGCTAACGACACTAATTCCAATTCGCTTTTGACGAACGGCCTATTCACCGCATCGCCCATCGGATTAGCCGCGCTGGTTCCCGTCAGCGGCGCGACCCCCTACTCCTTCACGATCCCGTGGCTCGGCGATTTCCTCTTCGATAACAAAATCACTTTCGTCATCGCCGGTGTGGACGACCCGAGTAACAGCGCCTCCGGTCTGCGATTAACAATGAACAGCGCGACCCTGAGTTTTTCCTCCACCAATTCGCCGACCGCAGAAACCAATCACTACGACGTTTATTTCGTCAGCGGCCAATCGAACATGGATGGTCGCGGTTACACCAACGATTTGACTGGCGAAAAACTTTTCTGGAACCAACCGCAAACCAACACGCTGATCTTTTACGCAAACCCGGCTCTCAACAACGACCCGATCAATCCGACCTACGTTGCCCACTGGCAGACTTTCAAACCGGGCTTTTGCGTGCCGCCCGGATTCAATGGCGCGCCGCTTCCCTCGCAACGTTTTGGTCCCGAACTTTCCTTTGCCAAAACCGTGGCGGAACAAAATCCGAATCGCCGCATTGCATTAATTAAAATTTCCAAAGGCGGCACCAGCCTAAACAGTCATTGGAAAGTTTCTTCCGGCTACATGTTTGCCACCTTCACCAACATGGCGCGCGTCGCGTTGAGCGAACTGACGGACGCCGGACATTCCTACACCGTGCGCGGCATGATCTGGCACCAGGGCGAAAGCGATTCCACTGGCACCGGTCTGGCGAATTACGAGACGAACATGATTGATTTAATCACCGCCGTGCGCAGCAATTTAGGAATCGCCAATCTGCCTTTCGTCATTGGGGAAATCGCCACCAACAAACCCGCTGCTGCGCGAGCGATTCAATTTAATCTCGCGCAAACGATTCCATACGTCGGCTTCGCGTCCGCTGATTCGTTGCAAACCTTTGACGGAACGCATTTCGATTCCGAAAGCGTTTTGATTTTAGGCCAGCGTTTTGCCGATGCGCTGGAACAGCCCGATCTTCGTTTCAACGACGTGACCATAAAAGGTGGCGATGTGGAATTCACCGCCATCGGCCTCGGAAAGGCACCGTTCTATTTATTGAGTTCAACCAACCTCAACCTCTCTCGTGATCAATGGACAATTCTTTCAACCAACCGTTTTGATGCTTTCGGACAAGTTCAGATCACAAATCCGATTCCCGCGTCAGCAAGAACTTTTTACTCGCTGAAGTTGCGTTGAACGGCAAAGAACGCTTTTTGGAAACAGGGGCTTTCTCTTCGCCTGGATTTGGAAATAATCGTTCTCATGAGCCAGCCATTCAAATTGACGCGCATTCCCACTCTCAAGACGGTGGTCGATTTCAAGAATCACCTCGCCTCACTCGGAACAAAAATCCCGTGCGACGATTCAATTGTAAAAGGCGCAGCATCTCCGCTCGCGCAGCCAATTCAACAGACGGAAATCAACGGAAAGACAGTCGGCAACCGCATCGCCATCCAACCGATGGAAGGTTGGGACGGCACTCGAACCGGAGGAATCACCGACGACATGATCCGGCGCTGGAAACGTTTCGGCGAAAGCGGCGCCAAGATGATTTACGGCGGCGAAGCAATGGCGGTTCGCGCAGACGGTCGTGCGAATCCAAATCAACTCATCATCAACGACGAGAACAAGTCGGGGATTGCGAAGCTGCGCGAAACGCTCCTTGAGGCGCACCGCGAACGTTATGGAACGGTCGATGATCTTGTGATCGGTTTTCAGCTCACACATTCAGGTCGGTTTTGTCGGCCCAACGATAAACAATGGGAATCGCGCGTGGCGTATCGTCATCCGATTCTCGACAAAAAGTTCAACGTCACGAGCGACGCACAAGTTCTGAGTGATGATGAAGTGGAAACGTTAATTAAAAAATACGTCGAGGCGGCAAAGATTGCCTGGGATGTCGGCGCGGATTTCGTGGACATCAAACATTGTCACGGCTATCTGCTGCACGAATTTTTGAGCGCCTTCATACGACCGGGAAAATACGGCGGCTCATTTGAAAATCGCACGCGCATCCTCCGCGAGATCGTTCACGGCATTCGCGCCAGTGGAAATAAAATTGAACTCGGCGTTCGCTTGAGCGCGTTTGATTTTGTCCCTTTCAAGCCCGATCCAACTCGCGCGCAACCGGGCAAGCTCGGTCCCGGCATTCCAGAAGAGTTTACTTCGCCTTATCCGTATGCGTTCGGCGCGAACCAAAATAATCCGCTGGAATATCAACTGGAAGAAACGTTCAAGTTCGTGATGTTATGTGGCGAACTGGGAATAAAAATTCTGAATCTCAGCGCCGGTTCACCTTATTACAATCCGCACATCCAACGTCCCGCCGCGTATCCGCCATCCGACGGTTACCAACCCGCCCACGATCCGTTGATTGATGTGGCGCGACAGCTTGACGTCGTTCGCCAAATCAAAGCTGTTGCGCCCAAAAACTTAATCTTGATCGGCACGGGCTACAGCTATTTGCAGGAATATTTGCCGCACGTTGCGCAAGCCGTTTTGCGCGAAGGCTGGACCGACATGGTGGGAATCGGACGAATGGTTTTGAGTTATCCAACCATTCTGGCCGACGCGATTTCACAAGGCGCACTCACGCCGAAATTCATTTGTCGCACCTTCAGCGATTGCACCACCGCGCCGCGCAACGGACTGATCAGTGGCTGTTATCCGCTGGATGAATATTACAAAAGCAAACCGGAGTTTCAGAAGTTGAAGGAGATCAAACGCGCGACGGGTGCTTGATATGGGAGCGCGGACGTCCCGTCCGCGAGAATCGTTGTTTCTCAATTGCGAACGCGCGGACGAGACGTCCGCGCTCCTATGACGTTTGCATCAACTTGTCCAACCGCTCAGAAATATCGCGCAGAATTTCCACGTCACTCGCTGGCCGCTGCTTCGCTTTCGGATGCGGAATGTCGGTTTGGAGTCTTCCGCGTAATTTTAAAAATTGGGCAGCGGTATGTTTGTAAGCGGGAACGGGCGGACGGAACGCGAAGAAACCTAGATACTGGAGCAGATCGTTTAGTTCATAAAAACGCGGATCCGATTTCGCCCAAAATAAATCGCGCGCCGCAAATGCTTCCGGTGAAAAAGCAGATAACCCGAGCAAATAATCGCTGCCATACATCACCATGTCGATGGCGAGATCGTTGCCGGTGTAAATCTTGAACTCAGGCCGAACTTCATCGCGCAACGCGAGGCGTTTCCATTC
>JBBQAX010000262.1:0-6211 GCA_038316905.1 Verrucomicrobiota bacterium | reverse complement strand
GAACCGATTTCCAAAGCAGAGTTCGTTTACGATGTTCGGAAATAGCTGGGAGGTTTGAAGAAAATTGGTCGGGACGGTGAGATTTGAACTCACGACCTTCTGAACCCCATTCAGACGCGCTACCAAGCTACGCTACGTCCCAACCAGATTTGGGCTTTGCAGCGCGGAAAATACAATGGAGCGTCACGACGAATTCAACAGCTTTCGATTTCGTAAAAGGGCAACATCGGTGTGATTAAAAGTGGGTGAGACAAGAACGCGTTTCTTTGGAGCGCGACGGCAGGACGTCGCTTTTCCTGGCACGGTTGCAAAGAAAAACACTCCGAGCCTTTGCACCGTGCAGTTAAAGCTGGGACATGTCCACGAACTCCAAACTTTTCCCTTACCCACCTACTTTTAATCACACCCGTCAATATCAAGAAACGAAAACTGCGATCCGAGTTTCGAGGGCATTCTACTATTTCTGTTCCTTGAGCTTCTGATGGCAATTTGCGTCGCGGACATGTGTTCTGGATCGGTCCTCGTGTCCGCCAGTTAGATGCGATCCTTCCTTACCGAATCGAGTGGATGAATCCGGTTCACGGGAGATTCACAGATTCCGGAGCAGTTTGGTCCGCGGGCGATGGCGATTTCGCATTCCTGAATCGGAAAAACACAAAAGATTCACACTGTGCCCGGCGGTCGCGGTGCCCTTTCCGCAAAAAAGATGACGTTGTTGGAGACTTATGACGACATCCCTCGTGAATCAGCCAATTCCGAAACTCGACTTTGTTTACAAAGTTTCGACATCTCAGGCGCGCTAGGCGATTGCGCTGAAAACATCGGTGCCAGACGCGTTGAGTTACAATTCGTCAACGGCAATGACGCGAAGAATTTCTTCCAGCGGCGTTTGTCCTGACGCAACGCGGTGCAATCCGTTTTGCCACATGGTTCGCATTCCCTGTTGGATGCCAATTTGTTGGAGCGCTTTGGTTGGCAATTTTTGTAGAACGGCGTCACGAAAAACTTGATCCACAGTCAACATTTCCGTCACGGAAGTGCGACCGGAAAAGCCGGTGTTCAAACATTGATCGCAACCCGCGCCTTTGCGGAATTGAGCGGTCTCGCGCATTTCGATTGGAACATATTCCAACAAACTGGCGTCGGGTTCGTACGGTTGCGTGCAGTAAGTGCAGTTCATCCGGAGCAATCGCACACCGAGGACGCCAATGATGCTCGATGAAAGAAGGAACGGTTCAATCTCCATGTTGATCATGCGCGCGAAAACTCCGGCGGTGCTTCCGCTATGAATCGTGCTGATGACCAAATGGCCCGTCAGCCCGGCTTGAACGGCAATCGCGGCGGTTTCAGGATCGCGAATTTCGCCGACCATGATGACTTGCGGATCTTGCCGCATCAATGACCGCAAGGCTTTCGGATACGTGAAATCCTGAGCAAGATTCACCTGCGCTTGGGCGATCATCGGCAAGCTGAATTCGACTGGATCTTCGACGGTCGCGATGCTGATGGCCGGACCCGAGCGTTGCACGAGGTGATAAAGCGCGGAATAGATTGCGGTTGTTTTTCCAGAGCCGGTCGGTCCGGTCAGCAAAATCAGGCCGCTCGGTTTATTGAGCAGCTTGATGAAGTCCACCAGCGTTTGGTCATCGAATCCGAGCGAAGACATTTCGAAGCTGCGATTGCTGGGATCGAAAATACGGACGACAATTTTTTCGCCGCGTGTGGTTGGAAAGATGGAGATGCGTTGCTCCACGCCGCCGAGCTCCGGGTCGGCGGGCGCGTGGCCTTCCTGTGGCAAGCCGGTTTGGTACGTAACGAGATTGGCCAACACTTTGAAGCGTCCGGAAATTTTATCCATCAACTCCAAGGGCAAATGCACAAGTTCAGTGAGCACGCCATTCAAGCGGATGCGCACCGCCAAAGTGCTTTCCCAGGGTTCAATATGAATGTCGCTGGCACCGGCGCGAATCGCGTCGATCAGCAGATATTTAACGAGCACGCCGATTTCCACGCCATTTTCGGCAGACTCCGACTGAAGGTAACGAACAGTTTCGCTCACGAGATTTCCTTAATTCTTTCAGGTTGTTGCAAAGGGAGTAAAATTTCTGGGTCCATTTGTCAGCAAGAATATCCGCGAATGGCGTTCCCAACATTTTCTTGAATTGACTTTAATTCAAAATCGTCGGGATTATGCATCTATGAACCAACCCAGTAGCAATCTCTCTTCACGTCGGGAATTTATTATCAACACCGGAAAATTTGCGACCGTTTCTGCTCTCGCGGGCGTGGCGATTCCGCATGTTCACGCCGCGGAAAATAACACCATTCAAGTTGCCTTGATCGGTTGTGGTGGACGCGGCACCGGCGCTGCCGCCAACGCGCTCTCTGTTCCAAATGGCCCAGTAAAATTAGTCGCGATGGCCGACGTCTTCGATGAGCGATTGAAGACGAGCTACAATGCGCTCAAGCGCGATCACGCCGAACGAATGGATGTTCCAGAAGACCGGCAGTTCATCGGTTTCGACGGTTACAAAAAAGCAATGGATTGTCTCAAGCCGGGAGATGTTGCGATCTTCACCACGCCACTTGCTTTTCGCTGGGTGCATTTCGCTTATGCCATTGAAAAGAATCTCAATGTGTTCATGGAAAAGCCGCTGACGGCAGACGGACCGACTTCCAAACGGATGTTGAAGATGGGCGAAGAGTCTGTGGCAAAAAATCTTAAAGTCGGCGTCGGGCTCATGTCACGTCACAGCAAAGCGCTCCAGGAATTGCGCAGCCGGATTCAAGATGGTGAAATGGGCGACATTCTTCTCATGCGCGGTTATCGCATGGCACCGGGACCTTTGGCGTCCGCGTTCTCTGAAAAATGGCCTGGACAGCCGAGTGAATTGCTATGGCAGCTCAGCCGTTTCCACAGCTTCATTTGGGCGAGCGGCGGTTGCTACAGTGATTTTTACATTCATCACGTTGACCATTGTTGCTGGATGAAAAACGCGCTCCCGGTCAAAGCACAAGCGATTGGCGGGCGTCATTATCGGTACGATTACGTCGATCAAAATTTTGATAGTTACTCCGTGGAATACACTTTTGGCGACGGCACAAAGTTCATCATGGATGGTCGGTGCATGAACGGCGCGCACTCTGCGTATGCAAGTTACGCTCACGGCACGAAGGGTTCTGCGGTCATCGCGCGTGCTGGCGACTGGGGTAATGGACAGCCGTCGAGCATTTACAAAGGTCAAAACATGGAACGTTCAAATTTAGTATGGGAATCCAGAATCAAGCCGACTGAGAATCCATATCAAAATGAATGGAACGTATTGATTGACGCCATTCGTAACGACAAGCCGCACAACGAAGTTAAATATGGCGTTGAAGCGAGCCTCGCGACTTCCATGGGACGAATGGCGGCGCACACTGGACAGGAAATAACGTGGGATGACATGATTAATTGCGACCACGAATTCGCTCCAGGCGCGGACAAATTTGATATGAACAGCCCGGCGCCCGTGCTTGCGGATAAAGATGGAAAATATCCGGTGCCGCAACCGGGAATCAACAAGCGACGCGAATACGAAGCCCAGATCACGACGTAAGATTTGAGGAGTGAGTTTATCTGGCCCGATGAGTTTTCATCGGGCCATTTTTGTTTGAGCGAGTTCTCTGGAAGTCTTCGATTCTCGTACCCAGTCCAAGGCCGGTTGATACTCTGAAAAAACCCGATAATTACCCTGCTCCTCTTTTCCGGTGAGCAATCCGAACATTCGACCCATTCCAAAAATTGACGGGCTGGACGCGACCACGGCACGGCGTTCCGACGGATAAATTGGATCGACTAACGCGAACTCCAGCAAGTTTGCTTTGTTGAGTTTGACCTCAGTGACTTCGCGGACATCGTAAATGCGATCATAAAAGGGGCTGAATACTGGATCTGCGATCAATTCTTTTACGGCGGCAATTGATTCATCGCGTGTGACTATTCCGCTCCACGAGACGAAAATGATTCGCGATTCGCGGTCGATTACATAGCTCGCATTCATGGCTCAACCTAATTCTATCCCATTTTAATTCTACCTGCGAATCCCGCAACCCCTGTATCGCGGCTTCAGACAATTCCCGCTTGCGTCGCTCTGCCCTGCTCGCTATTCCTTTGCGCCGATTTTATGAACTACAAAATTGCGAAGCGCGCTGCGTCGCTCACTCCGTCGATCACCCTGGCCATTGATTCCAAAGCGAAGCAGATGAAAGCGGAAGGAATTGACGTCGTCGGTTTTGGCGTCGGCGAACCGGACTTCGATACACCACAACACATCAAAGACGCCGCCATCAAAGCGCTCAACGAAGGGTTCACCAAATACACTCCGGCGAGCGGAATTCCAGAATTACGCCAGGCCGTTGCGGATAAGTTCAAGCGTGAGAACGGCCTTAATTACAAGCCGTCACAAATCATCATTTCGTGTGGCGGAAAACATTCCTGCTACAACATTATGATCGCGCTTTGTGAAGCGGGGGATGAAGTCATTATTCCTGCACCCTACTGGTTGAGTTATCCCGAAATGGTGAAACTTGCTGAAGCGACTCCGGTTATTCTCGAAACGAGCGACAAAACGGAATTCAAAGTCACGCCGGAACAACTCCGCAACGCCATCACGCCACGCACACGTTTGTTCATTTTAAATTCACCAAGCAATCCAACCGGCTCCGTTTACACGCGCGATGAAATCAAAGCGCTCGGCGATATTTGCGTTGAAAAAGGCGTCCTCATTTTGAGCGACGAAATTTATGAGCACTTGCTTTACGACGGCGCAACTCACACGAGCGTCGCCAGTTTTTCGCAAGCTCATTACGACCACACCATTGTTGTCCACGGATTCGCCAAGGCCTGGTCAATGACCGGATGGCGTCTCGGTTTTCTCGCGGCACCCGAGCCGATAGCGAAAGCCATCGATGCCATCCAAAGTCACAGCACGAGCAACCCGACTTCGTTCGCGCAAAAGGGTGGTGTCGCCGCTTTAACGGGACCGCAGGATCATTTGAAAACCTGGCTCACCGAATTCGCGAAACGCCGCGCATACGCCCATGAGAAATTGAACAGCATCCCGGGCCTTTCCTGTGTGAATGCGAAAGGCGCGTTTTATCTATTCCCGAACATTTCTAAAACCGGCCTCAAATCGATGGATTTTTGCGCGAAGCTTTTGGAGCAGGAGAAAGTTGCTGCCGTTCCTGGGATTGCTTTTGGCGCGGACGATTACGTTCGGATCAGCTATGCAACGAGCATGGCAAATCTGCAAAAAGGTTGCGAACGAATCGATAAATTCGTCCGCAGCATTTCGTAATCATTGGTGAGCAGGATTCTCTACGTGCGGCGCAACCACAAACTTGCGCCCGGGTCTTCGGTGGCCAGTGGAAAAGATGCCTTGATCTGATCGGGCATGACTTCGTTTAGGTAACGGTTAAAGAAGAGGATTTCGAAGTCACGGTTGAACATCAGAAACGCTCTCAGCAGATAAGCTTCATTCCAAAACATTCCGCTGAAGAACCACTCCTTGGGATATTCGAACGGATAGAAAATATCGTGAAAATGGATCACGACGCCTTTCTTTAGCAGCGGTAAAATTTCGAAAAAGATAAAATTTACGTCGCTGCCCACCTTGCTCACATGCGACGTATCGATGAACAGAATGTCGCCTGCTTCCAATTGCCGGAACACGTCGAGAGAGACATCCTGGATGAACTCTTTTTTCAGCTCGAATCGCTTGCGGTCTTCCGGGCGGGCGAGCTTGAGCAATAATTCTGGATAAGGCTCAATGAACGTCAGATGTGTCTCCAGTTTCAACGCTTCGCAGCTATCAAGAATCGCGCAGGTAGAAGCGCCACATCCCACTTCGATCAGACGCTTCGGCCTTAAGTGTCGGATCATGGAATACAACGCAAACGCATCCTGAAAAGGAAACGAACCGTTCGGGCGGAAGTATCTGGACTGCGGATTCTGGCTTCGTTCGAAGGGCAGGTTCGAATAGTAACCTTTAAATTCTTCCAACAATGCCGTCTGTTTTTCCTTGTTGAGTTCAATGCCGGGAAGTGCATGAGCCGGTTTCTTAAAGAGAATCGACTCACGTCTTTTAAGGTTCTTCGACGTTTTCAGTGGAATGAGAGGGGGATATTTTTTAGGATTTAGGGATGGTACCTGAGAAAACGTTTCAGCAGT
>JBBQAX010000261.1:0-6235 GCA_038316905.1 Verrucomicrobiota bacterium | reverse complement strand
ATTGGTTCTGGGATTTCATCGCCCATTCCACCCAGGAACTCTCCGACCGCCTTTGCCTCGCTCTCTCCTCCTTCATCGACAACTCCTCCAAAACCGCTTCCATCTGCTCTATCCGGAAATGAATTTTGGCATTCAGTATAGTTTGATGGACGCTTGGAGGAAACCCCGCCGAACGCGCTGCTGAATTCCGGACAACTGCTTTATTTCAAAACCAAACCCGCTGGATAAACCAAAAGGTTCCTGCCGCTGCGACCAGAACGGAACAAGCGGGAACAAAACGCGGCGTGAACTTCGGCCATTTTTTGAGACGCCAAAGGATCGGCAGAATGATCGCAGCGACGCAGATTTGGCCAAACTCAACTCCCAGATTAAACGAGATGAGCGGGACCGCGACGCTTCCGCTTTGGCCAATTCCAAGTTCGCGCAGAACCCCAGCGAAACCAAATCCGTGCACCAGCCCGAATGCGAAGGTCAGCAACCACCGCCCTTTCGGATGGCCGCGCCGGAGAATGTTTTCCACGCCGACATAAACAATGGATGCGGCAATGATTGGCTCAACGATGTTGCCCGGAATCTGCACCACATCGAACGTGGCAAGCGCGAGGGTGAGGGAATGCGCCAGCGTAAAGCAGGTCACAATCTTGACAATGGACGCAAAGCTTTCGCAGACGATCAAAAGCGCGAAGAGGAACAGCAGATGATCGTAGCCCGTCAAAATGTGTTCGATGCCAAGCACGAAGAATTTCGAGAATGACAGTGACGATTTCACCCGTGTTGGTTCCGAATTCCTAGCAACTTCACCTTCGATCCCGGCTGCGGTGGTCACCGGCGTAATGCTCACCTCGAACACTTTGCTTTGTTCGTCCAACAAGTCTTCTGCGATGACCTCTCCGGTTTCATCCTGGTAGCTGACGAACTGCCGATGGCCGGGCGGAAGAATGTCAAACCAGCGAGAAACCACTTTTAGAAGAGAACCTGTCTTGAGAGTAAATTTCTGATCAAACTGAAAATTATTTTTTTCATCCAGACTGCACGCGGTTTCGAGAACCTCCGTCCGAACGTTATCCACCGAGATTTCCAGAAGTTTGTTCACCAGATCTTCCAGAGCAGTTTTTTCAGCAGCTAATTCGTCGGCAGAAACTTTGCCATCCGCGTTGGCATCAATGGAAGTTAACGCGGCAATATCCGCAGTAGCGAAAGTTGTGGTGGCATGAAGTTGTTGGCCGTCGAATTTGAGTTGCAACGTGCTCAAACCCGGATCGTGGGCGCGCAATTGGAAGACAAAAGCGAAAAGGAATAAAAAAATTAACCGGCACGCCATGAGATGTTTTATTAGATTTCCAAACCGTTACCAAGCCGTTACGCAGCGCATTTCAGAGAACTGGCGGTTTGATTTAACAAACCGCCAGTCGCGAACATTCTAGATTGAGAACGAATTACCGGGCTGTAGCAACCGATCCAGCACCATGATGCGAATGATTGCGCCCATTTTGTGGTGTGGCCGCGTAAGGAAACACTTTATTATAAACACAGTCGTTATGATCGACGTTGTCGCCTGCAACTCCATTCGCGACGGAGAAAGTTTCAGGTCGCAAATCGTTGATCAACGCGGAGACGGCAATATCCACCACATCATCGCCGAAGCGACGACCGTTCGGCCAGCCGCCGGGAATTGTTCCCGCTGGAAAACCGGGCAGACCCGCTTGCACCGCGCTCGTCAAAGCGTCTCCGCCAAAAACACTCAGACGGGAAAAGCCAGCGTCATCTGCGCCACCGCCGGTCAATCGCGCCGGGCCGGTAGAAAGATCCACCTTGATCACGTCAGGAATAAAAATCCCAACAATGTCCGTTCGGTTGTTCGTGATGGCGGAAGTTCCGACCAATGCGTTTAGCAACACGGCGAGTTCGGGATTCAATGCATACTTGGAAAACAAATCAGCATCGACCGTCGGACTGGTCCGATTGTAAATATCTTTGTCTTCTATCGCGATGAGGGCTTCGCAAAAAAGCGGATTTCCCTGGCGGCCGACCTGAATAAAACGTGAACTGGAACTTCCAAAGCGGCGGTTCTTATTCTTTTCTTCGATGCCGTTATTGTTATTGAAGGTGTTACGACCCATGTTGCGAGGATCGTCGTTGGATAAACGGGATGCTTTGATCGTGGTTAAATTCCGCAAAACGCTCACGCTCGGGCGGCTCGTGGTTGCGTAAACGCCGACGACTTGCTGGTCGCCGCCCAATTCAGAAATAGGAATTCGCAAAACCATTGTATGAACGTTGAAGCCACCCTGACTATCCTGTCCCGGGTCGCGTAGCGTCAACAAATCGAAGATCGCTTGGATGTCCGCATAGAACGCATCGTCGCGTTGTCCGGCAAAGGCGCGATAACCATTGGCGAAATTTGTCACCGTTTCCATCGTGTAACGATCCAAGGCGTCATCGGTGGCGACTCCCGGTTTAGCGGGATTTTCCCCATTGTCGCCTTGATTATAAAATGGAGTGGCGTTGCCCTGATTGTTCGGAGGAACAATGCCGGTTCCAAGAACCGTTCCATTCCGTCCGTTGCGCTGTTTCGCGATCCGGCGATCGATCTTTGTTACGCGATACGTTTGCAAAAGATTCTGCGTCGGATCGTTCACATTGGTGACAACACCCGTAAACGCCTGAAGAATCGTTTTTGAATTTTTGAACTTTGTATCAAATTGAAACTGATAGGTGAGCGTGGCGCGACCCAGCGTAGCGTCATTCGCATCGGCTCCTCGTGACGTGTTTGATGTCGCTACATGAATTTCATAAAGCACGTTATCATCAAAACGGAAATCATTTGGCCCAATGCCCGGTTCTTCAAATGGATAAACTGATAAAGCGACGGTTAAATATTTATTCGTGTCCTGGCCGGTTAGAAATGCATAAACGTCCGTCGTGTTGGCGGATGGATCTAATGTAATCAGCGGGGCATCCATGTGACTGGAAGCTCGCAGCAGACTCGGGGTAAACGCGAGTGACGCCAGCGTCATCCCGATCGATATCCCTCGAAGGAATTTAAGTGGTTTTGTTTTCATATTAATTTGTGTCGGACGTATTAAGTTTGGCCTGCGATTGTGCGTCGAGCAGATGGCCGTTTAGTTCGACGAGTTGTTTTTGTTCTGAGGGAAATAACATCTGCTGAATCCCGTTCGCTTTTTGCGAAAAGAAGAGAGCCTCTTTTAAGTTGCCAACAGAGTGAGCAATCACAGCGGCATGGAAGAATAAACGCGCGTCTTCGGTTCCTTCACTCAAAGCCAGATTGGATTGAGTTTGCGCCTCCGAATATTTCCCTGTCGCGTGCAGCGCCCAGGCCAAAGCGTCATGGGTGAAAACATCTTCGCGTTGAGTCAATTCGCGTTCGGCGAGTTTCAGAGCAATTTCGTTTTTTTCGCGACGCGTCGTTAAATAGAGGGCAAAAGTTCGCGGATCTTCGAGCGCGCCGCGTTTGTTTAATTCCAACTCGATGGCGGGCAATGCGCTTTTTTCCCCGGTCGTATTTAAAACGTCCGCCAGAAGCCATTGATACTCGGGGAGCGAGTTTAATTTCACAGCGCGCTGCAACGAAACGACGGCATTATTAGTTTGGCCTTGCGCGAGTTCGATGCGGCCTCGAAAAAATAATGCAGCGGCATAATCCGGTTGCAATTCCAACGCCGCCTTCACCGATTGCAGAGCGTCGGATAAACGGTTCAATTGAAGTTCATAGGCAGCGCGCCGACTGTAACTCCACGCCGTTGCTTCCGCGTTGCGAGAGCTGCCAGCTTCCGTCGCCATCGAAATTAATTCCAGAGCGCCTTCGACATCGCCAGTCAGCCAGCGCGCATGGGCAGCGCGAGTGTAGGAATGCAGGTCAGGTTTTAACTCCATCATTTTTTGATACGCCTCGATCCCCTGCGTCACCTGCCCGCGATCCATCGAAATATCTCCGAGCAATCCGTAATCGAAAGAGGCCCCGCGTTTCTCGATGAGTTTGCGAGCGACCGGTTCCGCCTCTTTAAAATTGTGCAAACTCTGGAGCGCGTGGCCGCGCAGCAGAAGCGCTGCGGTGCTTTCCGGTTCGAGGGCTTCAAGACAAAGTGCCGTTTGCTTCACCAGATTATAAATTCCTTCGTCCCCGGTGCTGCGCGCCTTCGCCACCAAGAGCCAGCCGAGCCGGTCGAGCAACGGCGCGGGTATGGGAGAAGTTTTTATTTTTCGTTGCAGTGCGGAAATCTCGAGGTCGCTTTTGGATTTGCCGCGTGGCGGAACCAGAACTATTCGACAAGAGTCGCACCGGGAAAGAATCGAAACGGCTTTTGTGGCTGGAGCATTTTCCGCCCGGAGATCAGAACAAATTAAGCCCACTAGCCCGGCCAGTAAAATAAACTGAGTTTCCCTTCGCATTTTTTGTCCCTTTAAGCCTTACGTTTTGCAGTTCAGTTTTGGATGCAAAAATATTTAGTGAGTGATCAAGCAAAGAAACTTAGAACAGGCGACCATTCTGACAATGAAGACAGACGATGGTTTTTGAGTAGGAGAACTCCTTAGGTTGCTTTCGTACCCTGGGGGAATGCATGCGAGCCGCGTACGCTCCCCAGCAAATTTACCCGGATTAATTACGGGGTTCTCCCTCGTTGTGAACGGCTCGGCTGGAAATAGGTTTCTCCACCGTTGGGAAAATCAAAAATCATTATGAAAAAACAACTTCTTCTCTTGTCCTCAATCGTCGCGCTCGCGGGCTGTAGTAGCATGCGCGATGATTCCATGGCATCCGCCGAAACCTACGGAGCCAGCGATCCAAGTTATTCAACCTGGGCTTCCATCAACGAATCGTCCGGCGCCGAAAGCGCGGAAACACGTTTGGAAAAAAACCAAAAGCGCATGTCGTCCAGCAATCGCGGCGACCGCGGTATGGCCGATAAAACAATTGCTCAATGGCCGGAGCAACCGAAGTTGGGCGCGCAGATGATGCTCGCCAAATACGGCGCGCCGCAGGTAGTCACGGACGAGAAACTGGTGTGGCTTAAACAAGGACCTTACAAACGCATCACGGTCACGAAGAAAGCCGACCATCACGATTTCCCGTTGCCCCACATGGATTTTCTCGAACACACGATTGATTACAAAGTGCCGGAGGACAAAGCGGGGGCGATCTCCCAATACGACGGGAGTTGCACTTTTGACCGCACGCGCGGCGAATTGTCGGCCCGTTGCGATCTCGAAGGTCACAACATTCTCACGCTCAATCTTGCCAACGACATTGTGACCGGGAAGAAAACGGCGGACGCCGCGCGCAAAGAATTTGGCGAAATTGTCGTGCAGGATATGCTCGGAAAAAAACCGGCCTATGTCACCGCGCTTCAATTTAAACCGATGATGATGCAGGAGGCGGCATTTACCGATATGCCGGTGATTCCCGGCGCGCCGATGCGACCGGACAGCGCCCAGGCAAAAAATATTGAGGGCGATCCGATCCAGGGAGAGATCCTCGGTTTCTGTGTCGCGACGGACATAGGCGAGATCGTCGCTGCGATGGTGGCCAGCGAGAAGAAATTAAGTTCTCCAGTCGCCGAGTACGCGAAGATGTTGCATGAGGCACATGGCAAAAATGCGGAGAAGACTTTGAAACTCGGTGAGAAAATTAATGTGACGCCACTGATCACGCCCGCTGTGGCCGAACTTCAGAAAAAAGGCGCAGGCGAACTCGCCGCGCTCGTGCCGCTCGAAGGCGAAGAATTTAGCCGCGCCTATCTCGACGGTAAAGTCAAAGGTCACACCAAAGTATTGCAGATGCTCGAAGGCCAGATTGCCAAAGCACAAAACCCTGAACTGAAGGCGCATCTCACCGAGACCCGCCAGCATATCGCCATGCATCTTGAAAAAGCGAAAGCACTTCAAGGCGCGCCGGTGCAGGACGCAGCGGGCGCGAAGATTCAAAACAACCAGGAACAACAACCGAAGCCCAACGATCAGCCATAACTTTCGGTTGCGCTTAAAAAACAAAATCAGTTCTGATTTTTCTCGCACTGGCCGCGTTAATTTACGCGGCCAGTTTTTTATTCCCGTCAACGCGCAATGTTTTGAAGACGCAGAGCGTTCGTTCCCCGCGGCCACAACGTGTCCGCGAAACGAGACGACGTGGTGGTGGACGCGACTCTCACTATCATTAACAACGGCGTGCTGCTGTCGGATTTGGTCAATACGAACGAAGAGCCGTTCCGCGATAGTT
>JBBQAX010000260.1:0-6304 GCA_038316905.1 Verrucomicrobiota bacterium | reverse complement strand
CGACTGACTTTAGCTTCCGCGCCTCCGGGACGCGCAAATGGTCCTTTGCGTTCCGGAGCGGCGCGTTCTTCGGCGGGTTGAGCACGCTCGGCCGCTTTTGGTTTGAATTCAGCCGCCTGAGAAGGTCGGGCCGCTTCAGCTTGGGTTACCCATGGCTTGCGCGTTTCTGCGGAACGCGGAGCAGCAGGTTTAAGACTTCTTTCGCGGACCGGCGCAGCTTCTCGACGTGGAGCGCGGGCATCCGTCGGTGGACGCCACTCACGCTCGCGCGCACCTTCATCGCGCGGTGGACGCTGTTCGCGAAATGCCGGTCGTTGCGGGCGTTCTTCTTCGTAGGTGGCTTTTGCCGGGGCTGGTGCCGCTTCGCCCGCCTGCAAATGATGAATCAAGGCGGAGGCGATATCCGTGCTGGTAAAACCTTCTTCCAACAGGCGTTCAATCAGATGGTCTTGCCGCTTAAATTCGCCGCTCTGCAATGTGGCGCGCAATTTCTCGATGAAAACATTCGAGCGTGCTTCTTCAACTTCGTTCGCCGTCGGCGCTTTGCCGCGTTGAATCTTCATTTTGGTGAAGCGTTCGATATTCTGAATCTGGAAAAGCTCACGTCCAGCGGCGAAAGAAATGGCGCGACCACTGCGACCAGCCCGGCCAGTGCGTCCGATACGATGCACATAATCTTCCGGGTCGTACGGCAAGTCGTAATTGAAGACCACTTGCACATCATCGACGTCAATCCCGCGCGCCGCGACATCCGTGGCCACGAGAAATTCCAAACCGGATTTGCGGAATTTTGTCATGACGCGATCGCGCATTCCTTGCGACATGTCGCCATGCAAACGATCAGCTGAATAACCTTGCGCGTTCAGATGATCGACCAGGTCATCGACCATTCGCTTGGTGTTACAGAAAACGATTCCAAGTTTGTAGTCGTGAATATCGATGAGCCGCGTGAGCAATTCGATTTTGAAACGGCGATCCACTTCGTAAAAAACTTGTTCCACCGTCGGCACCGTCATCGCCTTCTGCTCAATCTTCACGCTCTGTGCATCGCGCGAATATTTCTCGATCAAATTTTGAATCGGGCGCGGAATCGTGGCGGAAAAGAAAACGGTCTGCCGCTCTTTGGGAACCGCTTGCAAGATCACTTCAATGTCTTCGCGAAAGCCCATGTTCAACATGACATCGACTTCATCGAGAATGACCATCTTGACCGTCTCCATCCGCAATGTCCCACGGCGCATGTGGTCCATCACGCGTCCCGGCGTGCCGATGACAATCTGCGCACCTTGTTTCAATCCGAAAAATTGGCGCTCGTAAGATTGTCCGCCGTAAACCGGCAACGCGGTGATGCCACGTTTAAAAAGACAGAGTTTGTGAACTTCTTCCGAAACCTGGATGGCCAACTCGCGCGTAGGGCAAAGAATCAAAACCTGCACGACTCGCTTGGTTGCATCGACTTTTTCAATGGCCGGAATGGCGAATGCCGCCGTTTTGCCAGAACCGGTTTGGGATTGGCCGACTACGTCGCGTCCGCTCATTAAAACGGGGATGGCTTCAGCTTGAATAGGGGCGGCTTTTTCAAAGCCAAGTTTATCAATGGCTTTTAAGATTTCAGGTGAAAGCCCCAGTTCGGAAAAAAGTTTCGTGGTCATGTTAAATAGTGTCGTTGCGACAAATTAACATAACCGAAAGAGGCGCGGCGCAAGAGCTTTTTCTTGGAGTGGCGCGTTCGTGCGAGTTGCTGAACTCCTTGATTGAGCCTCGCGGACAGAATGTCCGCGCTCCCAAAACTTCAATCGCGCACGAAATGGCAATTGTACCCGCCCGGATTTTTCACGAGATATTCCTGATGATACTCTTCGGCATCGTAAAATTTACTCGCCGCCGTGATTTCAGTGACAACCGGCTTCTTCCATTTGCCGGATTTGTTCACCTCTTGGATGACCCGTTCCGCCGTCTTTTTCTGCTCGTCGCTGTTGTAGAAAATCGCTGAACGATACTGCGTCCCACGATCATTATGCTGCTGGTTGAGCGTGGTCGGATCATGCATGCGAAAGAAAAACTTCAGCACTGCTTCGTAACTGGTTTTCTCTGGATCAAAAACGATCTCAACCGCTTCGGCATGGCCGGTTGTTCCAGTGCAAATTTCTTTGTAAGTCGGATTCTTCGTCGCGCCGCCGGTATAACCCACCTTCGATTCAATCACGCCGGGAAGTTTGCGGATGATTTCTTCCATGCCCCAAAAGCAACCGCCAGCGAGAGTGGCAACTTCACGACCCTTGGTTCCTTTGGCAGGCGTGGCGGATGAATTCGCAGAAGCTTTGATCAATCCCGCTTTAGCAAAAGGTTCAAGCAATTCGCCATAACCTTGTTTCTCCATTTCCTCGACGGGAACAAACCGTGTCGCCGCAGAATTGATGCAATAGCGCAGGCCGCCTTTGTCAACCGGCCCGTCATTGAAAACATGCCCCAGATGCGAATCGGCCGTCTTGGAACGCACTTCGATTCGTTCATAACCAATGTTGTAATCTTTTTTCTCCGCTAATTTCGTCGTCGCCAAAGGTTGCGTGAAGCTCGGCCAGCCACAGCCGGAATCATATTTATCGAAGGACGAAAAAAGTGGTTCCCCGGACACCACATCGACATAAATGCCCGGTTTTTTGTTGTCCCAATAAGCGTTGCGAAAAGCCGGTTCAGTCTTCTCCTGCTGGGTGACCGCGTATTGCAGCGGGTCGAGAGTTTTCTTCAATTCATCGTCCGACGGTTTTTTGAAATTTTTCATATCAACTGGATTCTTTGCGACAGGAGTCGCTGTTTCAGCAACTACTGTCGTTTTAGTTTGGGCATAAAGCAAAGCCGCACCCACGACTAATGCAGCCAAAACGAAGGCGGAAGTTTTTGAGAAGAGGTTCATATATCTTTTACAATATTATCGACATTTCATCCGCGCGAAAGTTCAAGTTTTGTGGCGTACGCCTGAGCATGCGAAGCCAACACGCCGCACATCATCAAGAAAATGTCCGAAGCTGCACTTCAGCCCTGAGAAATTTCATGCGTGAAACATGTTTCATTTTTTGGTTCAAACGAGAAAAATGTTTAAGACTCCTCGGAATGCTGGTTAGTTTCTCTCATGTTGCCATTCATTCTCTTGATTGCCGCTATTTTAGTTCTTCCCTCGCACGCTGAGGCCGCTTTATCTCGCGATAAATCTTCTCCACCAAATATCGTTCTTATCGTTTCCGACGACCAGGCCTGGACGGATTACTCCTTTATGGGCCATCCGCAGGTCAAAACGCCCAATATTGATCGACTTGCCGCGCAAAGCCTCACTTTTAAGCGCGGCTACGTTCCTTCCAGTTTGTGCTGCCCGAGTCTTGCTTCCATTCTAACCGGTCGCTACCCGCGTCAACACGGCATCACTGGCAATGATCCACCCATGCCGCAAGGGATGGAAAAAAATGCCGCGCGAAAATCCGAAGAATTTCTTAAAGGCCGCGAGCAAATGAACATCTTCATCGAACGCTTGCCCACGCTGCCGCGCGTGTTAGGGGATCGCGGCTATCTCAGTTTACAAACTGGAAAATGGTGGCAGGGAAATTTCCGCCGTGGCGGCTTCACTCACGGCATGACCGACGGCGATCCCGAGCGCGGCGGACGTCACGGCGATGACGGCTTGCAAATCGGCCGAAAAACGATGCAGCCGATTTACGATTTCGTTGAAACTGCGACCAAAGAGCAGAAGCCGTTTTTCATCTGGTATGCGCCGATGATGCCGCATCTCCCGCACAACCCTCCCGAACGGTTGCTGGCCAAATATCGCGACAAAGCACCATCGCTTCATATCGCGAAATATTGGGCCACAATCGAATGGTTCGATGAAACCTGCGGTGAATTGCTCAATTACCTCGATAAAAATGGCCTCACAGAAAACACCATCGTGGCCTACGTCACGGACAATGGTTACATCCAAACTCCTGACAAAACGGATTACGCGCCGAAATCCAAGCAATCGCAATACGACGGCGGCTTGCGCACTCCAATTATGATTCGCTGGCCGGGAAACGTGAAACCGCAGCAATCATCCGCTCTCGCCAGCAGCCTCGATTTGATGCCGACCTTATTGAAAGCAACCGGCATGAAACCGCCGCTCGATTTGCCCGGAATTGATTTGCTCGACAAATCCGCCGTGAAAAAACGCGACATGGTTTTTGGCGAATGTTTCACGCACGACATCGTTGACCTCGCTTATCCTGCCAAAAGCCTGCGCTACCGCTGGTGCATCGAAGGCGATTGGAAATTGATCGTCCCCAACAAAATCAACGAACCGGATCAACCCGTGGAACTTTACAATCTGGCGAAAGATCCCTTCGAGGAACGCAACCTTGCCAAGAACGAAACCCGCCGTGTGAGACGTTTGGAACAGAAGCTCAATGCGGAGTGGGACGGAAATTGATTTTTAGCCGGTGAAAAGTAAATCTTCGCTTGCGCCCTGCTGCAAACGTCGATAGGTTTCGCCGCTCAATAAGTTGGGCTGGTAGCTCAGTTGGTAGAGCAGTGCCCTTTTAAGGCATTTGTCCAGGGTTCGAATCCCTGCCAGCCCACCAACTTTCTTCTGTGGCATGGTTGGATTTCAAAAGTAGTCGTCCGAAACGGGTTCAATCTTCTTCAGCCAAGCCGCAACTTAGCTGGAAACTTCATCGTAACGGGGCTAATCCTTGATCAACAAAGCGCGTGCCGCGTCTCGTTGCGAAACATTTTGCGCGTTCGTCAGAGCTTCGATTCTTTTAGCTCCCAACATCGCTGGAGTGATTTTTCCAGCACGGATTGCCTGGAGCAAAGCGTCCACTCGCTCAGGACTGCGGAGCAATCCATCGAGGGCGAAATTGCGATTGCCTTCAGTGACGTCATTGATCCGCTCGACCAACAGCGTCGTGGCCTCAGGTAAATTTACATCCACCAGACCGCTCACGGCACCCTGTTGCAATTCTCCGTTGATCCCTTTGCCCAAATATTTTTTCAACTGCGCGCCGGATTGTTTCCACGGCAGCAGCGCGACCATGCGCAAGGCGTCGTAACGCGTGCCGTTTCGCACCTTTTCGTCATCGGCCATTTGGGCGGAAAGTTCGAGCGCACGATCCCAGCGTTTTTGCAGTGTTGCATCTTTGCCGATGATTTCGCTAATGCGTTCGCCAGGCCAGACGCCGCTCAGACTGAGGCCGTTGATCAAACCGCCGCCAATCACGACCGCTTCCCAATCGCGCAAAGGCTCAGTCATTTTCGGAGTCGAAACGTCAATCAAACGGCGAAGTTCATCGGCGTCGTTTCGTTTTCCAGCGGCGATCGTGACGCGCCAAATCCACGGGATGCGCCGATATTCTTCCGGCGTTCCGGGAGTGAGATCGGCAACCATTTCCTTGAGCAACTCAGCGGAACGTTCCGGATTCTTTGCAATGATCGCGTCGCGTTCCGACGACGGTTTGCGGTCGTTGAGCAGTTGTTTGCCGAGCGGTAGATTGCTGTCATCTTCGGCTTTGTCGGCGAGCGCCAGCAGTTTGGGCGAAGGCAAATAGATGCCGAACCAACGCAAACTATTAGCAGCGGAACCAACGACTTCAAACGTGGCCGGTTCACCCGGTTTGAGCAGCGAACCGAGCACATCAATTGTGAATATCCCGTTGCTGTCTTCCGCGTTCTGTTCTTTCACCTGATAGGACATTCGCACCGCGCCGTCCTTGCTGCTCCAGGTTTGGTCGTTGAGAGCGACATTGAATTCAAAAACTTTTTTACCGTTTAATTTAAGGTCGAACTTTCCGCTGGGCTGACTGAAATGTCCGAGCCCGCCCGCGAAACGGAAAAGCTGGCGATGATCCGCCTTGATGCTTTTTGGCACCGGTTCGGTCTGCCAAATCAGGCGCGAGTTGCCATCCGTCTGACGACAATGCGCAAACTTCAGGACGCCGAGCCAACTCGTGTAATCAATCACTTCAGAGGCCGTCGTGATTTTCGCCACGCCATTCGGTTTCGATTTTTGAAATGCCTCGCGCGCCGCAGCGGACGATTCCGCCGTGGAACTTCCGAACGGACGCGGCGCGCCACCTTTTGAGAATGCGATCAAATCCGCCATCGCCTGATAATCAATTGCCTGCTCAAGACCTTCGGGCATCAGCGACAGCGTCGAGGCGCGAATCTCCTGAATCTCAGAACGTAAAATGTCTTCACGCACGTCGCCCGCCTGAACCAACGTGAGGCTGTTCGCAGTTTCATTGGCGATGATGCCCGAGAGCGATCGATCATCTTTCAACTC
>JBBQAX010000259.1:0-6310 GCA_038316905.1 Verrucomicrobiota bacterium | reverse complement strand
TTACGACGCCTGCCCTGCCCCTCCCGTGGATCTGAAAGCCTTCTTTTCTGACGGAAATCTGACGCTCGAATTCAACAGCGTCGCAGGCACAAATTACGAAGTGCAATACAGTGATAATCTCATCGATTGGACACCAGTCGTCCCAACCATTTCGGGCACTGGCGCGACCCTGCAATGGACAGAGGCATCACTTCCATTATCAACCAGCGGTGACAGATTTTTCCGAATTGTTGTGCAGTAATTGATTGCACCTTCTTGGATGCAAAAAAAGCCGCGCTCGTGATGAGTCGCGGCTTTTGGTTTACGGGAACAGTTATTTGTAGAGCAGAAAGGGTTCGCGACGTTTGGCAAAATCTTCCACGTCTTTTGCGTAAAGTGCTTTGATTTCGTTCAGCGGTTTGTCAGCACGGATCGCTTCATAAACATCTTTGTTGATAAAAAGCAGGTTCGCGCGTTTGAAGTTGAACTGCTCGGGGTACCAGCGATGCAGGATTTTTCCGATGCTGATTCCGATGTCCACCACATCGCAATGTTCGCGATCCGTCAGAATGATATTCACTCCGGCACACGATTGTTTGGGAAAAACACTGGACTGCGGTGTGAAACGAACTGGCACGAAACGAACGCCTTTCAATCCAATTTTGTTCAGTTCGTAGGCGAGCTTGATGTCGTGAATGTAGGGCGCGCCGATAATTTCAAAGGGCGTGTCGGTCCCGCGTCCCACGGAAACTCCGCAATATTCCAGGACACCAACACCAGCGTAGAGCGCGGCCTGAGTGAGATTGCGCATGTTCGGTGAGAGATAACCCCATGGCTGCGCGGTCTCATCGAACCATTGGTCACGCGCCCAGCCTTCCACCGGAATAACGGTCAAGTCGGTGTTAAACTTACGTTCGGATTTGAACATGTGCGCCAGTTCTCCAACGGTCATTCCGTGACGCAACGGCATGTCGTGATAACCGACGAAACTGGATTTGCCCTGCAACATCGGACCATCCATGACATCGCCGCGAATCGGATTCACGCGATCAAGCACGAAGAATTTCAAACCGTGTTGTCCGGCGGCTTCCATCGAAAGGCCCATCGTGGAAATGTAAGTATAGAATCGGCAACCGACGTCTTGAATGTCGAATACCAGAGCATCCAGACCCCGCATTTGTTCAGCAGTCGGAGCGCGATTTTTTCCGTAAAGACTGTAAACGGGCAACCCGGTTCGTTCATCGACGCTGTCGGCAATCGCTTCGTCCAACAATCCATAAAGACCATGTTCCGGGGCGAACAACACTTTCAATTCCACATCAGGCGCAGTCAGCAACAGATCAATGGTCGGATAGCGCAGGCGATTTTTTCCGGTGTGATTCGTAATGAGTCCCACCTTCAATCCTTTGAGCTGCGCAAATTTTTGTTTCTGCAAAACGTCGATGCCGTTCAGCACGCCCGGAACTTCATTACTGATTTCATTGGTGAGAGCAGTCTGTTTCGCGCTGATTTTCGGTGCCAACGCGTTTGGCATATACGCGAAATCGAAATCCGTAACAGCATCAGCCGCAACCGTGCCCAGGGATTTATAAAGCTCGACGACGTTCCCCTTCCCATTTGGATGCACTCGATTGGAAAGAAGAATCCAAAATGTCTTGGAGAAAGGATCGATCCAGAATGCATTGCCTGTAAATCCAGTGTGACCAAAAGAGCCGAGCGGAAATTTGTCTCCGCGCGGACGGCTGAAACCAGAATCAATGTCCCAACCTAAACCGCGCCGGGAAGGATTTCCCTCCGGCGTTTGCACACTGGTCATCAGCTTCACGGTTTCGGGCTTGAGAATGCGCACGCCATCCAGCTCGCCTTCATTGAGGATCATCCGGGCGTAACGCGCGAGATCCGCCGCCGTCGTAAACAATCCCGCATTGCCCGAAACGCCACCCATGTAACGCGCCGTGGGATCGTGAACCACGCCGCGCATGTAGTCACCATTCAGTTTCTCCGTGGGGGCGATGCGAGAAATCTTTTCCTTCGATGGCAGATAACCGGTGTCCACCATTTTCAACGGCTGGAAAACCTCTTTCGCGGCGAATTCGTTCAGCTTCATTTTGCTGACGCGCTGGACGATTTCGCCGACGAGAATGAAATTCAGGTCGCTGTAAACCATCTTCTCGCCCGGCTTGTTCGGCATCTTTTCCGCGGCAATCTTTCGAATGATCGCTTCGTTTCCTTCCCATTTCGGCGTGTGACTCGTGCCCGACGGCAACCCCGACACGTGCGTCATAATCTGTTTTACCGTGATGCCTTCTTTATCGGTGCCTTTGAGTTCAGGAATGTAAGTCGAAACCTTTTCATCCAGTTTCACCTGCCCGCGCTCAATCAAAATCATGATCGCTGGCGTGCCGGCGACAACTTTGGTTAGCGACGCTGAATCGAAAATCGTGTCGCGCGTCATCTCCTCAAACTTCGGATCCACCGAGCGATCACCAAAAGCTTTGTGATAAAAATCGCCGTCGTGTTCTACCCAAATCACCGCGCCGGGTAATTTCTTCTCGGAAATGGCTGCGTTAATTTGCGTATCCATTTTGCCCAGCACGGCTCGATCCAACGGCTCGGCCTGTGCCGTGGTTGCAAGAAAGGCGGCCGTGAGAACACTGGCCAGCCCGAAGAATTCACGAATAGTTTTGCTCATAGAATGTCGGGAAGTTCTACAGAGGATTTGTTGAATAAGAAGAAAAATTTCCAATGCCTGGAGTTCCGCGTTCACGCGGTTCGCAAGCGCCGCCCGAACGTGGAATTCTAAACCTTACGCTGGCGGCATTTCGCTCAACGGAAACCGCAACAACTCCGCCGCCTGCCGCATCCGCACATCCGTCGTGCAAAGCGGCCAGTCCTGCAACTGATCGCACGTCGCCAGATGCAACGCATCCAAAGAACGCAACGCCACTTTCGGATTGCATTGTTCCATGATGCGATTGGCTTTTTTGAAAAGCGCCTCGTGAAACGGCGCGAGTTCAATGGTCCCTTCCCTTAGCTTTTCCTCGAAAGAAGCCCAACTAAGCGAACGCTCTGCCGCCGTTAACTCGCCTGATCTTTGTTTCATCAACAGGGCTGAATACACTTCCGTGTACGCCAAAACGGACGAAGAAATATTTTCTCCGTCCGTGAGTTTCACAAAAAATTCACTGTCCCGCTCAGGCGCAAACAGTTTCACCATCACAGAGCTATCGAGATACATACGATTTCAATAACCGCTGTCCCGTTCTTCGCGAATGATGTCCTCGGAACGTCGCGCGCCTGGTCGCATCGGGATGGATTTCAAAAGCTCCCAATCAGCGTGAAACGGTTTTCGTTTCTTTTGAATCGGAACCAGCTTCGCCTTCGGCACGCCATCACTGGTGATGATTGTTTCCAAACCTTGCGCCGCACGTTCCAACAAACTGGAAAGGCTGTCCTTGGCCGCACGAACGTTGATTAAAACGGGTCCTTCCAAAACCGCCGTCTCTTTCAAAACATCTGGCGTGCTGGACGCCTCAGGATATTTGGTCGTTTTCTTTTTCACGCGCTCAATGTGGCCTCATGTGGCCACATCGTCAACTAATTTGGCGGTGCAGGCGCAACCGGAGCGATCTGCAATCTCCGTGTTGGGATGGTTAGAGAATTTCCGGAAGAATTATCGGATGCTGCGGGTGACGCATTCGGATCACGTTCAAGAATCTCAATGGCATCTCCATCAAGCAGCCAAAGGTCTGGCTCCTGTGGCTTTTCTAAATTCACAATGATCTCATGCCATTGCTTCGTGACCGGATCGATCCGCTTTACCTTGATGCGTGCTTTGTCCGAAGATGCACGCAGGTGACTTTGTACCACGTTGCGGAATCGGAATTCGTAGGCGTGCAAAAGCAGATTTGTTGTCTCACCTTTCACCGTGATGGAGATCTTTCGTTCCAAGCACTTCCGCATGGTTTCGCTGTATTCCTTTGAAAAACCATTCCAACTTTCGTTAATCAAATGATCCATTTCGGGAATTTCCACGATGTCCCCCCATTCCAACCAAGGGTTCCTGATGCATTCACCTGAATTCAGGATTTCCTCGACGTTCACCGGGATGACTTCTGATTCGTTCTGTTGCAATCGATGAATTTTGACATTCTTTAGGTCTGGGAAATGAAATGAACCCGAGCCCCAAACCAGGAACTCGAATAAATTGTAACGATTCAAAGGCTGATTCCCTTTGATGAAAACTGAGGTCTCCTTGCCAGCCCGCTTCGTTGAAATCCGCGTCAGTCGTTCATAATTTTCGTTCGCACCATATTTCAAGAGCACCGCAATCAGTTCTTCGCGCGCCGGACTGCTGGTCCGTTTTGCTAATCCCAGCGGTGTATCAGCAGATTTCGTTTGAATGTTTGGATCAGCCTTGTTGGTCAGCAACAATTCCGCTGTGCCTTTTTGTCGTGAGCTGATTGCCCATGTGAGTGGCGTCGAACCATTGTCATCACGGGAATCCACCATGGCTCCATGCTTCAACAGCGCCTCAGCAATTTCGAGTAACCCGCCCAAAGCCGCATAATGCAGCGGCGTCGCGCCGGTGGCGTTCGTCGAATTTGGACTCGCCTTAGCCGCCAGGAGCATTTCGACAATTTCCGTTCGCCCTCGCTGCGCGGCAATGTGCAAAGGCGTGAAATTATTGAAGGAGTGAGAGCTATTACCGTTTGCATCACGAATATCGTACTTCGGCAGTGTTACGTCCACATTCGCGCCATTTTTCAGGAGCAATTCCACCAACCGCGCTTGTCCTGCATCAACCGCTTCAAGCAATGCCGTCGAACCATCATTCCTGACTGCATTCACGTCCGCCTTTTGCGTAATGAGAAAACCCGCCATGCCCAGGTTTTTGGCGGAAACAGCCAGATACAACGGTGTTTGGTTTTCATCATCCCCGGCATTCACGTTCGCGCCGTTTGCAAGTAATACTTCAACCAAAGCCCGGTGACCTGCGCTCGCTGCGAGATGCAGTGGTGTTTGCCCCCTGTTTGCAGAACTGTTTTTCGCATTCACGTTGGCTTTATTTTTCAGAAGAATCTCCGCAATTGCTTTGAACCCATTTCGTGCCGCAATGTGAAGTGAAGTTCCGCCCGTCCCATCTTTTGCTTCTAAATCCGCGCCATGCGAGATGAGCAATTCGGCCACTTCTTTGTTGCCGCTTTCAACCGCACGATGAATCGCTGTTGTTCCAATGCCAGAGCTGTCTGGCCGATCTACATCAGCGCCGTTCGCCAAAAGAAATTCAGCCACTCGTAACAACCCGTTTTTGGCCGCATAATGTACTGGGACGCCATTCGGTCCATTCGCGTTAATCAAATCCGGGCTGTCTTTGATCATCGCTTTGATGCGCCGGATTTCTTGTTCCTCTTCACTGGTTTGCCCCGTCGCAGCCAAAATCTTTTCCCAACCACCTCGCCCTTCAGAATCTTGTAGGCGTCCACTCAGTTTCATCAATTCTGTCTGGTCAGAGAACTCTTTCAAGATGCGTTCATACTGCGCATTGGCCTCATTTTTTTTGCCCTGCTTGCGATAAACTTCGCCGAGACGGAAAATCGCGGTGGCGGCGAGCTTGCGGTCTTTGTCAAATTGCGTCGCGACGGTTTGATACGCCGCAATCGCCGCGTCGAGATTGTGGTTGGCTTCTTCCTCGAATAATCCCTTTTGCAACGCGCTGCTCAAATCATTCGTCGCAGCGTGAACAAACGTCGTCGTCTCGAAAAGAATGGCGGCAAGCAGCGTGAGCGATTTCATTTTCATAAGGTAACTTTGCAGATTCTGTCCGAAAGAATTGTCACGGATTTGTAAATTTTCTGATTTAACGCAAAGACACAGAGGTGCAAAGACGCGAAGAACGAAAAGATTGAAAGCCGCTTTAATCATTTCTCTGCGCCTTTCCGCCTTCGCGCCTTTGCGTTGAATTCTCAAGCCGGTATCCGACTCCGTGAACGGTTTGAATCCAACGCGGTTCATCGGGATTCGCTTCAATTTTCCCACGCAAACTGGCGATATGATTGTCCACCGTGCGCGTCGTTGGAAATGCGGTGTAGCCCCAAACCACATCGAGAAAGCGTTCGCGCGAAACCGGTTCGCCCTCCGCTTCAAACATCAAACGCAGCATCGCAAATTCTTTCGCCGTGAGATGCAGTGGTTTCCTTTTTCGCCATGCTTGTTGTTGAACGAAATCAATTTTTACATCGCCGATCACAAATGAGGCCGGAAGTCTATTTTGCTTTTGCGTACGGCGAAGAATGGCCCGAACGCGCGCGAGCAATTCATCCGTGCTGAA
>JBBQAX010000258.1:0-6341 GCA_038316905.1 Verrucomicrobiota bacterium | reverse complement strand
ACTTAGCCGCAAAATGAAGAAATATAGAGCCGCAGCATTTGACTGGCTTGTTTCCCTTTGACTCGACTGCTCACTTCGCTATTCTCTGCGCCCTGTTTTTTGTATGCCAAAACTTACTGTTAAAGATTTGAATTCCGCCGGGAAGCGCGTGCTTGTCCGTGTCGATTACAACGTTCCGATGGAAGAAAAGGATGGCCAAATGGTCATCAACGACGCGACCCGCATCAAAGAAACGTTGCCCACACTGGAATTTCTCATCAAACAAGGCGCAAAAATTATTCTCGCCGCGCATCTGGGTCGCCCGAAAGGGAAACGCGAGCCGTCGATGTCGCTTAAGCCGGTGGCCGATAAGCTTTCCGAAATGCTGGGGCGCAAAGTTCAATTCGCCAGCGATTGCATTGGCGAGCCTGCGGAAAAAGCGGTGGCTCAATTGCAGCCCGGCGAAATCCTGCTCCTCGAAAACGTCCGCTATCACGACAAGGAAGAAATCAATTGTCCGGTCTTTTCCGAAGACCTCGCCAAACTCGCGGATATTTACGTGAACGACGCTTTCGGCGCGGCGCATCGGGCGCACGCTTCGACCGAAGGCGTGGCACGCGTCATTGCCAAACGCGGCGGCCAATGCGCGGCGGGTTTGTTGATGGAACGCGAATTGAAATTTCTCGGTGATGAATTGAAGAGTCCCGCCAAACCGTTCGTGGTTATTCTCGGCGGCGCGAAAGTTTCGGACAAAATTAACGTCATTGACCGTTTGTTGGAAAAGGCTGACACGATTCTCATCGGTGGCGCGATGGCCTACACGTTCATGCTGGCCAAAGGATTAAAAACCGGCAAATCGCTGGTGGAACCTGACCGAACCGACGTGGCTAATTCGGCGCTCGCCAAGGCCAAAAAGGTGGGCGTTCAGTTTTTGCTGCCGAGCGACAATGTGATCGCCACGACGGTGAAGACCGATAAGTTGAACAAAAAGGGCAAACCCGTTTTTGAATTTCAAAATCCACGCGTGAATGCGGAGCCGAACATTCCCGACGACGCCGAAGGTTTTGACATCGGCCCTGAAACCGCGAAGAAATACAGCGAAGTGATTCACGGCGCGAAAACGATTTTGTGGAATGGCCCGATGGGAATGTTTGAAGACGCGCGTTTTGCCGAAGGAACTTTGACCGTGGCCAAAGCTGTGGTGGAAGCGACGCAAAAAAACGGCGCGGTCAGCATCATCGGCGGCGGCGACAGCGTGAAAGCGCTGAACAAAGCGGGCCTCGGCGACAAAGTGACTTTCATGAGCACCGGCGGTGGTGCGAGTCTGGAGTTTTTGGAAGGAAAAGAACTGCCGGGTGTGGCGGCGTTGAGTGAGAAGAATTAACGCAAAGACGCCAGGGCCCGAAGGCGCAAACTAAAATTAACTTTGCGACTTTTGTGTCTTTGCGTCTTTGCGTTAAAAAATTTTGTGACTGAGAACGAAATCAGCAAAGTCATCGTGGACAGCGCGATTGAAGTGCATCGCACGTTAGGTGGGCCTGGTCTTATCGAGTGCATTTTTGAGGAAGCGATGGTTGAAGAATTGACTCGGCGCGGGATGAAAGTTGAACGGCAGCTTTCGGTGCCGATAGTCTATAAAGGCAAGCAGCTTGGGACTCCGTTGAGACTGGATTTGAAGATCAATGACTTGGTTTTGATCGACAACAAGCTGTTTCCGAATGGAACCGGATTTTTGAAGCGCAAATGTTAACCTATTTGCGACTAACCCGGCTAAAACTTGGTTTGGTTATCAATTTCGGCGAACAGTTTGTGAAAAATGGAATTCACCGCGTGGTGAACGGATTGTAAAACATGAAAATGAACGCAAAGACAGTTGGACGATTTAGAATGTTGCGTCTCCGCGCCTTTGCGCCTTTGCGTTAAATTTCTCATAAAATCTCATGGATAAAGAACGAAAATTAATTGTTGCTGGAAATTGGAAAATGAACAAAACCGTCGCCGAAGCGTTGTCTTTGGTGCGCGGATTGAAAATGGAGCTGGCCGGTGTGAAGGAAGTGGACATCGTCGTTTGCCCACCGTTCACCGCACTGCACGACGTTTCGAAGGAATTACTCGCGACGAATATCCGGCTCGGCGCGCAGACCATGAGCGAACATAATTTCGGCGCTTATACTGGGGAAATCGCTGCGGGTATGTTGAAAGAATTTTCCGTTCGTTATGTGATTCTGGGCCATTCGGAACGCCGCCAATATCAGAACGAAAGCGACCAATTGATTTCCAAAAAAGCTCTGGCAGCACACGCGGCATCGCTCAAACCGATTGTTTGCGTTGGCGAAACACTGGCCCAACGTGAATCCGACGAAACTGAAAAAGTCGTCGGCGCACAGTTGCAGGGAAGCCTGGCCGGTTTGAGTAAAGCGCAGATGGAAGAAACGATTATCGCCTACGAACCGGTTTGGGCCATCGGCACCGGGAAGACCGCGACGACCCAGCAGGCGCAAGACGTGCATGCCTTCATTCGCCAAACGGTGGCGGCGTTGTTTGACGAACCTGTTGCGCGCCGTGTCCGCATTCAATATGGTGGCAGCGTCAAGCCGTCAAACGCGCGCGAGTTGATGTCGCAACCGGACGTGGACGGGGCATTGGTGGGTGGCGCATCGCTGGATGACCGAAGCTTTTCCGATATCATAAAGAACTCGATTTAGGATTTTAGAATTTATGATGACATTCTTAATTTGGATTCTCACCGCGCTGATGGTGCTGGATTGTGTGCTGCTGATCTTGTTGGTGCTGGTGCAACTGCCTAAAAAAGAAGCGGGCGCGGGAATGGCCTTCGGCGGAGCGGCTACCGATGCGCTGTTCGGTGCAGGCTCGGGCAATGCGCTGACGAATATCACCAAGTGGGTGGCAGGCGGATTTTTTGTTCTCGCGCTGGCGTTGGCACTTGTGATGGGACGTCAGGCTCGTCCCGCTGCGAGCGCGTTGGAAGAAGAATTACGACGCCAATCCACCAACCAACCGGCTCCTTCCGCGGCACCTGCCGTTCCGGCTCCGAAAACAGAAGTGCCGATGTTATTGACCAATCAAATCGTTCCGGTGAATCCCTCCGCAGCAACCAATAAATAAAACACGATGAATTTTTCGGCCAGCGTTCCCGGACACAACCAGGGGATTTTGCGCCGTAAAAATTACTCGGTCTCGAAATTTCATTCGATCTTCCAGCGACTCGCAGAACGTTTTTCGATCTGCGGGTCGCTTTTTTTTCTCTGCGTTCTGTTTTCAGGTTGTGCGGGATCAGAACCCAAGGCTGACCTGACCATTATCAACGGGCCGGAACCGGAGTCACTTGATCCCGCTATTATTACCGGACAAGCAGATGGGCGCGTGGCGAGTTGTTTGTTTGAAGGATTGACCCGTTATCGCGCGCAAGATGCGACGCCTGAACCCGGGCTTGCGGAACGTTGGGAGATTTCGCCCGATGGAACGGTTTACACATTCTTCCTGCGCTCAAACCTGGTCTGGTCCACCGGCGAGCCGATTACCGCAAATGATGTTTTGTATTCCTGGATTCGCGTGCTGGATCCGATGACCGCGAGCGAATACGCAGGGCAATTGTTCTACGTCAAGAATGGCGAGGAATTCGCCACAGGTAAAACCAATGCGCTGACGGGAAAGAAATTCACGCCAGAGGATGTTGGTGTGAAAGTGATTGATTATCTCACTCTGCGCGTGGAATTGAAAAGTCCGACCGCCTTTTTCCTCGATCTCTGCGCCTTTCAAACCCTTTCCGTCGTGCCGCGCCACGCCATCGAAAAACATGGCGATCGCTGGCTGACGACCAAACCATTGCCGGTGAGCGGTTCCTACGAACTGGTGTCCTGGCGATTGAACGACAAGATTCGCATTCGCAAGAATCCTCGTTATTGGGACGCGGCGAACACCAAAACCGAGTTGGTAGATTTATTGCCGTGTACGGTGGCGAACACCGCGTTGAACCTATATGAAAGTGGCGCGGCGGACATTGTGTGGGACAAGGAACTGGTTCCGTCAGACTTGATTGATCTTCTGAAAACGCGTCCCGATTTGCATAGCTCAGATTATCTCGGCACTTATTTTTTCCGCTGCAATGTCACGCGAAAACCTTACGACGACGTACGCGTGCGCAAAGCATTGGCGCTCTCGGTGGACAAGCGGCGCATCGTAGAAAAAATCACCAAGGCCGGCGAGAAAACGGCCTCGCATTTCGTCCCGCCAGGCGTGGCGAATTATACTTCGCCCGAAGGATTGGGCTACGATCCCGACCAAGCGCGCAAACTTTTGGCCGAAGCTGGTTTTCCGGGCGGGAAAGGTTTTCCAACCGTTCAATATTTGTATAACTCGGTGAAAAGCCACGAGAAAATCGCCGTTGAATTGCAGGACATGTGGAAGCGCGAACTCGGCATCACGCTCGAACTGCGCCCGCTCGAATGGAAAACCTGGCTGCGCGCGCAAGCCGAACTTGATTACGACTTGAGCCGCAGCAGTTGGATTGGCGATTACAACGATCCGAACACGTTTCTCGACATGTTCATGAGCAATAACGGGAACAACCGGACCGGCTGGAAAAACGCGCGTTACGACGAATTGATGGGCCAGGCCAACGCGGAGCCAGACCTCAAGAAGCGCGAAAAAATTCTCCAACAAGCCGAGACAATTTTGATTCGCGACGAAGTTCCGATTGTTCCGCTCTACATTTATGTGAACACGGAAATGTACGACCCGACGAAGATAAAAGGAGTTTACCCGAACATCCGTGGCGAACATCCGGTGCGCGCCATTTGGAAAATTAGTCGAGGGTCGAGGGTCGAGGGTCGAGAGCCTGAAAGTCTTCGCGCGACGCGTTGAAATAATTTGATGAACACTCGATTTCGTTTTGAAAAATTGAATGTTTGGCAGGACTCGCGCGCGTTGAATGCCGTTGTTTATCGGCTCTCACGGAGTTTTCCCTCGCGCGAACTCTATGCAATGACTTCTCAAATCCGGCGTGCGTCAGTTTCAGTTTCTTGCAATATCGCAGAAGGGTCGGGTCGAAATTCTGATAAAGATTTCGCTCATTATTTGGAGCAGGCCTACGGTTCTCTAATGGAGGTTGCTTCGTTATTTTATCTCGCGCTGGACGAAAAATATCTGAACGAAAACGATATAGAACCCGCGTTTGAAAAAATTGAGTCGCTCGCAAAACAGCTTGCCTCCCTCAACCGCTCGCTCGCAGTAAAAACTTCCAAAACTCCTTTCACGCGGAACACGCGCAGTCCAGCTATCGACCCTCGACCCTCGACCCTCGACTGAAAATGTATTACCTGCGCCGCATCGCCTTTTTCGTTCCACTGATGTTGCTCATCAGTTTTATGGCGTTCTCGCTCGTGCGACTTGCGCCCGGCGGACCGTTCGATAAAGAACGAAAACCCGCGTCGCCAGAAGTCGAACGCGCTCTCCTCGCCAAATATCATTTGGACGAACCCGTCTGGAAACAATACCTCCGTTACCTCGGCGGATTGGTGCAAGGCGATTTTGGTCCGTCGCTCAAATATCGAAATCACAGCGTCACCGACATCATCGCCCAGGGTTTGCCCGTTTCCCTTTCGCTCGGCGGAATGGCGTTTTTATTTGCGTTGGGGATTGGAATTCCGCTCGGATTTTTCACCGCCGTGAACAAAGGAAAATTTGGCGATTACGTCGGAAGTTTTCTGGCGCTGCTCGTCATTTGCATTCCAGCACTCGTCATCGGGCCGATTTTAATCATGTTCTTTGCAATCAAACTCCATTGGTTTCCGGTCGCGCTTTGGGGAACGCCGTGGCACGCCATTTTGCCAACGCTCACGCTTGGACTGTATTTCTCAGGCCGCATTGCACGCCTGATGCGTGAAGGAATGATGACCACGCTGCATTCCGAATTTATCACCACGGCTCGCGCCAAAGGTCTTAGCGAAACCGCCGTTCTTTTCAAACACGCATTCCGCCTCGCGGTGTTGCCGGTTGTTTCTTATTCCGGCCCGCTCCTCGCCGACTTGCTGACCGGTTCATTCGTTGTTGAAAACATTTTTCAAATTCCCGGCATCGGCGTGTTCATGGTCAACAGTTCGCTCAACCGCGATTATACCATGGTGGTCGGACTCGTTTTGCTCTACGCGGTATTGCTACTCGTTCTAAATCTCGCGGTGGATTTCGCCTACAGCCTGCTTGATCGGAGGGTTCGCTATGAATGAGGTCGCCGAAAATCCAGAGCCGGAACTCGTGACACCGCGCGGCGCGCAAATTCACCTCAGCCCGAACCAACGAGCGTGGCGCAGATTTCGTCGCAATCGCCCCGCCGTCATCAGCAG
>JBBQAX010000257.1:0-6364 GCA_038316905.1 Verrucomicrobiota bacterium | reverse complement strand
TGTTTTCGCCAAGCGTCGTGCGCGCCGCCTCGTAAACCTTGCCAAGGTCATCATCCGCTCTCGTCACCGCAGCGGCGTAACGCGCGTACCATTCGCGAGTCGTCGGTGTGTCCACGGAACCGGCAGGCAACGAAAGCTTTTTAGGATCGTACCCTTCCGCGCCTTCGGGCCACGGAACATGCGGCCAATTGCTGCCGACAAAAATGCAAAGCGGTTTCGCATTCGTGCGATGGCGTTTTTTCAAAAAATCTACTGCCGAAGAAATGCCTGCATGATCGTGAAACGTGTCGTTGGCAAAATAATCGAAGCCATAATCCGCCGTGTGTTTGTAGTGCGACACCTTCCCGAACGCGACGACCTCGTATCCCAATTCCTGAAAATAAGCGGGCCACTTTTTCAATTCCGCGTGAGGTTTGGCGTGATTCGGTTCCGCGCCATTGCGCGCGGGCATCAAGCCGGTGAGCAACGCCGCGCGACTCGGCGCGCAACTCGGTGACGCCACAAATGCTCGCGTAAAAGTGAGACCATTGTCCGCGAGCCGTTGCATATTCGGCGTGCGAAATTGCCGCCCGCCATACGGCGAAAGATCAAGCTGGCTATGATCGTCCGTGAGAAAAACGACGATGTCCGGACGCGTTTTCTTTTCCCCAGCGTCCAACTTACCAACCATGGCCGCCAAAAATACAAACACGCCAAACGCGCGCGTGAAGACAGATTTCATTGTCGAAGTTTAGGCACATCAGAAGGAGGGCAGACAATTATTCTTTTGAATCGGAATGATCCAAAATCAAATCATGTAGCGTTGAGCCTGTGGCTCAAAATCAGGCCGTTCAACATCGAGGCAGCCTCGACGCTACATTCACTGAGCGTCCCTTAGCTGGCGAACTTGTGCACCAACTCGCCTATGATTTTATCCAGGACCGCGGTCGTTTTTTCGCCCACCGCGTTCGTCGCGGCCGCCATGGAAAAATTAATCTCGGGCGCTATCCAAACCAAAAACAAGTTCATGGTGTTGGAGCCACTATGACTCAAGGTCAGACCTCTGGCCCAAGGTCGTTTTGATGTCCCCCAGCCCTTCGCGTAGGTCTCACCAGCGGGCGGTTGATGCAAGGTGGCAAATGAATCCGCCTTCAACAAATCCGCAGGCAGTTTTCCCCGACCTGCATGAAAGTCCGCAAATTTCATGTAGTCCTCCATCGTGCAATGCACCGTGCCGGCGGGGCCCAGCCCAGCGGGATTGTCGGAATAACGCGGCAGAAATTTTCCGTTTTCTAAAACATGTCCCCACGGTTGATCGAGCTGGTTGGGTCGGGAAGGCGGGCCGAATCCCGCGCTCTTCATTCCGAGCGGACGAAAAAGTCGTTGCTGGATTAAAGTTTCCCACGGCTGTCCGCTCACCCGTTCAAGAACCGCACCGAGCAGGATGTAGCCCGCGTTGCTGTAATGATAAGCGCCAGCTTCGAACTCCGGCGCCTGGTTCACCACCGAATCCAGATAAGCTAATCGTTGTGTGACCAGCGGCAGTTTTGGAGAACGAAAAGGACCGTTCGCGCGGCTGCCCGACCGATGTGTGACGAGGGAATCCAAAGTCGCGGTGCGATATTTCTCATGCATCTTCCCTGCACGTTCTGGAAAAATTTGTCCCAGGGTTTGTTTCCAATCCAGTTTGCCGCTCTCCACGAACATGGCGATCAAGGTCGCAGTCATCGACTTGGTGCAGGAGCCGATATGAACTTTGTCCGCAGCGGTGACCGGAGTTGGGCTTCCCATTCTGCGAACGCCGACCGCGCCGAGCCCCACCAATACGCCATCGCGCATCGCCGCAGCCGCCAGCGCGGGCAAACCGCTTTCTTCGCGGATTTTGGTGAGTAATTCCTTGAGATCTTTCGGCGTGGGAGGCACCGCCTCTTCGGCCATCGAAGAAAGCGCCATCGGCGTCGCCAAAGCCAATCCTAAAAAAGTGCGCCGCTGGATACATCGAGGAGGCGGATTCATGCGTCCGAGAATGACAGAGTGAAAATGCCTTTCAAACGGAAAACCGGTGTAACGTTGAGCCTGTGGCTCAAGATCAGGCGGCTCAAGTTCGAGGGCCGCTCTTATTACACTACTTGATATAACCGTTGCGTTTGCGAGACGGCGTCGCTGAACAAAACCGAGTTGTTCGTCGCTGTAATGTTTGTCAACACGTTCCACATCGGGTCAGAGAGTTGATGTTTCCATTCCACCCGATAAGACGCGTTGGAAAGGCCGACCCAGGTAAAAGCAAATGTTCCATTGCTCACCGGGCCAGGTGTCAACGCCACAGGGCTTGGGGCGAATAACGTGTTGAGTAAATCCGCCAGGCGACGACCCCCCATTACCATGCGTTGTTCCGCCGAAGCTTTGACCGTATTGAGATAGCCTGCCGATGGAGTCGTGTTACGCGTGACGCCGACATACGAAACGGTTTTAGCAAGTTCCAAACCCTCCATTGCCCATGTCATCGGATTTGGAATTGTGTTCGGATTCGCGCTGTAAGAATAATTTGTTTCCGCTGCCGCCGCTTTTGAATCGAGGATCGCTTGTCCCGTAGGATTGAGCGGGCGCGAAATGGAATTGGTCAAATAACCGCCGCCTTCATCCCAGAGAAAATGAACGTTGCCCCAGCGTCCGCCGCTGAAGGTAAAAGCATTTCCGCCCGCATCGCCATTGGGAGTCGCACTGGACACTGCGGTCACACAGTGGAGCGGTTGTTGAATGTCGCCGACGAAGTGCAACAGGTAACGCAAGTGCGTCGCCTGATTTGTCAGGACCGAATCGGGATTTTGCAAAACCGCGATGCTCTGATTAATCGCTTTGACCACGTCGAAGGCTGGCGGGGTGAAACCGTTTGTGGGAGTGCCATCGAGGCTGAAAGGAAGATTGATAAAATGCGATCCCGACGTGCCCAATGGAGCACGATGGTCGTCCGCCCAAACCGCCGCCGTCACAAAAGTATTGTTCGATGGACCACCATAAACGAGCGGCACCGCGATGAGTTCGTCGCATTTCGCCTTCGCTGCGGGGGACAAATGATTGTAGGCAATTTGCGAAACGAGCATGTGCCCTTCTGCGTTCCACGCGCGCAGGCTTTGTGCGAAATAAAAACTGACGAGGAAACCGACCAATAGTTTAAACATGACGGAGCGCACGGTAACAAATGGAGCAAACCGTTTCATCCCTTTTGTTGCATCAGGTAACGAACGCCACGCATTTTGATTCCCCACAAAATAGTTGCTCGCGACATTTTTGGTGGCGACGCCAAGACGCTCGGCTATCTCATGTCCGCCACTGGAATTGGCGCATTGATTGGCGCAGCTTACCTCGGCGCTAGAAAAGAAATACGCGGGTTGGGCAATGTCATGGCGCTTGGCGCGGGTTTGATGGGAGTCGGAACCATTGCCTTCGCCTCCTCGCAATTTCTCAGTCTGGCGTTAATCGCTCTGGGGATCGTGGGACTCGGCGGTGTGTTGATGATGGCGTCGGGCAACACGCTTCTGCAAACGCTGGTCGAAGAAGAAAAGCGCGGACGCGTCATGAGCATTTTCACAATGGCATTCAGTGGAACGATGCCGCTGGGCAACCTGGCAATTGGAGCAATCGCTGGAAAATTCGGAGCATCTTTTGCCCTCACCCTCTCGGGAATGTTTTGTGTGATCGTGGCAATAATTTTTTTCCGAAAGATTCCCCAACTGCGCGAAGCCGCCGCGCCTATGATGAAAAAATTGGAAGTGATCGACGTTCCACAATAGTGGTTGTTTCACCAAATTCCTGGTGCTTCGTGCCATTGCGGCGAAAAACTTTCTTCGCAACCTCGCCCCACTCTAGAGATCGTAATAAAGCGAAATATCGTCCAGCAGCAACGTGTCTCCATTTGAGTACGCGGAAAGGGCGGCGCCGTTGCCGTAAACCAGGTTCAAGTAGCGTTCACCGCCCGCATTTAAAAAGTTGAGAAAGGCTGTTCCGTTGGAGCCGGTGGATAGAAGCCGATTGAATTCCTGCCACAGCCCATTTCCACTGATGTTGCCAAAGTCACACCGTTCATTGAACCCGCCGGAAACCGGTTCAAGTCGAACGTTGATCGCCCGTCCAGAAGTTAGCTTGTAACGAAAACGGAGCCGGGTGTTGCCGAAATGATTGGTCGTAAGTCCGCTGCCGGGCCATGCCGCAATGCTTCCCGGTTTCAAAATGAACCCCCAGAAATCCTGTCCCACACTGGTTGGCTTCGTGGTCATGTTAAAGCGCAACACGCCGGGCGGCCCGCCGTCCGGCGAGGGTTCGGCGGCATCCTCGGTGAAAGTGAAAACTCCATTGCGCAAGTTACTCGCGCCGAATACCAAAAAAGTCCGGTGAACAATTCCCGTATCAACCGTAGCCAACCCACCACTTCCGTTAATTGTGGCAACGCGTTTGGCTCCTTTGGTTTCAAAAAAATCAAATACGGGTGGCGGGAACGAATCGTTTCGCACGCGAAAGAAACGGGTGAGCGTCCCATTAGGAGTCTTCACCGACCATGCTGCCGCAAGAGGATGAAGTCGTGGTGAATCGATCTCCCATTCGTTCAGATTAGCGCTGGATTCAACGACACTGCTTCGTCCGGTTGCGAACCGATTCCAGGCAAATGCTTTTGTATCTCCACCGATCAGATTTCCTTTGAGCGTTGGCCGCGCGCTTGCCCCGAAAACAACGGAGTTCGATTGCGTCCCCGCATCGTTCACCAGCGCGAGGCTTTGCGTCACGGTGCTTCCAGATGCGGATAAGACAACGTCGTAACTCCCGTGAAATCCGCGCAAATTAAACTGCCCATTCGCGTCAGTCACACCATTCGTAGTCGTGGTCCATTCGTGCAAAAGATTGGTGTAACGCTGGCCCGCGGCGTTGAGCGTCCAATTCAAATCGACGATGGCCGCATTTGACCCGAGCCAATGCGCGCCCGCCCAAAAGCCCCACATCAGGACGCCTTGAACATTGGTATGAGCGAAGGCAACGCGGTAAAGTTTTTCCAGATTATCCGCGCGATTGGTCGGGTTGGCCTGAACAGAATCGTATTCCGTGATCCAGACTGGAATTCCAAACGTACTGAGATTATCCAGCCGCGCTTTTACCACCACCGGATCAATCACCTGCCCACCAAAATGTCCTTGCGCGCCGATGCCTTCCACTTCTACGCCCGTAGCCAGGAGGTTTGCGATCTGCGTTTTGTAGGCACCGGTTTCCGAACCGGCGACAACATTGTAATCGTTTACAAAACGTTTCGCCGTTGGGTCGAGCGCGCCAGCCGTTTGAAACAGGTACGGCACAATGCTGGCGCCTAGCCGTCCGCGAAAATAGTTGCCGTGCAACATTTCGTTGTTGATGTCCCAATGTTGAAACTCGCCCCGAAAATGCGGCACGACGCTGTTCAAGCGCGCCGTCACGGCAGCGCGAAGCTGGTTCGTATCCAGCGAATCCAGCCACGCTGGTTGCTCATAACCGCCATTGGTCGCTTCCCAAAAAATGGTGTGGCCGCGCATTGTGATGCCGTGCTTGCGACAAAACGCGGCCATGATGTCCGCCCGGGTGTAGGTCAATTGCCCCTGGGTGGGTTCGTTCTCGGGCCACTTCGTTTCGTTTTCGAAAACCGCCCACTCAAAATTTCGCGCAAAGAATTCGGCGTAGCGCGGCTCGGCGATCAGAGGGTAGGAATTCAACGCCGAACCGAAGGCAAATTCGTGCCGACGCTGTTGCACTTGCACCGTTACGCCCGCGACTGGTTGCCCGTTTGTATCGTTGGCCTGCAAAAGCCAGTCGCGTTTGCGAATAAGTTCGATGCTCGCATCCGCGTCCGATTTCCAATCGGCCAGAGCCGTGGAGGCGAGAAAGAGCGCAGCGAAAATCCACGGGACGGAACGGTGAGAAAGGTTCAGGTTCATACGGCAAGACAGTCGTTCACAGATTTCTAAACTCAACTGAGCGCCCGAGCGAGCGCCGATTTCCGAGCCATCGGGCGGCAATCGGCGCGCGCTGGCCACGCCGATCAGTTCGTCTTTCCGCAGCGCAAGAACGACCAGTTGTTCGGGACTGGAGATGGTTTGGGCGAAGTAGTCCACTGGCACAATGTTTTTGCCCTGGGTGCGGCCCACCAAAGCGTGGCATGCCGGAAAGAGAGACGCATGGGTCGTAGTCGCTTTTACAAATTCGATTTTAGCGTTTGCGCGTTCAGAGGGCAGCGGATTCAAAGTGCCGGACTTTTGCTAATTTCAATTCCGTTGTCAGCATCAATTCGGACTGAGCGATTGCCGATTGTAACGGTTGCCTCAAGTGATTTGCGATGGGAGAGCGGCGGTGAACGCGCCGCATTCCAGAC
>JBBQAX010000256.1:0-6398 GCA_038316905.1 Verrucomicrobiota bacterium | reverse complement strand
GGAAACGCGTTGCTCAACGGAATGCTCGCTCCGCTGTTTGGTCTGAATATCGGTTTCCGACAATCCTTTCTCGCCATCGTCATGAGCTTCACCATCGCTGCCGCGATTCTTGGCGCGTTCAGTCCGCTGGCCATTTTTCTGGTTTGGAACACCCCGCCCATTGCCGAGCGCTCCAACGCCTTTTCCAGTCACAGTGTTATTTTGCTGACACACGTCACGGTCATCGCGTTCGCGGGGATTGCTGCAAATCTTCGCCTTCTCCAACTTTTGCAGCAACTCAGTGGCAACCGAAAAATTGGTTGGAAAATTCTTCTCGGCTGGCTGGCGGGCAATTTATTTCTCGGCAGCCAGCTCTCATGGATTCTGCGGCCATTCGTCGGTTCGCCCGGTTTGCCGGTTCAATTTCTTCGCGAAGACGCGTTGAGCGGGAATTTTTACGAAGCAGTTTTTCACGCCATCAAACATCTCGTTCGTTAAACATCAAACAAAAGGTCACATTATGAATGAAAATGAAAACACGTCCGTTCCACCGATAATTTCTCAAGCCAATCCGTTGGCCAACGAGAACCCATCCGAAAAAATTCCCATCACTGGAATTTTTTCTGCAGTCGAGGCATTACTGCGACAACCGCGCCGCGTGCTGTTTCACCTCACGCAGAAAAATCCTTCGATGCTGATTGCGTCCATGCTCGCCATCGCGCTGTTCTGCAGCCTGATCTACGGATTGGTGGTGGGAACATTTTCCGTCGGCACGCAGCTTTGGGCGGCACCCGTAAAAATTTCAGTCGGCCTTTTAATTTCCGCGCTGATCTGTCTGCCGAGTCTCTACATCTTTGCGTGTCTGAGCGGGTCGCAGGCAAAGTTGGTTGAAGTCGCAGGACTCGTCGGCGGGCTGCTCGCGTTGATGACCGTGCTGCTCATCGGCTTTGCGCCCGTGGCCTGGGTGTTTTCGCAATCAACCGAATCGGTCGTGGCAATGGGCGCGTTGCATTTGGTTTTCTGGTTTATCGCAACTTATTTTGGCCTCCGTTTCTTGAACAACGGCTTCGCGCAACTCAGCTCAACTTTCAATGGCGGGTTAAAATTGTGGGTTGTCCTTTTCCTGCTCGTCATGGTGCAAATGGCCACCGCGCTTCGTCCAATCGTAGGAACGGCAGACACGCTCCTGCCGACCGAGAAAAAGTTTTTCCTCACCCATTGGTCCGATTCCTTCAAAGAAAATACGCAGGCGAAGAGTAATTCGAATCAACGCGAGTAGGATATGAACCAATATTTGAATCGGAAAATTTTCTGGATTCTGATGGCGTTAGCGACTGCTTCTGCGTTGTGCGTCGGCTTGTCAGTCGTCCGTATTTTTTATTCGGCGCGTTTGACGCATGCATATCTCATCTGGAATCTGTTTCTGGCGTGGATGCCAATCGGCTTCGCACTGCTCGCATGGAAATACAAAGAGTCGAAAATAAAGCTGCTCGGCTTTAGCGCCGCTTGGTTATTATTTCTGCCGAACGCACCCTATCTCGTGACCGATCTCATCCACTTGCGCGAACGTCCGCCCGTGCCTTTTTGGTTCGACGCCGTCTTGTTCCAATCCTTTATTTGCATCGGTCTGCTCCTGACATTCCTTTCTCTCTATTGGATGCAAAACCTGGTCGCGCATCTTTCCAATCGTCCGATCAGTTGGATATTTATCCTCGCCGTAATCGGACTTTCTGGATTTGGAATTTACCTGGGCCGCGTGCAACGCTGGAATAGCTGGGACATATTGTTCAGCCCCATCAATTTAATCTCGGACATATTTCAGCATTTTCTTCCACCTCGTCGTCGCACGGCGGGGCTTTACTCCATTCTCTACGCAGGATTTTTGCTCATCTCGTACACACTTTTCTATATTCTGACTCATTTACCTTTCCGGATCGATTCCGCCGAGAAAAGACCCGCTTTGAATTTCGAAAAAATATGAATCGCGAAAACACGTTGCGTCGAAGAATCAAACTTCTCACCTGGTTTTTCATTATCGCCTTGGTGTTCAGCGGCCTTACGGCCATCCCGCTCGAATGGGAACTCAACCTTCTGGCAAAAATGTTTGGCGCATCGAACATTTCTCCAGAACAAGCCACGTCCGGTTTTGTAAAATGGATTTTAAAAGTTCGCGAAGCCCTCATTGAAACCAACAGCAAATTCCCATTCATGGCTTACGGAACGGATTGGCTGGCGTTCGGACACGTCGCCATTGCGATTGCCTTTGTGGGCGCGTTGCGAAATCCCGTGCGGAATATCTGGCTATTCGAGTTTGGAATGATCGCCTGCGTTTTAATTATTCCGTGGGCGTTCTTTTTCGGAGCGTTGCGCGGCATCCCGATCTATTGGCGGCTGATCGATTGTTGCTTCGGGATTCTCGGTATAATTCCACTCTGGCTCTGCAAGCGGGACGCCATCGAGCTTGAAAAATTGGAACGGGCTTCAGCGGGTTGAAATAAACAAACATTTCCAAAACGTTTCTCCCGGGCCGGTGTCAAAAGAAGAAAGAAACGAATGAAAACAAACCCCGCCGCCCCCCGGGTCAACGTTCTCCCTTCAACCAACGCCAACACAGATTTGCTTGTGACGGCAAATGGCTCTGCGGCACATTCCTCGCGCTTGATGCCAATGGACCAAATGAATTCCTCCCAGCTTTCTCCGCGCGAGATATATCAGAAAATTTCCACGAGTATCGAAACCGTGATGAAGGGACAAGCGGTTTCAATCCGCCGTCTGCTCGCTGCGTTGGCGAGTCGTGGTCACGTGTTGCTCGAAGATTATCCCGGTACCGGAAAAACCACTTTGGCGAAAGTGTTGGCGCGCTCGATCCAGGCGGGATTCAAACGCATCCAGTTTACGCCTGACTTGTTGCCGTCGGACATTCTCGGCGTGTCCGTTTTCAATCAGCGCGATCAAAACTTTAGTTTTCATGAAGGCCCCGTGTTCACGAATATTCTGCTGGCCGACGAGATCAATCGCGCTTCTCCTCGCACCCAGTCCGCATTGCTCGAAGCGATGGGAGAAAACCAGGTCAGCGTGGAAGGCGAACGCCGCCAGCTTTCCGATCTCTTTTTCGTAATCGCGACGCAAAATCCTATCGAGTTTCGCGGCACGTATCCGTTGCCCGAAGCGCAGATGGATCGCTTCGCCCTGCAATTCGATTTGGGTTACGTCAGCCTCGAACACGAAGTCGCCGTCCTGACATCACATCAATCCAATCGGCTCGTGGAAAATGTCGCACCGTGCGTGACCTTGGACGACGTTTTGCGATTACAGGTCGGCGCGCAAAATATTCGCATCAGCGAGGAGTTGAAGCACTACGTCGTGAAACTCGTCGCTGCCACACGCTCGGCTCCGGGCGTGCAACTTGGAGCAAGCCCGCGCGCTTCCATTGCGTTAATGAAAGTCGCGCAAGCGCTCGCGCTGTTTGATGGACAGGAATTCGTCAGCCCGGAACACATTCACGAAATTGCCGTGTCCGTGATTGGGCACCGAATTGTTCTGGAACCGCAGGCGAAATTTTCCGGGGCAACGGCGCGCAACGTGATCGAGGAAATTCTCAAGCGAACACCGGTTCCGGTTTAAGACGGTTGGCGGGGCAAAGCTGCCGCTTTGCCCAAATGAGCGGTGCAGCAACGCCGCTCAACCTGAAATGTTCAAGCGCTATCTCTATCACAACTACAAGGCTTTCTCGGCATTCAAGTTCCGGCTGCGACGTCGCGTCACTTCGACGGGCTGGGTGATGCTCGCTGCCACTTTGGCTGCAGCCGCTCTCGGCGTGGACACCAGTTCCTCGCTGGCGCATCAGACGTTTACCTTTCTGTTCTGCCTGGTTTGCGCCAGTACAGTGCTCGTTCTCGGGAGCAAGGCGAAGAACATTTCCGCCGAACGGATTTTGCCCAGATTCGGTTCCGTGGGAGAACCGCTTTTTTACTCGATGATCCTTCGCAACAACTCGCGGCGGGTGCAGAAATCATTGCACGTGCTGGATGAAATGCTCGACCCGCGACCCAATTTTCAGCAATTCGCCACCATCCCTGAACCGGGCGGAGAAAAACGCAACTTCTTCGATCGCATCTACATTTACCATCGGTGGAATTGGTTGATTGCTCAAAACACGCACGCGCAGGTTGAGGAACAATCGGTGCCAGATTTGTCCTCTCGTCTAGATCAGAATGTCCGCGTCGAATTAATGCCGACCCGACGTGGCGTGCTTCGCTTTTCCTCCATCGCCATCGTCACCTTCGATCCATTCGGATTATTCCGTGCGTTCAAAAGACTTCCAGCGCCACAGTCCATGTTGATCTTGCCCAAGCGCTACACCGTTCCGCCGTTTGAATTGCCCGGCACGATGAAATATCAGCAAGGCGGCGTCTCCATGGCGTCATCGATAGGCGAATCCGAAGAGTTTGTTTCCCTGCGCGAATATCGACCGGGCGATCCCTTGCGCCGCATCCACTGGAAAAGTTTTGCCAAGACCGGCAAGCCGATCGTTAAAGAATTTCAGGAAGAATTCTTCGTGCGTCACGCACTGGTATTGGACACGTTCGGCGCGCAGGCGAACAGCGACGTTTTCGAAGAAGCCGTTTCCGTAGCGGCGTCGCTTGCCTACACAATTCAGAATCAGGATTCGTTGCTGGATCTCATGTTTGTCGGGCCGCAAGCGTTCTGTTTCACAAGCGGCCGCGGCGTTGCTCACACCGAGCAAATGCTGGAAATCCTCGCGTCGGTTCAAGTTTGCCGCGACCAGAGTTTTGATTCGCTCAAAACTTTGGCGCTCGAACACGCCCCGCAAATCAGCGGCTGCATCTGCGTTTTTCTGGAATGGAATGATGAGCGAAAGGAGTTTGTGCGTTCGCTCAAATCACAAAACATTCCCCTCCTTGTTTTTGTCGTAACCACAAAAGACATTGCTCTCGATCCTGGCCCAATGATTGATCAGCCAAACCATTTTCATATTTTGCCTATTGGCAAAATTGGGGAGAAATTAGCGGCGCTATGAAGACGCCCCGTTATTTACTCGGCGCAGCCCTTCTCTTTTGGGGCTGGCAAGTTGGATTACTCTTCTGGGCGGTTCCTATGGCCCTCCTTTTGGAAGCCGCGCCATTCGTTAAAGCGCGCTGGGAATTCTCAACGGCGGATCTAAAGCGAATCTGGAACTTGTGCGCGGTGCTTTTTTTTGGTGCAGGATTTTTTCTTTATACTTCTGAAGAGCTGGGAAGTGTCGCCTTAAAATTTGTGCAGTGGTTGCCGCTGTCGTTCTACGCAATGATGCTGGCGCAGGTTTATGGCAGCTCAGACAAAATTCCTTTGACTGTCTTTTCGTGGTTCCTGCGAAGGAAACCTGACGCGGCACTCGCGAAAAAATCGTTAAACATTTCCTATCTGTATTTCGGGATCGTGCTACTCGCCGCGAGCGGGACGACGGGTTCGAGTCAGTGGTTTTATCCGGGAGTCGTGGTTTTGATCGGCTTCGCGCTCCTGGCAAATCGCCCGGCGCGTTTTCCCCAACCATTCTGGCTGGTACTGATCATGGTCGTGGCCTACGCAGGGCATCTCGGCCATGAACAATTACGCATCCTGCACGGCAACGTCGAAGGCACGCTTGCCCGATGGTTGGTCAGCATGTTCAGCCGGAATCATAACTTGGACGAAAGTCGCACGGCCATCGGGCGAGTTGGACGCGTCCGCCTTTCCGGCAATATCGTTTATCGCGTACAGCCCGAGTCGCCACAAAGCGTGCCCGGCCGTCTGCGCGACGCTAGTTTTGACATCTACGGAGGTGGCGTGTGGCGCGGCAGTTCCGATGAATTTGCGCAGGCCTTCAGTGATACCAATGATGTTGTGGCCCTCGACTCTCCAAGGAAGCTCAACTTCAACACACGAATCGCCGGTTACTTGCGGAGAGGGCGAGGTCGCCTCGCGCTACCGCAAGGTACTTACGAAGTGGGTGACTTTCTTGGGATTCTAAAAACCAACCGACTCGGCGTTGCATGAGTTGATGAAGGCCCTGGCTTGCTGTATCTGTTGGTTCATTACGGTCCTGGAAAATCGTTCGATGGACCACCCGGCGAGACAGATCGCGATGTGCCAGCCAACGAACGCGCCGTGGTGGCACAAATCGTTGAGGAATTACAACTCAAGGGGAAAACCGAGCGTGAAAAACTTCAAATCATCGCGCACTTTTTCCAGAATAATTTCAGCTATTCTCTTGAAATTACCCGAAAGCATTTAGACCGGTCGCGAGCGAAAACCCCGCTCGGACAGTTCCTGACCGAAGCGCGTTCCGGGCACTGCGAATATTTCGCCACCGCTGCGGTGATGTTGTTGCGGGAAGCGGGAATACCGGCACGTTATGCCACCGGTTACCTCGTGGATAA
>JBBQAX010000255.1:0-6398 GCA_038316905.1 Verrucomicrobiota bacterium | reverse complement strand
CTGGCGGCAGCCAATTCTCTCTCGCCGTAACAAAGCACTCGAAAAAATGCCAGGTCTTCCGCGCAGTGTGTCGCAAAAACGACACTTGCTCTAAGGTCAAATCCGGTTTCGCAGGTTCGATTGGCTGGCTGATCCACCAGCCGATCCACGGAGCAACAATCCACAAACCAAGAATCGGCAAGGCAAACAAAAGTTGGGATGGCTGCGTGGTTGCGAGAAAAATTCCTATCGCCACCGAAATAAACGGAGCAATCCACATTTTCTTATAGAAGCTATTGAGGTCGGCTCGTGCTTTCCGTTCGGACTCGCTCGAGGTTTGCCATTCGAGGAGTCGTTTGCGGGTTATCATCACACGCAGGAGCGTCCTTCCGATGGCTTCCAGACTGAAATAGGCGTCGTAGGGTAAAAAAATCAGAGTGAGAAAAACCTGACCGAGCTGCCGTGCAGCCGCCTCGATAACCCCGCGCAGATGCATTGTTCCCGGCAGTGCATCTGGTTTGTGGATGAGGTTTACCAACGTTGCTAGAAATCCCGGCAACGTGATGAGAAATAAAACCACTAACGATCCCAAACTTCCTAATTCCGGAAGAAAGATCCACAACCCCAGCATCAGAAACATCAGTGCGGCGGGAACCAGACTGCGTCTGAGATTGTCGAAGATCTTCCATTTGGACAAACCGGAAAGCGGATTGGCGATGCGTCGTGCATCTGCGCCGGGCACCCGTGGAAGCAGCCATTGCGTAATCTGCCAGTCGCCGCGAATCCAACGATGCCGTCGGTCAATATCGACGTTATAGCGGGAAGGATAGTCTTCGTAGAATTCCACGTCGCTAACCAGAGCGGAGCGGGCGTGACACGCTTCCAACAAATCGTGACTGAGCACCGTGTTCTCGGGGAAGCGTCCATCCATGGCTCGTTGGAAGGCGTCCACATCGTAAATGCCTTTGCCGGTAAATGAACCTTCCTGGAAAATATCCTGATACACGTCGGACACTTCACGGGTGTAAGGATCGATCCCTGCATCGCCCGCAAAAAGTCGGACGAACCAGCTTCGCCGGGCGCTGGGAAGACTCACGCCAACTCGAGGTTGAAGAATGCTATAACCTTCGTTGACCACTCCGCGCACGGGATCGAATTCCGGTCGGTTCAACGGATGAGCCATTGTCCCGACAAGCTGGCGGGCCGCATCGCGTGGAAGCTGCGTGTCGGTATCCAGCGTGATGACATATTTGATGGTCGGCAGAATGGCGATCTCCCCAACAATCTCGGAAAAACAATCGCGTGAACCGCCGCGAAGGAGTGCGTTGAACTCGGTGATTTTTCCGCGCTTGCGTTCGTAACCCATCCAGATTCCTTCACTGGCGTTCCAGCGGCGCGGACGATGGAATAGAAAAAAGAGAGTCCGATTTTCGGTAGGATACTTCTGGTTCAACATCTCGATGCCTGCCCGTACCCGTTCCAGCAGCGCTTCGTCTTCCGGCATGACCTCCTCCGACGCATCACGAAAATCTGTCAGCAGAGCGAAATAAAGATACCGATCGCGATTGGCGAGATGATGAATTTCCAGGCTCTCGATGAGGCTATCCACACTTTCGTTGCTCGTGAGCATTGTGGGAACTACCACCATCGTGCGGCAGTCAGAGGGAATTCCGGAGGAGTAATCCAGGCGCGGGAGCAGTCGCGGTTTCAGCAACAACGAGGACAACCAATTCATCAAGGCCACAGCCAGTTGACTTGCGCAAACAAGGAAAATAATAGTGAAGAAAATCAGCTTCCATACCGGTATTTCAAAGGTGCGGATATGCTGCACAAACCAAAATGTGGCGAGCAAGGTGAGCATCCCGATACCGCCCGCGTAGAACGTTAGTGGAAATTGGCGGATGCTCCGTTGAACTATTGTTGCCAATGGCCACCGCACCTTGGTCAACTCCTCCAGTTTGGAATAGCCTTTATCAATTAGATAGTAGCCCACATGAACGGTCCTGTCCGCTTGACCATTCTTCCCGGCATTTTCCGACGCGAGTTGAATGGACAGTTGAGCAACTTCCGCTTCGGAATTTTGACTGTGCCGAGCCATCGACTCGACCATATGCCGATAGCGGTCGCGCGTGGCAAAATCCATCCGGCGGTAAACATCAGCAGGATCGGAGCGCAACGCTTGCTCGACCTGACTCAAGGTCTCGACGAAATCTTTCCAATCCATCGCGCTTAACGAACGAAGGCTGGCAACACTATGGCTAACTGAAACCTGATCAGCTGCCTGATTTTGGCTCTCAATTTGAATCAGTTGTTCGATCGATAGTCCTTGTTCGCCGAGCCGCTGTTCAAGCCAATTGCGAGCGGTGTGCAGTATCGGACTTTGGCGCGCCAGGCGTTGGCAAAATTCAGCGACAAAGGCGCTGGAGACGGGAATATCTGATTTCGCCATTTCCGCGACCACTACTACAAGTTGCGAGGGATTCTTCTCCGCCATCGCCTGCAAACGGTTTACCCAGAGATCCGCCAGATTACGCTCACTCCGGGCGATAGTCAGTCGAGTCGCGATACGTTGCAGGTTTTCAATCAAACCCAGGCGCAACATAATTGGAACCGCCCACAACTCTCCCAGCTTCAACGAACTCACCGTTTGATAACTCGCGATGAAGGCGCTGAGCGGTTCCACATCAATTTGCGCATCTGCATGCGAAATTAATTCCAGCATGATGTCGTAAACACGCGGAAGTCCGGCAGAAACGCCGTTCAAGAGGCGCGGCAATTCCCGGCTGTAGCCGCGAGGAAGATGCCGCCGGGCCATTTGAACCTGTTCTTCGATGAGATAAAAATTATCGAGGAACCATTCAGCAGCGGGAGTGATGCGCCGGTTTGGATTTACTGCAAGGGTCGCGCGATTAAATTCCCTCAGCACTTCCTCGTTCCGGTCCAATCGTGTCAGAAGACTGTTAGAAGCCTCGCGCCCGACCAACCGATGACTGGCAGCAAGCGCTTTGGCATGGCGAGAGAGTTGTTCGATGCTGAACAACTCGGCACGCAAAGGTGACTCGCTCTCATCTGGGCGTGAGCGTTTTTGTCCGTCGAACCAGTTTTGGAAAAATTGTTTCATTGCAAAATAAAAATCTTCTCAATGACCATCGCACGTTTTAAGGATGTGGCATACTGATCTGGCAATCATCAGTTCTTCGTCCGTTCGGATGACGCAAACTATCACCCTGCTGCTGGTCGTGGAAATCACTGCTGCATTTTTCCCGTTCCGCGCTGCGTTTAATTTAATGCCGAGGAAGCCGAATCCTTCGCAAATGCGGGCGCGAACGGGCGGTGCGTTTTCGCCGATACCTCCGGCGAAGACCAGCGTGTCGAGTCCGCCGAGCACGGCGGTATAAGCGCCAATCCACTTTTTCGCCTGATAGCAAAAAAGCGCGACGGCTTCAGCCGCTCGAACGTCTTCGGTTTCCCGCGCGAGCAAGTCCCGCATGTCGGAACTGGTTTCGGATACTCCAAGCAGACCTGACTCGTGGTTCACCATTTTATCGAATTGCGAGGGGGTCATCTTTTCGCTGCGCGCCAGAAACGTAATCAGCCCAGGGTCGAGATCGCCGGAACGGGTGCTCATCACCAGACCCGCAGCGGGTGTGAACGCCATCGTCGTATCCAAGCTGCATCCGTCACGCACGGCAACCATGCTCGCACCGTTGCCGAGATGAGCGAGGATGACGCGCCCGTTCGCCGCCTTCGCTCCCGCGCCGCGTTCGAGTTCCTGCATCAAATAGGCGTAAGACAAACCGTGAAAACCATAGCGTTGAACGCCCTTCGCCTCGTAGCGACGCGGAATCGGAAGCAACTTCGCCACTCGCGGCATGGCGCTGTGAAACGCGGTGTCGAAGCAGGCGACTTGCGGCACATGTGGAAACTTCGCGGCAAGGTTTTCCATCAGCGCGATTTCGGAAGGAAGATGTTCCGGGTCGAAGGAACTAATGCGCCGCAGTTCTGCGAGCATCGCGCTGTCAACGATCTGCGGATCGCGATAGTGCGGCCCGCCGTGAACCACGCGATGGCCGACCGCGCCGAAGTCCACCGTACCGGTTGTCTCGGCAAGGCGCTTGAGCAGATAGTCCAAGCCCTTCACATGATTCGGCGCGGAGATTCCCACCCGTTCCATCTGCTGGCCTTCGTTTCCTTTCAGCGTGAAAGCCGCTTCGGGCGATCCGATGCGGTCAATGACTCCTGAGAAAATCCGAACCAACGACGACCTGCCGTCAAAGAGCGCGAACTTCAGGCTCGAAGAACCGGCATTGAGAACGAGCAAGAGTTTTTCAGTGCGCCTTGTCCGGCTGGCATCTGCGAGTGGTGCGGCAATTTTGTTAATGACTTGTTTGTTGGCCTTCTTAGTCATTTCAAAACTCCCAGCTTCAACAATTGCGCCAAATCGTATTGCAGCAAGTCGCCAATTCGCTCGATGCTGATGTCTGCCGCCGGACAGGTTGTCAGAATCTTCGGGTCGGCGGCGAAATGGCCTTGCCGCACAAAGACGGTAGTAACGCGCGATCCCCAGATTTTCTTCACGTCGGCCAGAAGGCGCAGCTTATCGTCCACCAGCAAGTAATGTTCGGCGGGGTAGCGTTGTTCTACATCCTCAAGTTCCATTTCCTTATGCACATAAATCAGCACGCGGCCAGCGACCGCTTCAAACAGTCCGGAGCGATCCACTTTGTGCGGCTGGAAAACTATATCGCCATCGGAGAGAAGAACCGCCGTGCCCCATGACTTGACATGCGCGATGACATTGAGCGCGTTGGGATAAAGGCAATCGGCAAAAGGATAGTTGATCAGAAAGTGGGAGAGGGATAGGAGGTGTCGGTCGCGCGGATACTTGAGGCGGTAACGTTGCCATGCGCCCAAATAGTCCGCATAGCCGATCTCGGATAAGAGTTCCTCGTAGATGCTCCAATAATCCTGCGCGCGCTCAGGGCCGACCTTACTCTCAAGGTGATGCCGGAGATCACCGGTGACGCGTTCGTTATCGAGTAACGTGTTGTCCACGTCGAACAGGAAAATGACTCGACTGGTGGGGAGGGGCATGTTCTTCATAAAATATTCGCGCTCCAGCGGTTACTGCTTCAGTCATTCTCCGATATCCGAAATCACTTTGGGCGGAAATGCGGCGCGCAATGCATTGAGCACCGCCAGCACGTCGATGATTTCCTGGCAAATCGCTCCGGCGACCGGACTCAAATGGCCGGTGGCGGCGAACGCCATTCCCACCAGACTCAAGACCATGCCGCCGATGGCGCTTTGGAGGGCGATGGTTCGCATCCGCCGGCTGATGTGCATGAACTCATCCACTTTCTTGAGATTGTTGTCCATCACCACGACGCCAGCCGCTTCCGCCGTCACGTCGCTGTTTTGGCCGATGGCCATCCCAACGGTCGCCGCCATCATCGCCGGGGCGTCATTGATGCCATCGCCGACGTAGAGCGTCTTCGCACGGCTGGTTTCCGCGCGGACGATGGCGAGTTTTTCCTCGGGACTTTTCTGGGCCTGGATTTCGGTGATGCCAACTTGCCCGGCGAGGTAACGGACTTCTGATTCGCGATCCCCGGAAACGATCATGATGCGTTGAAACTGATGCTTCGGTCCCAAATGTTGAATAAACGAATGTCCTTCGGCGCGGGGCGCGTCCCGCAATCGAAAGGTCGCCGCGAACTTTCCATCAATCACCACCATGCATTCCAGTCCACCGGCGGCGGGCGGAAGATGCTCCGCGCCAGCGACGTTTTGCGCCATGAGTTTACTGCGGCTGGTGATTTGAACCTGACGGCCTGACACCGTGCCGCGCAGTCCCTGACCAGGTGCTTCGCTCACCTGGGAAGTCTGTTGGAGTGGAAGATTTTCTTCTTTCGCCTGGGCGAGGATGGCCCGCGCCAGCGGATGCTTCGAGTAAAGTTCGAGGCTGGCTGCGAACGCGAGAACTTCCTTTTGCGCGAAGCCTGGAGCGATGAGTTGTTCGGTCAACTTCGGTTCGCCGTAAGTGAGCGTTCCCGTTTTATCGAAAATCGCAGTGCGACACTCGGCAATTTGTTCGAGCACGACAGGATTCTTGACGATGATCGCCCGACGGGCGCAGAGGGAAATCGAACCGATGATTGCGATGGGTATTCCGATGAGCAATGGGCAGGGCGTCGCAATCACCAGCACCGCGAGGAAACGCACGGCTTCACCACTGATCAGCCACGCGAGCAGAGCCACCGCGACGGCCACTGGGGTGGGCTTGACCCGGTTTGGTGGACACCTTGGGGGATGGGGCGCGGGGTTCATGTTTAGTTGAGTTGGTTCTCGAAGTCCACTGGTCTTTGAAAGCCGAGGGCGCTGTGGCGGCGCACCCGGTTGTAATATTTTTCGACGTA
>JBBQAX010000254.1:0-6412 GCA_038316905.1 Verrucomicrobiota bacterium | reverse complement strand
ATCGAGGATGAGCCGCTTGTGTGGACGACCGGCGCGCTCATAGCGGCCGTGAATGCGGGCCAGGGACTCGCGTTTGCCTGATAAACTCATGGTCGGTTCTTCGGTAACCATGAATAGGAGTCAACGTATCAGCAGACTCCTCGTCCACTTTCCCTTCCGGGTAACATTTAATTTGAGTCAACTCGACCGCGGTTCTTACCTGCTCCCTTCCTTGATTTTCAAATCCACTTCGTTAAACTCGCGTTGTTCAACATGGCTCAGGAAGCATTTCCAGCTCACGCGGATCAACCAAACATGAAAAATAAAACCTCCACTCGCTGCGGAATTCTGGCGGGCGGCAACTGGATTATCGACCAGGTCAAAATTATCGATGTTTATCCCCAGCGAGAACAGCTCGCGAACATCCGCAGCCAATCGCAGGGAACGGGCGGGTCGCCTTATAATGTGCTGATTGATCTCGCAAAACTGGGCGCGGAGTTCCCGCTTTACGGCGCAGGTTTCGTGGGCAAAGACGATTTGGGCCGCCACATTTTGGAAGATTGTGCGCTGAACGACATCGACACCAAACACCTCCGGTCCAACGCCAGTGCGCCCACTTCTTACACCGATGTCATGACCGAAAAGGAAAATGGACGCAGAACATTTTTCCATCATCGCGGCGCAAATGCGCTCTGGGAAGGTGAGGATCTCAATTTCAAGAAGATCAAAGCGCAAATTTTTCATCTCGGTTATTTGCTGTTGCTCGACGCGATGGACGCGCCCGACGGTAAATTTGGAACCAAAGCAGCGCGCCTTCTCGCCGCCGCCCGTGAGGCTGGAATGAAAACCAGTGTAGATGTCGTGAGCGAAGACAGCGATCGTTTCGCGAAAATTGTTAATCCGGCGCTCAAGCATGTGGATTACTGCATTCTCAACGAGATCGAAGCAGGTAAAACCACTGGATTTAAAATCCGTCGTGCCGATGGGACGCTCGATACTGTAGCCCTTCGCCATGCGGCGGGTGCCCTGCTCCAACAAGGAGTTCGTGAACTAGTTGTGGTTCATTTTCCGGAAGGTGGATTTGCCCGGACACGGCGAGGTGACGATGTCTGGCAATCTTCGTTGAATTTGCCTGCGAAATTCATTCAAGGCACGGCAGGCGCTGGCGATGCTTTTTGCGCAGGCGTTTTGTTGGGCCTGCATGAAGGCTGGGAGCTTTCCCGCTGTTTGCTCACGGGCGCATGTGTCGCCGCCGCCTCGCTGTCGGATCCAACCTGCACGGGAGGCGTGAAAACCCTTTCCGCATCCATGTCACTAGCGAAGAAATTCGGCGTGCGGAAGGCGCTGGATCGCCAATAACTCCATCTTTGATCCCCAGAAGATCGTTCTGAATAGATCGAGGTTTATCGCCAAAAGGTTAATGCGAGAGACCTAATTTTTCTTTGCAACACTCCTCTGCGATGGCACTTTAAATCAGCCTTTTAGTTATGAAAAAACAAACCTGGAAAATCCAAACACCACGAGCCTCCGCGTTTACTTTGATTGAACTGCTGGTGGTGATTGCAATTATCGCGATTCTTGCAGGTTTGCTGTTGCCAGCGTTGGCGAAATCAAAAGCGAAAGCTCAGCAGATTAATTGCACGAGTAATTTGAAACAATTCGGTTATGCGATCAACATGTATGCCGATGATAACCGGGATAAACTTCCTGGGCCGTTGTGGACGGGTGCATTTTATTATTACAACAGCGATCGAAAAGACTCCATCGCTTATTATCTTGCCTCTTACTTCAGCTTGAAAGGCGGCGTTTACGACGACGGAGCCAGCGCCGCAGTTGTGCGAAAAGCGAATGTTTGTATCTGTCCGGCAACATTGCGAGCACAAGGACCCTTAAGAGCATCCATTCCGCCAGTAGTAGGCGATTTCGATCCGAAAACCCTCGTTCAACCGATCAGTTACATGCTGGCAACGCGAGTGACGAATACGATCAGTTCTCCTCAAATTCAGGCTTCGCCCTACACCACCATTTATCCGTTCGGTCGGCCAGACTCAAACGGAGACGGAGCGCCGGTCCAAAAGATTTCTCAGATCAAAAGACCTTCAGATAATTTAGCCGTCACTGACAATGATAAGCTGAGTAATCCAAGTCCAGGTGCGACTTATTATAAATTTATGCCTGAAGAAGCCGTTCACGCGAAGAAAGTGCGCAACCAGCTCCGCTTCGATTGGAGCGTCAGAGCCGCGAAAGGACCCTGATTCAAACAGTGTTTTGCGAAAAAAAGGCGAGCCGGAATGCTCGCCTTTTTCTTTATCTGAGTTCCGAATATCTCAACGTCTCCTCATGGTCGTGGCTCAATTCAGTTCGGAGGTCCGCCTTCAGGCGATTCCGGCCGCTTAAACCGCGGAACCTGAAATTATTTTAACTTGAGCCACTACCCTCCGCATCATTCGCTTGATGTCCGATTCCGCCTCCTTATTCTCAGAAGCATATGACCCGGCAATTGACTCTGCTTTTTGTTGTCTTTATTTCAGCCCAATCCCTGTTTGCCGAACCCTCTTCTCCTCTCCGAATTTTTATACGAGGCGGAGAAAAAACCCACGGTCCTGGCCAGCACGATCACCCTCGCTTTCTGACCGAGTGGAAAGCTCTCTTGAACGAGCGCGGCGCGAATGCCGCTGGCGCTTTGAATTTTCCGTCAGCCCAACAATTGGAGAACACTGACGTGCTGGTAATGTACGCGGCGGAAGCAGGTACAATCGCTGCCGAAGATCGCAAGAACCTCGAGAAATTTCTAAAGCGCGGCGGCGGTTTGATCGCGATTCACGACGCCGTTTGCGGAACCGACGCGCAGTGGTTCAAGACGATCATCGGTGGCGCATGGGAACATAAACATTCCAAATGGTTCGAGGGTAATGTGGCCGTTTATTTCCAGGATTCTGCGCACCCAATCACACGTGGAGTTTCAAACTTTGATCTGGATGATGAAATCTATTACGACCTGCACATCATGCCGGAAACGAAAGTTCTGGCCGCATCTTACGCCCCCGACAAAAGAAACACTCGCGACGGGAAAATGGCACCGTCCGTTTACGACATCGCTCCGCAAATGTGGACGTATGAAAAAAACAACTATCGCGCCTTCGTCTCGCTCCTTGGGCACAACCACACGACTTTCAATTTGCCTCATTATCGCGCCTTGCTCCTCCGCGGAATCGCCTGGGCCGGAAAACGGGATGTGGATTCACTGGCCAACAAAGAAGAACTCGCCACCCTGCGCTATCCCGAAGGCGGACCGACAGCTCCCGAAAAATCGGCGGCGAAAATTACCGTCCATTCTGATTTCAATCTGAACCTTGTCGCTTCCGAACCGCTCATTGAAAAACCGATTTCCCTCGATTGGGATGCACAGGGCCGACTCTGGATTGCCGAGACGCCCGAATATCCGAATGGCCGAAAAATCGCCGCGAGCAAAGATGACGTGAAAGAAGAACGCCCGGCGCGCGACCGCATTTCCATTCTCGAAGATTCCAACGGCGACGGCGTGATGGATAAAAAATCCGTTTTCTTCGACGGCCTCGAACACGTCACCAGTTTTGTTTTTCATCGCGACGGCGTGATCGTTTCGCAAGCGCCCGATATTTATTGGCTGCGCGACATCGACGGCGACGGCAAGGCCGAGAAAAAAGAAACGATCTACACCGGCTTCGGCACACGCGACACCCACGCCGTCGTCAGCAATTTGCGCTGGGGAATGGACGGCTGGATTTACGCCACGCTCGGCTACAGCGGCGGCACGATCAAATCCGGCGACGGCAAAAAAGATTTCGGCGGATTGAGTTCCGGTGTGATTCGTTTCAAACCCGACGGCACCGCAATGGAACAGGTTTCTTCAAAAGGCGGCAACACTTGGGGATTGGATTTCGCGCCCGATGGCGAATTGTTTTTCTCGCAAGCTAACGGCAACCACATCAACCACGTCGTCATGCCCGAAAATGCCTTGGCGCGCGGAAAAGTTGGCAGCGCGACCAGTTTCAAAACCATCGAAGATCACCATAAAGTTTTTCCAATCCGCGCTTACGAAAAACAAGCCTACGTGCAAATCGATCACGTTGGCGGTTTCACGGCGGCATCCGGTTCCACGATTTACGGCGGCGGCGCGTGGCCGGATGAATGGAATAACAACCATTTCGTTTCCGAGCCAACGGTGAATCTTGTTCACCGCGACATCCTCAAACCTGACGGCGTCACTTATCTCGCCACCAAAGATCGCGAAGCCGAATTCATCGCCAGCACCGATTTGTGGTTCCGCCCGATTCATCATCGCGTAGGCCCGGACGGCGCGCTTTATGTTTTGGATTTTTACAACCAAGCCGTCGTCCACAACGACACGCGCGGCCCGCAACACGGCGCAAACAACGCCGCCGTCCGCCCCGATCGCGATCATCATTTCGGCCGCATCTGGCGCGTGCAACACAAGCAGGCGAAACAATTTGAAATTCCAAACCTCGCCAAAGTTCCTTCGACCAATTTGTTCAAAGCACTGGAGCATCCGAACGGTTGGGTGCGCGACACGGCAGCCCGATTACTATCTGAATCTGAAAACCAGCCGCAATGGGCGCGTCCTCTTGTCAAATCATTGGCAGAAGGAAATGTCTCTCCTGATTACGTACGCGTCTCGGAATTATGGGCGTGGCATCAAGTCGTTACCGGCTTCGGAAAAAAAATGATGCCGGATTACATTTCCGTTTTTCTGGGAAACGATTTGTTGGCGGCTCTCAAAGACACATCCCCAACCGTTCGCAAAACCGCGTTGCAAATTATTTTTGAAGATGCCCCGCACGGAAGACTTCACAATGGAAACAAATTCACCACGAACGTCATCCAAGCCCTGCATGATTCCGATGCGCGGGTGCGACTTTATGCTTTGCTGGCGTTGGGCAGCATTCAGCAAGCGGCGACGGCTCGGGAGCAAGTGTGGCAAAAAGACGAAGCCGAACTTGCCGTTCAAAGTGTGGTTTCCCTTTTCCCCGAACTGAAAAATCCGTGGCTCGAATCCGCCGCCGTTGGTTTTGCGGCGAAACTGCCATTGGATTTTATGAAAGCTGCTGCCGCTTCTAAAAATCCCTCTGGCTTGAAAAGTTTGGTTGCGGAATTGAGTAACCAAATTGGAAATAAACAAGACGCGACTCTCGCGGGGCAACTCGTCGTCTTGCTGGCAACGGAACCGGATTTTGCGGACAGCCTCAAACAAGTCGCCCTCGAAAATCTTGCCAAAACTTTGAAGACGGAAATTACGCCGGTGTGGTCAGATGAATTACAAAGTGCGTTGCAAAATTTCCTGAAATCTCCGAATCCCGCCGTCGTTGCCGCCGCGATGCCGCTGATTTCGCGCTGGGACAAAAACGGCGCAATGTCCGCCGAAGTGAAATCGTATCTGCCAAAATTGTTTGCGAGCCTGAACGACGCAACTCAGCCGGATGAACAGCGCGAACAAGCGGTCAAAAGTCTGCTCGCTTTGCGTCAGTCGAATCCTGAAATTCTTCCGTCCATCGCAAAAATTCTCGGCTCAAATAGTTCAGCCGGGCTGCAACAACGGATCGTCGAAACGCTCGGCGGCATCGGCGAAACGGAAGTTGGTAACGTTTTGGTCGAAGCGTATCCACGGGTTTCCTCGGAATTGCAGGAGCAGATTTTCGCGCAAATCATTCGCCGCGCCGATTGGTCGATGTCGCTGACGGACGCGATCAAAAGTGGGAAAATTAATCTGGGCGCGTTTTCTCCGGCGGCGATTCATCGGTTGCGAACGCACGGCGACGCAAAAGTTGCGAAAGCGGCGAACGATATCATCGAGCAATTGCGCGGACCGGAAGCGAAAGAGAAAAACGCGCTCATCACAAAGTTTACTCCGCTCGTGGAAAAATTGGGTAAAGCAGAAAATGGTCACAAAATTTTCACCGCGAATTGCGCGACCTGTCACAAATTCAACGGCGAAGGTAAAGATCTCGCGCCCGATTTGACCGGCATGGGCGTTCACGGCGCGCCGGAATTGCTTGTCCATATTCTCGACCCGAACCGCGTGGTGGAACCGAACTTTATTTCCTACAGCATCGAGACGAAAGACGACCAATCGTTCGACGGAATTATTGCGACCGAGAACAAACAATCGCTGGTGCTGCGCAATGCGACCGGCGATTTCGAAATCCGCAAAAGCAATATTCAAAGTCAGCGTTCGACGGGCCGCTCGGTGATGCCGGAAGGTTTTGAAGCGCTTGGCGAAGAATCGTTGCGCGATTTGCTCAGCTATATCTGCGCAGGCGAAAGCAATTTCCGCCTGATTGATCTAAAGAAAACCTTCAACGTCAGCAGCGCTCGCGGCATTTATAACAGCCCGGAAGCGACCAACGAGACGCTGGCTTTTAAGAAATTCGGCATG
>JBBQAX010000253.1:0-6465 GCA_038316905.1 Verrucomicrobiota bacterium | reverse complement strand
GGTTGGCAAACGATACGTGGAGGACGAAACCGGGGGATTGGTTTGAGCGAAAGCTGAGGCCGCCGCAATCGTTAGAGCGCAGCAAATAATTTGTTTCATTTTTATATTAGTGAATTTGCCGATCGTCTTCGGCTTGCGAATCGCCCGCGTTTCTAGGGAAAGAACAGGGACAAAGCAAGTTTGATTAAGTCGCACGTTGAATCATCTGCCTGAGATGCAGTCAGCAATCGGGTATGCATTGGCTCTCGCCGCTAATTCACGGCCAAGCGCAGCGTGGATAATTGAAGACAATGCATTTGAAATTCCGATCGTTGTTCGTGGCCTTGGTCTGTGCGCCAGCAGACTTTGCGGTCAAGCTCATCTTGATCGTCATTCAATCCAGCGCCAACGGAATGGTGGACGGGATTCTTTGGTGCTGAAAACGCAATGATGGTACGAACTCACGTAGGACATGGCGGCATTTCAGTCCTCCCTCCGAGACTTGTCACGTTACATTTCACTTCAGACACATCCCGCTGAAGAATCGTAGCGCCGCTCACACCGGACAGCGGCATTTCCGAAAAGTAAATTCTTTAGCACTTTCGGAAACCAATGTTTATCATCGTTCGTCGTGATCTGGACTTTAGCTCTGACGCTTTTGAAAGTTAAGTCCGAGTAAAAATCTGAATGCGAGTTACCCTTCGCTGGTCTGAAATTTAAGTGCATTTTATTCGTCCATATTTAGTAGCGTATTTTTTACTGGCCTATTTGCTCGCCGGTTCATTGAACGCGCGTGGAGAAATTATCTATCGCGCAAAACGAGGCGATAGTTTGACTGTAATTGCCAGGACGCACGGGATTTCTCTCTCCACTTTGGCGAAGCGCAACAGTCTTCGCTCCACCGACCGGTTAACGGTTGGGCAACGTCTGATCATCCCGGTAACCCAGAAGATTCCTGAGGATGAAGAACATAACGTTTACGTTGTGAAATCGGGAGATTCGCTCGCAGAGATCGCAAATAAATTCGGCGTCACGGTTTACGCGTTGATGCAGAAAAATCAGATCAAACAGGCAGATCGCATCACGGTGGGGCAGCGTCTTCAAATTCCTGGCGCTCCGCCGAAAAGTGATTTGGGACTGCGCAATGATTTAAGGGAATCACTGAACAAAACTGCGGTGGCCTCCAAACGTTGGAAGAACATTGTGATCCATCATAGCGGAACTCAGCTCGACACATTGCTCAGCATGGACCGGTATCATCGCAATGAACGCCACATGGAAAATGGGTTGGCGTATCATTTCGTGATTGGAAACGGGGTTAGAACTGGGGACGGCGAAATCTATATCGGGCAACGCTGGCGCAAGCAGCTGGACGGCGGGCATCTGAGCAGTCTGCTGCAAAACCGGACCAGTATTGGAATCTGTTTGATTGGGGATTTCAACAAACGTGCGCCGTCCCAAAAGCAAATTGCTTCCGCGCGCTCTCTCGTTGCCTATTTGATGAACCGCTGCAATCTGCAAAAAGGGAACGTGAAGACGCATCGGCAAATTAATTCCAAACCGACGGAATGTCCGGGCAGCAAATTTCCAACGCAAAACTTTATTTCTTCATTGCCGTAAACTGGCCAAGGCCGCCGCAATTTCCTGTTGTTTTCAACGCTGCAAACCGTTACGCAGTACGTATGAAAAATTTCATCTCTCAATCTTTACGCGCCGGAATTCTCGCGATTCTGCTGAGTGCGAGTTCAGCCTTCGCTGAAAACACAGCGATCATTCCAGCACCGCGCGACGCGAATTGGGTCAAACGTCACGAAGGTTTGGTTGAAGAAACGAAAGCGAAAAAGGAAAACGTCGATCTGCTGTTCCTCGGCGATTCGATCACAGATGGTTGGGACGGCAAGGGCAACGCGGTTTATGAAAAATATTATGTGCCGCGCAATGTGTTGAACCTTGGAATCGGCGGCGACCGCACGCAGCATGTTTTGTGGCGCTTGCAGAATGGCGAAGTCGATGGTTTGAAGCCAAAGGTGACGGTTTTACTGATCGGGATCAACAACACGCCCAACGAAAAAGACGGCACGCCGCGAAACACCGCTCCTGAAATCATTGAAGGCGTTACCGCGGTGGTGAAAGAAATCCAGGCGCGGATGCCGAAGACGAAGGTGCTGTTGCTCGCTGTATTTCCCTACAAACAAAAAGGTGATCCAATGCGCGACAAAGTTGCTGAGATCAACCAAGGCATTTCCAAGCTGGGGAAAAAGAAGAACGTTACGTTCCTCGATATCAACGAGAAATTCCTCGAAGCGGACGGCACATTGCCGACTGACATCATGCCGGACCTCCTTCATCCGAACGAAAAAGGCTACCAAATCTGGGCCGACGCCATGGAGCCGACCTTAAAGAAATTGCTCAAGTGAGATTGTCATCTGTGACATTGGATTTTCCCGATACGCATCATTTGAATGGAGCCATTGGCTGGCTCGAATTGGGAAATCCTTCGGAGGCCAGCGAGGACTTGGAGAAGATAAACCCCAAGTGGCGCAACCATCCCGATGTGCTGGAAGTGAGTTGGCAGATTCATGCGAAGACGAATGAATGGGAGATGTGCATCAACGTCGCGCAGAAGTTGACGAAGGTTGCGCCAAAACTCGCTTTTGGCTGGATTCATTTGTCGTTCGCGCTGCATGAACTCAAGCGGACGCAGGAAGCGCATGACAGTTTAATCAGCGTTCTGGAGCAGTTTCCCGACGAATGGTTGATGCGTTACAATCTTGCCTGTTACTCGTGCCAACTTGGAAATCTACAGGACGCCAATCGCTGGCTCGCGGGGGCTGGATTGAAGGGCGGTGTAAAACAAGTTAAACGCATGGCGAAAGACGACCCCGATCTCGCACCGCTGTTTGAAGTGCAGAAATGAGGGATCGTTTCAACAAACCTCTCGAGACAAACCAAAACCAACCGCGCTAATCTTTATATGCAACGACTCAAATTCATTCTTGGAACAAGTCTCGTCTCTCTTTTCTGCGTGATAGTTTTCACCGGCTGTTACCATTCGAAACCGGTTTCAACTGGAGGATGGCGAACGTTACTGGACGCGCAGCATACGAACGGCTGGCGCATGGTTGGCCCCGGCGAATTCAAGTTGGAGAAGGGTGAATTCGTCACACACGACGGCATGGGTTTGTTTCTTTATGACCGCGAGAAATTAGGTGATTGCCAGATTCGCGTGGTGTTCAAGATGACAGCAACCAACGACAATACTGGCGTGTTTATTAGAATCGCCGATCTGCCGCGCGACCCGTGGGACGCAGTCAATCGTGGCTACGAAGTGCAAATTGCCAACGATGGCGACGAATGGCACCGCACGGGTTGCCTTTACAGTTTTACCGAGGCCAAAAACCTGGTGAACGCGCCGATCGGGGATTGGTCCACCATGCTCATTACGCTCAAAGGCAAGCGGACAATTGTGGAAGTTAATGGGACGTTGGTGACTGACTTCACAGAAGGCCAGCCGGTCAGGGAAAGAACAATCTGGTATGAAGGCGAACGCGGCGAACGTCCTTCGCGCGGCTACATCGGGCTGCAAAATCATGGGCACGGAGCCGAAGTTCATTTCAAGGAAGTCAGTGTCGCACCGCTAAAGTAATTGCATTCTTAACGTGAAACTTTTGCTCTCATTTATTCTCGCGGTCTCATTGCCGGTTTTTGCCGCCGAACCCGCAAAACCCGTGGGTGAAATGTTCGTTTACAAGAAAGTAAACGGGCGAGAGATGAAAGTGTACGTGAGCAAACCGTCCGATTGGAAATCCACCGATAAACGCCCATCAATCGTGTTTTTTCACGGGGGCGGTTGGGTCGGTGGCTCGCCGTCGTCGTTCAATGGACACAGCCAATATTTCGCGTCGCGCGGTTTGGTTGGAATCACGGTCGAATATCGACTGATTGGCCGTGGCACCAACGAATCGCCTCTCGTTTGTATTCAAGATGCGAAATCGGCGATGCGCTGGGTGCGCCGTCACGCGAACGATCTCGGAATTGATTCCAGACGAATCGCTGCGGCGGGCGGTTCCGCAGGCGGACATCTTGCGGCATTTTGCGGATTGGTGGATGGGAAGGATGATCCGCAGGACGATCTTTCAGTTTCGGCCAAGGCCAATGCGATGATTTTGTTCAATCCGGTTTTCAACAACGGTCCGGGCCAATATGCGTATGCTCGAGTTGGTGAACGTTACAAAGAATTTTCACCCGCGCACAACATCACCAGCAATGCTCCTCCGGCCGCGGTTTTTCTCGGCACGCAGGATCATTTGATTCCAGTCGAAACAGCGAAGGATTTTCAGGCGCAAATGCAAAAGGCCGGCGCGAAGTGTGACCTGCATCTTTACGAAGGGCAGAAACACGCGTTCTACGGCGCAGGCAATCCGGAATATTATTTCAAGACGGTGGTTGAGGCGGACAAATTTCTGGCCGCGCTTGGCTGGGTCAAAGGTCCGCCCACTTTCGTGATGCCTCCGCCGAAAGCCAAATCTACTGTGAGTAAACCCAAGTGATTCAGCGTTGGTGTGAGGTTATCTCGATCTTAATTCGGGTGCGTTAATGGCGCGGAGGCAAGCTCTAGAAACCTACCGAACACGGGCCGTGCCGCCGCATTTTTTTGCAAACGTTTCTGCAATTCCGTTTTCGTGATCGAATCCGCATTCTTGTAGATCAAGCTCAACAATTGCGCTGCGATGCTGTCATCCACTTTGCCGAGTTCGATCCATTGTGCGTCGATCGTTTTTCCGCTTCGGGCGAGAATGGCTTTTGCCGTTTCACGCGGGCTTCGGTAAACGCCGTCGTTGTCGGCATCGATGAAGGTTGGGTTCGTTGCAGCGACCGTGAAACTCTCGTCGGCTGACCAGAACGGTTCTCGAAGCCCGTCTCCTAACGCGACGCAAACCAAATGAGCATCATGTAGCGGAGCAGTAATCTTGAATTCTAATTGTCGGTCGAAGGCACTGCTGCCGGAACTGAGTGCTTGCTCGGCAACCTGAATTCCATTTACGAAGATCAATGCTCGTCGCGGGGTAACCCAGGACGGGGCGGCGACGCGAAAATTCACGGTGAGCTGCTTGCTTTTGACTGGGACGAGATCGCCCGGTTTGAAGTTTTTTTCCACGGACGCATCCGCAAACATTCCAAGGCTGATGCTGCTGTGTCCCGCGAGGAAGTTAGCGCAGGCTTCATCAATTTTTATTTTTGCAGGATTGTCGGTTGAACTCCGCAGATAAGTTCGCCCTTGTCCCACCGGCGCGAACACGGTGTGCGAGTCTGAACTGCCGACTGCGCTGATTTTTTCGCCGTGATTCAACAGCGCGAACCATTGTGCGAAACGTTCGATGGCATTGTCATTTGCCGCGCCAAAATTGATCAGCTCCACTCCGTCAAAAGGCAACTGCTCATAACCTTTTTGTTCACCGGTCAACGTGTTTAAACCCAACCCGCCGAACACATCCGATTTCCCCCAACGCGGATGGTTTAGGATCACCACTTTTGCGCCGCGAAAACGAATGTCCTCCACGAGCGTCACCCAGTTTGTTTCTTTTGAGTTTGGCATTTGTCCATCACTCGGCATCGGAAATCCATTCATATGACCGAATTTGGTGGTGACTTCGTTGCCGACGACGGGTGTGAAATAGGAGTTCAATCCCAGTTTCTTTTGGTACGGACGATAATCCGTGTGATGATTGTGATCGGTCGCAACGGCGAGTTCCACACCTTCACCGGCGAGCGTGACCATGCGTTCGTCAATCGTCGCGTCGCCGTGACCGCTGAAAGTCAAAGTGTGAATGTGCGTATCGGCGGCGACAAAACCGGTCGTGTCCACCTCGCGCCGAATTTTCAAATCAACTTTTCCAGCCGTGCCAGCTTTGACAGAGACGGATTGTTTATCGCGGCTCCATTCCATCCCGCGACTGGCGTAAATGATGTAATCGCCTTTGCGCAACTCGACGTCTGTTTCCTTGCCGCTGACGTAAACCAAACCTTTGCGCACCGCAGTCCCCTTGTCAGGCGCGAGAAAAATCTCTGAAAACGCACCCATGGAATCAGTAATGGTGATGCGAACAGGAATTGTCTTTCCGCTATTGGAATCCGTTACCGAAATTGTCACGCGTTCCAATTGCATCAAGTCGCGAAACGTCTGGTCGTGCCAGACGATCTTTCCAATCACGCAATCATCGGTGGCTTTCGGAATAATGCTGAGATTGTTTTCTCCCTTGCGCAGCGCGCCCCCGGGAATTCTCAGATAAACCGTTTGCCGATCTTTTGCCGGGGGAAGTGATTCAAGTTTACGTCCATTGATTTCCACAACCGTAGGGTCATTGATTTCACAATAGGTCACCGCGAGTGTCGTTTCATTTTTGTTTTTGTCGGCAGCGAATTTCACGTCGAGCCTGGTGCCGTCCGGCTTCGAGGATGCGCCCGGCGTGATAGCGACGGCCTCAT
>JBBQAX010000252.1:0-6505 GCA_038316905.1 Verrucomicrobiota bacterium | reverse complement strand
GGTCATGCCGGAAAAAATGATTGTGTGGATTGATCAGGATAAAGTGATCGACGTTGAGTTCGAGGGGCGGAGACTTTCTGTTCGCGGCGGAGGTATTGAGAGCTCGATTCCACTGGGAATCTCGACCTACCAAACGACGGCCGTGATTAAGAACATCAAATTGAAATCACTGTAAATAACGGCGCAGGAAATTATTCTTTCACCTGCAAACTCGAAACCACCTGCGTCACGCCATCGACGGACAACGCCAGCTTCATCGCTTTCTGAATCGCTTCCAATGACGACGCTGAACCGGACAAGGTCACGATGCCATCCGTTGTGTTGACCGAAATTTTGAGCGCCGACAAATCAGATTCCAGCGCCAGTTTGCTTTTGATCTCAGCAGTGATGCGGGTATCCGACGTTGCGTCGGCAATGCGGGTGCCGGCTTGCTCCGCTTTTTTACGAATGACTTTTCCGCTGCGCGCCAATTCCTCGCGAATTTTGTCGGTATCGAGATCCACGTTTTCATTCCACTTGTCTTTCAGCTCATTCGCGCCTTCAGTAATTTGATCGCCCGCTTTTTCGAGCTTCGGTTTCCCTGAATCACGAACGTAGATATAACCCGCGATCCCGATTGCTGCACCGATGAGTAGAACCAATAACATTTTCATACTGACAATTTATGGCTCAGAAACTTTCGCGCAACGTTTGAAGTTTAAACTTTGGCGTTGGCTGACGAGACTTTAATTTCTTTCGAATGCAAAGTGACTTGAGCCAAATCAAAACAGCGGCAGGGACGTTGATTCATAAAGCGGAATCCATCCTTGAACGTCTCGATCTGGAGAAGCTTTTTCCGCAACCCCAACCGCTCGAAGTGGAATTAGGCTCTGGCGATGGATCATTTCTCGTCAAATACGCGGCGTTGCATCCGGAGCATAATTTTATTGGGGTGGAGCGGTTGCTCGGACGTTTGCGGAAAACTGAGAAGAAAGGGTTGCGCGCTGGATTGACGAATCTGCGTCTGATACGGATTGAAGCGTCCTATTTTCTGGAATTTCTTTTACCGGAAAAATCTGTGGGAGCGATGCATGTGTATTTTGCTGACCCGTGGCCCAAGCGGAAGCACCGGAAAAATCGGCTGGTGAATGAACGCTTTACCGAACTGGTGGAAAAAGTCTTATTGCCCGCCGGAACTATTAATTTGCGAACGGATGACGCAGATTACTTTTCGCAGATGACGCAGGTGTTTGACGGGAATTCCCACTTCGAGAAAATTGAAGTTCCAGCGTCGTTGCTTGCAGTGGTGACAGACTTCGAGCGGAATTTCCATTTGCGCGGTGTTCCTACGTTGGCCTCGGCCTACCGGTTGAAATAGGTTCCGCGATTCGGGCGGACTCGCTAGATCAAACGTCGATCACGGGACCGTTTCCATCATCGCGGTCGGGAGCTTTTTCTCGCTTCACTGAGACGCGGGAATTGCCGGTTCCAGTAAGCGAATTAAGCACGATGGAAACAATGCTGATAATCAGTGCGCCAAGAAACGCCGAACCGAAGCCATCAACTTGAAAAGCTGTTCCCAACAACTTACTTACAAGCAGCAAGAGCAAGGCGTTAATCACCAGAGTGAACAGGCCGAGTGTAAAAATCAAAAGCGGCAGCGAGAGCAAAAGGAGCAGCGGTCTCAAAATGGCGTTCAGAATTCCAAGCACAAGTGCCGCGATAAATAAATCCAGCGGCTTGCCATAATTGATTCCAGGAACAATGTAGGTGGCGGCCAATACGGCGAGCGTGTTGATGAGCCAACGTTGCAGAAACGATTTCATTTTCGGGTGGAACATCGAATAGTGAACCGGCAAAAACAAGCGAAGTTTCTAGCCGGAAATCACTTTCAGAAATGAAGTTGGGGCAATTGCTTTCAGGACCACGTTGCTTGCGCAAGCTGGGATCAGACAGAACTGGCCGGCTCTCAAAACCAAATTCGTTTTGTCAGTTTCAATCGAAAGCTCCCCCTCCAGAACGCCAACGATCTGCATCGTGCCGGTGGGGAAATCGATTTTTTTTCCAGCGTCGATTTTGAAGCAATCAACGGAGAACAAAGGATCGCGAGTCAATTCGCGACGGGAAATTCCGTTGTGTTCGATGAATTCGCTCGAAACCAAAGGTGGCTCGAAATCGTAGAAATCAATGCTGGCCAGCGATTTTTCGACATGAAGCTCGCGCGGTTTGCCCTCCGCATCAACGCGGTTCCAATCGAAAACGCGATAAGTCGTGTCGGAGTTTTGTTGGATCTCGAAAATGACATTGCCTGCGCCAATGGCGTGGACGCGTCCGCTGGGCAGAAACATGGCGTCATCTTTCTTGACCGGAACGCGTGGAAAGCATTCAGCAACTGTGCCGTCTTGAATTCGTTTTTCGAATTCGGTTCGAGTCGTTCCCAGTTTCAATCCCACGAATAAATCGGCGTCCGCGGCGGCATCGGCGATATACCACATTTCGGTTTTCGGTTCGCCACCGAGCTGTGTCGCCTTTGCGGCAGGCGGATGGACCTGTAACGAAAGTTTTTCCTGTGCATCGAGAATTTTGATGAGCAGAGGAAACCGTCCAGATGGTGCCGGTTTGGCTGAACCCAGCAAATCCTCACGATGATTCGTCATCAACCATCCGATTGTATTTCCCGCCAGTGGTCCATTGGCGATAACGCTCTCGTCACCTGACCGATCCGAAATTTCCCAAGATTCACCGATGGGAATTTTTGCGGGCAATTCTTTTTTGTAAAGCCGTTCAAGATTGCGTCCGCCCCAAATGCGTTCCTTGAAAATGGGTCTGAAAAAGAAGGGATAAAGCATGGCGCTGGTTCAAGCGGATTGAGGCTCCAGTTGTTCAATTTCCTTCTTCTTGTTTTCCGAAAACTTTCCATGACCACGAAATTTTTCGTAACGAAGCTTAAGCCGTTCGCTGGTGGATAATTTCTGAGATTGCTCAAGATTCTTCAACAAAGACTCTTTTAGCGCCATGGCCGTCTGCTGGTAATCCTGATGCGCGCCACCGAGCGGTTCTGGAATAATTTCGTCCACGAGTTTCAATTCCAATAAATTTTTGGCAGTGATCTTCAGGGCTTCGGCGGCTTTTGGAGCGGCGGCACGGTCTTTCCAGAGAATCGCCGCGCAACCTTCGGGACTGATTACCGAATAATAGGCGTTTTCCAAAATCAAAACCCGGTCGGCGATGCCAATGCCAAGCGCACCGCCGGAGCCACCTTCGCCAATGACGACCGCGATAATGGGAACTTCGAGCAACATCATTTCCCGGAGATTGACCGCAATGGCTTCGGCGATGTGGCGTTCTTCGGCGCCGATTCCGGGATATGCTCCGGCCGTGTCGATCAAGGTAATAATTGGCAGCCCAAATTTGTCGGCCATTTGCATCAGACGAAGCGCTTTACGATAGCCCTCGGGATAGGCAGAGCCGAAATTGCGCAGGATATTCTCTTTTGTATCGCGACCTTTTTGTGTGCCGATGACCATGACTTTCTGGTCGCCGAGACGGGCAAAGCCACCGACGACGGCGCGATCGTCAGCGTAGAGACGGTCACCGTGCAGTTCCTGAAAATCCTGAAACGCCAGAGAAAGGTAATCGAGAGTAAAAGGACGTTTCGGATGACGCGAAAGCTGGACGCGCTGCCACGGCGTCAGGTTTGAGAAAATGTCGCGGCGAGTCTCTTCAATCTTCTTCTCCATGGTCTTAATTTCGTCCTCGAAACTAACGTCCAACGAGTTCGCTGCCGGATGCTTTTTCAATTCATCCAGTTTGCGCTGCAGTTCTACGATCGGCTTCTCGAAATCAAGCTGATGTTTCATTCGCGGAAAGATTAGTTTCGGGAAACCGCGCAAGCAACGGAGAATTTATCGCGGGCCGAAGCCGGGAACTCCACCGCCTGAATTTTTTTGGGCAAAGGCTTTTCAATGTAGGATCAATCAATTTATTCTGGCGGCATGCTTTTACGAACCGCCCTGCTCTGCTCACTGGTTATTATAACGTTCGCTGCGCACGCCGCGGCGCCGGTTCCTCCCGCTGTTGAGCGTGAGTTTCGGGCTGGATGGGTTCCTTCCGTGGCGAATATTCAATGGCCCTCCAAAAAGGATTTGACAGTGGAACAACAGAAGAAGGAGTTGATCACGATCTTGCAGCGTGCGGTCGATTTGAAGATGAATGCGATCGTGTTGCAGGTGCGTCCGGCCTGCGATGCTCTCTATGCTTCGAAGTTTGAACCGTGGTCAGAGTACTTGACTGGCACCATGGGAAAAGCGCCGGAGCCATATTATGATCCTCTCACGTTTGCGGTGGACGAAGCGCATAAGCGTGGAATCGAACTCCATGCCTGGATCAATCCTTATCGTGCTCGAGTCGTGGCCTCGAAATCTCCCACATCGGCGAATCACGTCAGCAGAAAATATCCAGGAATGGTAATTCCATACGGCAAATACCTCTGGCTTGATCCAAGTCAAAAAGCGGTTCAGGACTACACGCTTGCCGTGATCACAGACATTGTTCGCCGATACGACATTGATGGATTGCACATGGACGATTATTTTTACCCGTACATCGAGAAAGACGACGCAAAGAAAAATATTCCGTTCAAAGACGATGCGAGTTGGCAGAAGTATCAGGCAAGTGGCGGAAACCTTTCCCGCGGCGATTGGCGACGAAGCAATGTCAACACGCTCGTTGCGCGTTCGTATCAAGCCATTAAATTCGAAAAGCCGTGGGTCAAGTTTGGTGTCGCGCCATTCGGCATCTGGAAGCCGGGTTACCCCGCGTCCACCTCCCTTAAGTCAGGGAATATGTATGAGGAAATTTATTGTGACTCGTTGACTTGGTGGACCAATGGTTGGGTCGATTATCTCTCCCCGCAACTTTACTGGAAAATCAATCCACCGGACCAAAGTTTCACCGCCCTGACAAAATGGTGGGCTGAAACAAACGTGAAAAAGCGGCACCTTTGGCCGGGCATGAATACCGGAAAAGTCGGCGGCACGAATTGGCCTGCGGACGAAATCTTAAATCAAATCAAATACACACGGCAGTTTCCCGCAGCGAAGGGCCACATCCATTGGAGCATGAAAAGTGTGATGAATAATGGCAGTGGAATTGCCGATGATTTGAAAACTCTCTACTCCAAACCCGCATTGATCCCCGCTTCGCCGTGGCTGAGCCGATCTGTTCCGGCAACCCCTTCGGTTTCAACGAAACGGGATAAAAACGGCTATAAAATTCAATGGCAAACGAAGCACGAAACCCCGGCGAACTGGGTTTTTCAGTATCGGTCTGCTGGCCTATGGAAAACAGAAATTCTACCGAGCAATAAGCTCAGCTTCAACGTCAATGGTGCGGATGCGGTCGCGGTTTCCGCTGTAAATCGTTACGGAATCCAGAGCGCGCCTGCCGTAATCACTTTGAACAAATAGCTTTCGCTGGGGGCATATTCAGGGTTTCACCCACCGGACTTGTGGTGTTTTTTGGAGGTTTGAAACATGGGTGACCTGATTGTGCGGCCTTTCTTATTAACGTTTACTGACGCCTGTTAAACCGGAGCTTGCCTTCGGTCAGATACACGAAACTTATGTCAGCAAAAAACGTGAAAACCCAACCCGAATCCTCGAAAGGAACTATGGCAGCCAAAAAAAGCCCTACTCGTATTTTAATCGTTGATGATCACCCGCTCCTCAGACAGGGCATCGCTCAGCTCATCAATCACGAAAAAGACATGATTGTTTGTGGCGAAGCGGAGAACGCGCATAAGGCACTGGATGCCATTGCGACCACAAAATGCGACGTCGCAATTATTGATATTTCTCTCGGTGGCAGTAGCGGCATTGAACTTTTAAAAAACATCAAAGTTCGTTACCCGAAATTGCTGGTTCTGATTCTCTCGATGCATGATGAATCGGTTTATGCTCAACGCGCCCTTCGTGCTGGAGCCGCTGGTTACATCATGAAACAGGAAGCGACCGAACGCGTTCTGACTGCAATCCGCAAAGTGTTGGGCGGCGAAGTTTACCTCAGCGACAAACTTGGAACGCGCATGTTGAACCAGCTCGTAGGCGGTCGCAGCGCAACTCTCAGTGGCTCGCCTATCGAAGAACTCAGCGATCGCGAACTGGAAGTTTTTGGTTTGATTGGCCAAGGACACGGCACGCGCCCCATTGCTGAGAAACTTCATCTCAGCGTCAAGACGATCGAATCGCATCGCGCACACATCAAAGAAAAATTGAATTTGAAAAATGCGACTGAGCTGGTTCATCACGCCATCCAGTGGGCGCAGAGCGAAAGCCTTGGTTAACGCTCGATTTTGCCATCCGTTTCACCCGAAGTCGTCATGACTTCGGGTGTTTTTTTTTCCATTTCAGGCGAATGCCTACAATACAATCGCATCTTTGCCCAACGACAAAACGGGTGCGCCCCCCATTGTTCCTTTCAGAAACGCGTCTTAGGTTTTTCGTATGAAAAAGAGAATGACGAGTTT
>JBBQAX010000251.1:0-6514 GCA_038316905.1 Verrucomicrobiota bacterium | reverse complement strand
AACTATGAAAATAAAAACACTCGTTGCGATGAGCCTGTCTGCCTTCGTCGCCATCACCACACCGCAAATCATGGCCCACGAAGACGGACCCGACGCGGGCCACAAACACGAAAAAGACACCAAGCACGAACAAGAACACCGGGCGGGAACCAAGCACAAACACGAAGCGGAGAAGAAAAAGGAAGCCGCTCATGGCCACAGTCATTCCACGAAAGTCCCGGAATCCATCGAAGGCATCTGGATGGCGATTCACAAAAAGCAGGCGCAACTGACCAGCGTTGTTGCAGACAAGAAATTGGCCGACGCGCACGATTACGCGTTCGCCATTCGCGACCTCGCGAAAGCGTTGCCCGCAAAAGTGGCGGATGCTCTCAAAGCCAAAGCCGAAAAAGGCGCGGAAGAACTCAGCAAAATTGCCAGCGCCATCGACAAGTCCAGTTCCGCCCAGGCGCAGAAAGCAACGGAAGCAAACGTCAAAAAAATGAAAGCTGCGCTCACCGCTCTGCAAGCCAACCTCAAGGACTCGGACGAAAAAAAATAAGCGGACCAGACTGGTTCAATAAACAGCGTCGCGTCGTCAGCGCTAACGTGCGCGGACGCAGCTCCGGCTCGTTCGTCGCCGAAGTGATTGGCGGAATTCTTTCCTCGACCGCGCTGACATTGTTGGTGTTGCCCGGTCTTTATCGAATGGTTCATCGCCGAAAAGTTGGGGCTGAAAAAGAAATCGCACAGATTGAAGCGCGTTAGACACTTGGCTGTAACATGCTTGTAACCGTTCGGTGGTTGCCTTCATTTCCATGGCTGCTAAATAAGTAGTCGTGAAATCAGGAATGGAAAGTTCACCTAAAAAAGTTGATCCAACCGAAGCCTCATGAAACCCACCATTCTCGTAATCGACGACGAACCGGATGCAGTCGAATTGATTGAGTTCAATTTGAAAAACGCCGGATTTCAGGTGAAGTCCGCGAGCGACGGCGCAGAGGCGTTGAGCAAAGCGCGTTCGATTTTGCCGAATTTAATTGTACTCGACGTGATGTTGCCGGAGATCGACGGCTTCGAAATCTGCAAACTGCTGCGACGCGACCCGAATACCGCAGCCATTCCCATCATCATGCTCACGGCCAAAGCGGCGGAGATTGATCGCGTCCTCGGACTTGAATTGGGCGCGGACGATTATTTAACCAAACCGTTCAGCCCGCGGGAACTGGTGTTGCGCATCAAGAAACTTTTGGCGCGACACGGGGGGGGCACATCGGAGAAAAAAGAAATTTTCGAGTTCGGAGATCTCTCGATTGATGTGCCGCGTCACGTTGTGAAATTTAAGAATAAAAAAATCGATCTGACTGCCACAGAGTTCAGGTTGCTCACCATTTTGGCGCAGCGCCGCGACGTGGTGCAATCGCGTGATCGTCTTCTTCGCGACGTTTGGGAATACGATACCTCGATGGACACGCGCACGGTGGACACGCACATGAGGCGATTGCGTGAAAAAATGGGCGTAGCCGCAAAATTTTTGGATACGGTGCGGGGCGTCGGTTATCGTTTTAAATCCGAGTAGCGATATGTTCTGGCCGATTCTAGCAGCACTTCTTTCTCTCGCAATGATTGCGACACATGTTTGGTGGCGAAAGAAATATCAGGCCGCGCTTGCGGAAAAGGACAAGGAAATCGCACAACTTAAGCAAAGCGGGAGAGATAAATCCAACAACCTCGATGCGCAGCAAAGAACATTGTTCAACAGCATGGTGGAAGGGTTGCTGTTGCTCGATAACACCGGTCGAATTCAATTGGCCAACCGGGCCCTGGAAAACCTCTTCAGCGTTACATCCGCAATTTACGGGAAAACGATTCTGGAAGCGTTTCGAAACCATCAACTGGCGGAACTGGCCGAGCGGTTACAGCGTGAACGTCACATTATCGAATTCGAGTTTGAGTTATCTCAAATGGAACCGCGTTGGTTCCAGATCAACGCTTCGCTAATCCTCGACGACCATGGAAACCAGAACGGAAGTGTTTTTGTCTTCCATGATCTGACGCGGTTGAAACAGTTGGAAAACACGCGCCAGGAATTCGTCGCCAATGTCAGCCACGAATTGCGCACGCCGCTTTCGATGATCAAAGGTTACGTCGAAACTCTGCTGGACGGCGCGAAAGATAATCCCGAAGTATCCGCAAAATTTTTGGCGATCATTGATAAACATACCGATCGTCTGACGTTCCTCATCGAAGACCTGCTGACGATTTCAAGATTGGAATCCGGCCAAACGATTTTGAACTGTCAGCGTGGAGAATTGTATCCCGGAGTGGAAAAAGTGATTCAAGACTTACAAACCCGCGCCACGGAGAAAGGCGTGAAGATAGAGAACCGAATCCCGCGAAGCCTCACCGTCTCTGCTGATTTTGATCGATTGGAACAAGTGTTTTGGAATTTGATTGAGAACGGTATCAAATATGGAAAACCAAATGGAACGATTGCCGTTGGTGCACGGGACGAAAATGAAAAGGTAGAAATTTGGGTATGTGACGACGGACCCGGAATTTCCCCAGAAGCTAAAGAACGGGTTTTTGAAAGATTTTATCGCGCGGACAAAGCCCGTTCCAGGGAACAAGGCGGCACCGGTCTGGGTTTGGCGATTGTCAAACATGTCGTGCAAAAGCACGGAGGCGAAGTTTGGGTGGAAAGTGAGTTGGGTAAAGGAGCCAGCTTCCATTTGACCCTCCCGCTTTGAATTGGAAAATGTGACTCCCGTTGCCCGAAGCCACTGAGAGAGTTATACACTTCAACTTCCTGCGATCACACTTCGACCATCTTTTTGTACTCCGGCACCAGAACTTTCGCGCCGGGTTTTAGACGCCGCAACGTCTCTCCAAAGGCGAGCGCCTGCGGTTCTTCCCCGTGAACAACGAAAATATTTTTAATCTTCCCGCCAATCTTTTTGACGTAATCCTCCAACTCACTTTTGTCCGCGTGGCCGGAGAATGAATCGAGTGAGGCGATGCGCGCACGGACGTTATGGGGTTCACCGAAAATATTGACCATCGGTTTTCCCGATTGAATCTGCGCGCCCAACGTGTGTTCGGCGCAATACCCAATGAATAGAATCAGGTTGTTCACATTGCCGATGTTGTTCTTCAAATGATGGCGAATGCGACCCGCTTCGGCCATGCCCGATGCACTGATGATCACGGCGGGATCTTTCAATTCGTTCAGCTTCAGCGAATGCGCGACTTCACGAATGTAAGTCAAATGCTCCATCCCAAACGGATTCGCTTTCTCGCGCAGGAATTTATAAATCGTTTCGTTGAAACATTCCGGGTGCAAGCGATACACCTCAGTTGCGTTCGTGCTCAACGGGCTGTCCACGAAGATCGGCAACGGCGTAAGTTGCCCCGCTTTGATCAAACGATGCAGCGTGTAAACGATGGCCTGCGTTCGCCCGACCGAAAACGCGGGAATAATTATTTTGCCACCTCGCTCCACGGTTTCTTTCACCAATCGCGCCACCTCTTCATCGGCGCGATGCGGCGAGACGTGTTCGCGTGCGCCATAGGTGCTCTCCACTTGCAGGAAATCGACGCCGTCAACGGGTTGCGGGTCGCGCAAAACTTCGTCGTTGCCGCGCCCGACGTCACCGCTGAACAAATAGCGAAACTTCCGTTCTCCTTCCTCAATATCGAATACCACCTGCGCCGAACCAAGGATGTGGCCGGCGTCAACGAACGTCACCGTCACGCCATCTGTGACCTGGATGGGTCGGTCGTAACCGATGGTAACAAACTGGCGGATGGCTTTCTCGGCATCGATTTCCGTATAGAGCGGCTTGACTGGCGGGAGATTCTGTTTGGCCCGTTTGCGGGAAAGGAATTCCGCGTCGGACTGCTGGATGTGCGCGGAATCTTCCAACATGATGCTGGCGAGGTCGCGCGTGGCAAACGTGCAAAAAATATTTCCGTCAAAGCCCTGTTTGCAAAGGTTCGGCAAATTCCCACAGTGATCAATGTGTGCGTGACTCAAGACCACGACGTCGATGGTTTTGGGATCAAAAGGAAAACAACAATTACGATCAATTGATTCGTCGCGTCGTCCCTGAAAAAGTCCGCATTCAAGAAGCAGTTTTTTGCCGTTGATCTCGAATAGATACATTGAACCCGTGGTTGTGCGGGTTGCGCCCAGGAAATGGATTCTCATGAGCCAATGATGCGAGGAAGAAATCTGGCGGCAAGCTTTAGAGCGTGTTTTTAAAAATCGTAGCCACGCTCGCCAGAGCGTGGAGTGGCTTCAAATTCCCACGACGCCACGTTCTGGCGAGCGCCACTGCAGGCGCGAAAAAGGATTTTTTAACACGCTCTTAGCTGTAGGACCGGTTGCGTCACAGAGAAATTTTCACGGGATGAACCAACATGTGCTTTAATTGAGACATGAAATCGCAACCGGTCATCGTCAAAGGAAAGATTCGCCTCGCTGATTTTGATCCGCAATACAACGGCGGATTGGACAAAGACAAAACTAAACCGAAAACGTTCGCGTTCGGGCAACGCATCGGTGAATTGCAGACACTCCTCTACGCCAATTCGCAACATGCGGTGCTGCTGCTATTTCAAGGAATGGACGCCAGCGGCAAAGATGGCGCGGTGCGTCATGTGCTGGAACAGGTCAATCCCGCGGGCGTCGAGACGGCGAACTTCAAAGTGCCTTCCGACGAAGAACGAGCGCATGATTTTCTCTGGCGCATTCACAAAGCGGTGCCGCGCTACGGGAATATCGGCGTGTTTAATCGTTCTCATTACGAAGCGGTATTGGCCGAGCGCATCCTGAAAATTGTTCCACGCAACGTCTGGGAAAAACGCTACGAACAGATTGTCGATTTTGAGCAGATGCTGGCGGCGAACAATGTGGTGTTGCTAAAATTTTTCCTGCACATCAGCAAAGAAGAACAAGCAGAACGTTTCCGCGAACGACTGGAAAATCCAAAGAAGCGCTGGAAGTTTTCCCACTCGGATCTCGAGACGCGCAAGCGTTGGAAAGATTACGCCATTGCCTTTGAAGATCTGCTCAATCGAACGAGTCACCGAGCTGCGCCGTGGCATGTGGTTCCGGCGGATCGCAATTGGTATCGAGATTACGTCATCGGCCAGACGGTTGTGAAAGCGATGGAAAAGTTGAATTTGAAATGGCCGGAGCCGAAGGAAGATTTGTCCGATATCAAAATTGATTGATCCTGATACCCAGCGAAAAAAAGGCTAGTTCCAACGTTGAATCGGTCAGGTGGAGCAGTCCTCGTCCCTAAAACCTTTTGCCTCAGCGCTAAAGAGAATCGTTATCGTTTGCTGGAGGTGCGATTCGTCAGCCATCGCCAGTCTGGGTCGGTCGCGGCAGTTGGAATGGACTGTCCTGTGGAATTTTTCCGGTAAGGAACGTTTTTTAAGGTGCTAAATTTCCAAACCACCTTCTCCACGTGCCCATCGGCGAAAGAAAAGGCGTTCCCCTTCCCACCGTGATAATTGGCCGGAACATCCGGATACTGCGGAAGAGTGAGCCGCACCTGAAAAAAACCATCGTTCATGCTTGCCATGCTTTCATCGCAAAAAATCCACGCGTTTGCAGGCGTCGGATTTACCAAATCACTATTTTTTTTGAAAACCCTGTAACCTGGATTGTAGGCCCCATCGAGAAGATTTGGCGGATAGTAGGCGGCCCCCATGTTGCCGTTCATTGAAACAGAACGTATGCGGGGACCATTATCCGAAGGAATTGTATCCAATGGACAGCTATAAACAATAATCTGGCCGCTGAGAAACGGTGCCAACAGAGCGGAACGGTAAAGATCCGCATTGGTGTTTCCCGGGGCCGTAGTCCAGTTTACCCCCAAACCACTACACCAGGTCTTATCAAGGTCTGGGTTCCCGAGTGGAGCATTCGGAACCAGATAATCCAGGTTCTCAGTAGAATAAATCGAACAGGCGAGGGCCAACTGCTTTTTATTACTCATGCATTTGGCCGTAAGCGCGGCAACTTTTGCCTTGGCCAACGCTGGCAATAGCAAACCAGCCAGAATGGCAATAATGGCAATCACCACCAGCAACTCGATCAACGTGAAAGCCAGCGCCTTCTTAACATTTAGATAACGCTGAATCTGTAATAATTTTTCGGTTGGCTGACTTTTGTTGTTCATATTAATTGGGATACCTATCAACGCTAATTGGTCGCAAAATTACATCTCCTTCAAAGAACCAGCAGTTGCAGAATCCGCACGGGAGCGCATGCCCCCGTGCAGAAGCCACATATTTTTCTTAGTTACGGAGAAGACGATAGAACACGTTCCCGCCATTCTGCGGCACCGTGATCTGGAAACCTCCGTTCGTTGTCATAAATGACGCGGGCGTATTGGTGTAGGGTCCTGTGACCACAGGCGAAATTTGCAAGGTGTACGAATTGACGGTGTCAGATCCGTTGGGACTGCCAAAGGTCAGCACCACGTCTGTTTCTGTAAGTGAAACTTTTGTGAACGCCGGC
>JBBQAX010000250.1:0-6679 GCA_038316905.1 Verrucomicrobiota bacterium | reverse complement strand
AACGCCGAGCAGATCAAAATTTTGTCGGCGAGCGGATCCATCAAAATGCCGAAGTTGGTAATTAAGTTGTCGCGACGCGCAATCTTTCCGTCAAAATAATCGGTCAAGCTCGCGGCGCAAAACAGCACGAGCGAAATTGTTTCGTGATAGCGAATGCGAGAGAAAAAAACCGCCAGAAACGCGAGGGTGAGAATGAAACGCGAAACGGTGAGTTTGTTGGGGACGTTCATTGAGACAGAATTAACAAAATTTACAAAATTCTTTGCGACAAAATTTACGCGGCAATTCTGTCGATTCGATTAATTCTGTCAAAGTTCCTCTGCAATCAAATCGTAGTCGGTGTGGCCGATGATTCTTACGCGAGCGAATTCGCCGAGCGGAAGTTTGCCTCGCACGAACACACGGCCGTCGATGTCCGGCGCGTCTGCTTCTCCGCGCGCCACGAGATAATTTCCTTTGAGTTGCGCAGTGTGTTTGTCCGCGCCGCGAATTAATCCATGTTCCCACGAACTGACGTTGGCATTCTGCAATTCCCTGGCGTTGGCTTCTTTTTCGATCAGCACTTTGATTTCGCGTCCCACGAACGAACCAGAAATTCCCCGCGCCACTTTCAATTGTTCAGCCATCGCCAGCTTGTGACGTTTCTTTTTCACGGCGTCAGAAATCTGGCTCTCCATTTTTCCAGCGCGCGTTCCTTCTTCTTTGGAATAAGTAAAAATACCCAGCCGTTCGAATTTCGTGTCGCGAATAAATTCCAGCAACGTATTGAACGATTCTTCTGTTTCGCCGGGAAATCCGACGATGAACGTGGTGCGAATCGCAATTCCCGGAATGCCAGCGCGTATTCGAGCGATCAAATCGACGATGTATTGTTGCGAGGTTTCGCGACGCATCCGTTCCAGCATGTTTTCGTGGATGTGTTGCAACGGCATGTCCACGTAACGCGGAACCTTTTCGCAGCTCGCAATCGTTTGAATCAATTCATCCGTCCAATGCGCGGGATGCGTGTAGAGCAAACGAATCCAGAAATCGCCGGGCAATGAATTTAATTCGCGGATCAATGTGCAAAGCGTCGTTGCATCGGCGGGTAATGATTTCGCGGCGGCGTTGAATTTTTCAGGTGAAGCAATCGCGCGACTATGATTCGCGCGCAAATCCAATCCGTAATAAGTCGAGTCTTGTGAAATTAGATTCAGCTCTTTGACGCCATCCCCGATCAACTGTTTCGCTTCTTTGACAATGTCGGATTGCACACGGCTGCGATGACTCCCGCGCATTTGCGGAATAATGCAAAAGCTGCACGGATGATTGCAGCCCTCTGCGATTTTCACGTAAGCGAAATGTTTGGGCGTGAGACGAAAGCGCGGCGTCTCGTAATCGGGAATGTAAACCGGACGCTGGGTCACATCGAAAACGGGCGCGTTTTTAATCTGGGCGCGTTTCGCTTCGACCACCGCCTTCGTTTTTCCAAACTTGTCGGTGCCACGAATGTTTTCTTCGTGATCGTGGTCGGAAGGAGTTTCGCCCTTTTGCAACTCGGCAAATTTCCCAACAATTTTCCCTTTCGATGTTCGGCGTTCGATGTTGGATGTTCGATGTTCCGTTCCAATTCTCGCCGCGCGATGCGCCATCGCTTGCTCCACGATTTGCGAAACCTGCGCGACCTGATCAATGCCCATGAACGCATCGACTTCGGGTAAAAGTTTTGGAAGATCCTCGCGAAAACGTTGCGGCAAACAGCCGGAAACGATCAGCCCTTGCCCGCGATTGTTGGCTTCGCGCACTTCAGCCGATTCCAAAATAGTGTCCACGCTTTCCTCCTGCGCTGCGTCGATAAACGAACACGTGTTCACGATCACAACATCTGCACTCGCTGCGTCGTTGGTGATTTCCACACCCGCTTTCATCAAGGAGCCGAGCATCACTTCCGCATCGACCAGATTTTTGGCGCAGCCGAGAGAGATCAATCCGACACGCGTCGGGCGTTTTGTTTTTTCGAGATTTTTTACCGTCACAAGCCGCACACGTTACCACGGGAACTGAACAAGGCAATTGCGTATCAAGGCTCCAAAAACTTGTTGAATATCGTTTCTCGTTTATGGTTCAAAAGAACGTCCACTTAACCATTAAAAGCTATGAAGAAATTAATTGCCTTAGCCATTGCCACCCTTTTCGTTGGAAATATTTACGCAGCGGATTTTCCGGACGTTACCATCACAGATTTGAAATCCGCCATTGCGGCCAAAGAAGCCACCGTCATCGACGTAAATGGTTCAAAATCCTTTAAGAAAGGTCATATCCCGACGGCCATTAATTTCGATGCCCATCAGAATAATCTCGCAGCCGTGCTGCCAAAAGATAAGGACGCGCTCATCGTTGCCTATTGCGGCGGACCAAAGTGCAAAGCGTATAAGGAAGCTGCCACGGCTGCCGAGAAGTTGGGCTACAAGAATGTGAAACATCTCTCCGCTGGCATCGCAGGTTGGAAATCTGCCGGGGAAAAAGTTGAATCCGCCAACTAACTGCTTTTAGGAATCATCAACGTCGGCAGCATTTTGCACCGGCGTTTTTTTATTGTCGGCGCGGCGTGGTTGGAACGGGAAGCGTGTTGCCGGAATTTCGTTTCTGCGGCTGGTAAACTCCAGGCTTCACATCAGCCAATGGGTCTCTCGCTTTATGAGTGTTCCAAGCGCGGAAAATCCAGAAAATTGCGAGCAACAAAATGATTGTCCCACCCACGGGCAACGCGATTCGCCAGTTCACACGGGAGAGTTGGAACATCAGAATATCGAGGAAACTTTTGGACTGCTTTGTCAGTGGCGGATGTTCGTGATGCTTGTCGGTTTTTGCCAATTCATGTTTCAGCTCATCCATGATTTTTGGGACTTCGAGCTTCAACATCGTGGCGTAAGTGCGAACAAAACCACGAATATAAACCGGTGCGGAGAACATGTCGTAGTTGCCTTCGTCCAGTGCGCGAATGTGATCGGTGCGGATTTTCGTCACTTCTGCCACTTGATAAACCGTCAAGTTTTGAGCTTCGCGCGCCGTGCGTAATTGTTCAGCCACTGTGGACATTTCGGCTGACTGATAACGGTTTTGCGCAGGGGTGGCAACAAGGAAGGAAAAATCGGGGTGAAAATCGTATTTGTTTTGCTGGTTCCTGAAATTTCAGAGCATTCGTCACTTAAATAAAACTCGAAGTTATGCGTCCAAGATTCCACATTAATAACGCATGTCGGTCATCGAACGCACAATCGAAGTCAGTTTTCAACTCAAGGTTCATTTCACCCGCGCCGTGTTCGACGTCGCTAATCCGTTGCTGAACGACGTCTTGACCCACCAGCAGCCCGGCCAGATTCGCAAAGCGCTGGTGGTGCTTGATGAAGCGCTCGCCGCCGCCCAGCCAAACCTGACGCTGGCCATTGAGAATTATTTCGCGGCGTTTCCCCACTCCATCAAACTGGTGTGTGCCCCGTTAATCATCGAGGGCGGCGAACGTGCGAAAAATTCCTACTTTCACGTCTCTGAAATCCAATCGCACGTTGAGAAATATCACATTGATCGTCATTCCTACATCATCGCGGTGGGCGGCGGCGCGTTGCTCGATGTCGTTGGATTGGCTGCGGCGACCGCGCATCGCGGCGTTCGACACGTGCGAATTCCAACCACGACCTTGAGCCAGGACGATTCCGGGGTCGGCGTGAAGAATGGAATCAACGCGTTCGGAAAAAAGAATTTCATCGGAACGTTTTCGCCACCGTTTGCAGTGATTAACGATTTTCAATTGCTCAGTTCTCTTCCAGCTCGCGACAAACGCGCTGGCTACGTTGAAGCCGTGAAAGTTGCGCTCATTCGCGACAAGGAATTTTTTGAAACAATTGAGCATGACGCACCAGCACTCGCCGAATTTGAACCCGCCGCGATGCAGCGTTTGATTTATCGCTCTGCAGAATTGCATTTGAATCACATCGCGACGTCCGGCGACCCGTTTGAATTCGGCTCGGCGCGCCCGCTCGATTTCGGACATTGGGCCGCGCACAAAATCGAGCAGCTTTCTGATTACGAAATTCGCCACGGCGAAGCGGTCGCTGTTGGCATTGCGCTCGACGTGATTTATTCGCGCAAAATCAATTTGCTCGACGCCAGATCCGCCGAACGCATTTTAGTTTTGCTGGAGAAACTTGGCTTTGAACTTTTCGCCAACGAACTGCTCAACGTCGATGCCGACGGGAATCTACATGTGCTCAAAGGCCTTGAAGAATTCCGCGAACATCTCGGCGGGCAACTGACCATCACATTACTGCGCGATATCGGTTCAGGCATTGAGGTTCATGAAATGAATCTGCCCAAAGTAATTGAGGCGATTTACGAATTGCAGCAGCGCCACACTCAACACTCGCAGAAAATTGTTCAAGTTCACGGTTGAACAAGAACGCGGGTAGCACCTGCCTCCGGCGGGTGCGAAAAAGTGCAATTTCTTTTTGCGATCACGATCAGAGTTATCCACAAGTTGTGTGGCAGTCCTTTTTCCTCTCGTTCTTCGCACCCGCCGGAGGCAGGTGCTACCCGACCCGCGGAAATTGCTCTGTGCCTCCGTGCCTCTGTGGTAAATCAAAACTGTGAAACGAACCGCCGTCATCAATGTCGTTGGCCTGACTGAATCGCTCATCGGCGAACACACGCCGAAGATTCGCGAATTTTTGCAACGAGGCGCGAAGGCGAATGTTGTTCCCGCATTTCCAGCCGTCACCTGCACCGCGCAATCGAACTACGTCACCGGCACGACTCCGTCGCAGCATGGAATCGTCGGCAACGGCTGGTATAATCGCGAACTCGCCGAAGTCCAGTTCTGGAAACAATCCAATCACGTCGTTCACGGGAAAAAAATCTGGGACGAACTGCGCGCGCTCGATCCGAAGTTCACCTGCGCGAAACTTTTCTGGTGGTACAACATGTATTCCACCGCCGATTATTCGATCACGCCGCGCCCGATGTATCCCGCCGATGGACGTAAGTTTTTCGATATTTATTCGTCGCCTTATTCCATTCGCGAAGAAATCAAACGCGATCTTGGCGAATTTCCGTTCCCAACTTTTTGGGGACCCGCTGCTGGAATCAAAACTCCACAAGGCGAACCGGATGCATGTTCGCGCTGGATTTCAGAATCCGCCAAGTGGATTGAAAATAAACATTCGCCAACGATGAATTTAATTTATCTCCCGCATCTCGATTACAATTTGCAGCGACACGGCCCGTTTGGAGTTCCGCCTTCAGGCGGTTCTTCGGTTGGATCAAACGACGCGACATTGCAACACACAGACCGCCTGAAGGCGGAACTCCAAACTCTCAATCCCGCCATTGTTCCTGATCTGCAACAGATTGACGCCATCGTCGGCGATTTGATTTCCTTTTTCGAAAAGCGCGGTGTGCAAATTATTTTACTTTCCGAATACGGCATTACGAATGTGGACACGCCGATTCATCTCAATCGCCTTTTCCGCGAACAAGGCTGGCTCACCATCAAAGAAGAACTTGGTTTGGAACTCCTCGATTGCGGAGCGAGTAAAGTTTTCGCCGTCGCCGATCATCAAGTGGCGCATGTCTATCTGAACGATCTTTCGCTGGAGAAAAAGGTCCGTGCGTTGCTGGAAAAAACTGAAGGCGTCGAGAAAGTTTTACTCAACGAAGAAAAGATTGCGGCCGGAATTCAACACGAACGCGCCGGAGATTTAATCGTCATCGCCAAAGAAAACGCTTGGTTCACCTATTACTATTGGCTCGACGATTCGCTCGCGCCCGATTTCGCCCGCTGCGTCGATATCCATCGCAAACCCGGCTACGATCCTGTCGAACTGTTTCTCGACCCGAAAATTCCCGCCGTGAAGCTAAAAATTCTTTGGCGTCTGCTGCAAAAGAAACTCGGCTTCCGCATGTTGATGGATGTCATCCCGCTCGACGCCTCGCTCGTGAAAGGTTCGCACGGACGCCTCCCCGAAAACGAAAAAGATTTTCCCATCTTCATCACAAACCGAAATGAATTGCTGCAAAATGGACGGCTACAATCGACTGACGTTTATCATCTGATCAAACGGCACGTTATGTATTAGAAGGCGCGCCCGCTAAATATTTTTTCACCGTGCGCGGATCGAGATTTGTTCGGCTCGCCACCGCTTCGAACGTTTCGTGACGTTCATGAAGCATCCGGCAATAAAGAGAAAGTAAAGCGTCAGCGTCGAGCGCGCCCGATTCGACTCCAGAAAGAAGTTGGCTTCGCAAATCGCTGGTTGGCTTCTCGCCATCGTAACGTTCGGTAAGCAAAATTCGCCGAACGGCTTGCTCGAGTTCGCGAACGTTTCCCGGCCAGGCGTAATCTTTGCCAACGCACACGATTAGTTTTTTCCGAATGAGTGGAAGAAGTTCGTCAGCAGATTCTCCGGTCATGCGCGCAAGAATGTGTTCAAGCATCAGATCAAGTTCGCGAGGAAGTTCCTGAAATCGCTGGCGCAACGTTGGGAGCACGATTGAATCGGAGCAAAGGCGATAAAAGAAATCGTCGCGGAAAAGTTTCTCTTTGCGCAATTCGTCGAGCGATTTGTTTGTGGCCGCGATGACTCGTCCGTGAAAGCGCAATTTTTCGCGGTTTCCGACGGGCGAGAAAGTGCGTTCCTGCAAAACC
>JBBQAX010000249.1:0-6721 GCA_038316905.1 Verrucomicrobiota bacterium | reverse complement strand
CCGGTGAACCGAAACGTCTGCGCGTTGCCACCCGGAATGTATGTCGATGAAGAAGTCGTTTTTCTCACGGACAAGAAGGGCCGCGCTCACAGCATCAATTTCGCAAACATGCTTTTACCGCGACGCAATTAATCTCAGCTGACTATGGAACTTATTCTTCGCGATCTTCACTTGCCGATGCGACATCCGTTCACGATTGCCGTCGGCACGACAACCATGCAGCACAATCTATTGGTTGAGTTGCGACAAGACGGCGTGAGCGGTTACGGCGAAGGCGCTTCCACGCACGCTTACAAAGCTTTCACCGCTGAATCGATGCGCGCCGCTCTCGAAAAGGCGCGTCCGCAAATCGAGCGCGAACGTCTCGACGATCCGGCGAAGTTGTGGGAACGCTTGCTCCCGGTGCTCGGAGAAAACCGTTTCGCACTCTGCGCTTTGGATGAAGCCGCGCATGATCTCTGGGGAAAACTGAACGGTGCGCCCGTTTGGAAATTGTGGGGTTTAGAACTCAAGAATTTACCGCTGAGCGATTACACCATTGGCATTGATCCCATCGAAAAGATGGTCGCGAAGATGAAGGAGTTTGATGGTTGGCCGATTTACAAAATCAAACTCGGCACATCTGACGATCTCGCGCTTGTGCGCGAACTTCGGCGTCACACGGACGCCATATTCCGCATCGACGCGAACACTGGTTGGACCGCAGACCAAACGATTTCCTTCGCGCCCGAATTGAAAACTCTCGGCGTTGAATTCCTCGAACAACCCTTGCGCGCCGACGATTGGGACGGAATGCGCCGCGTGTTCGATGAATGCGCGCTGCCCGTTTTCGCCGATGAAAGCTGCTTGGTGGAAGAAGATGTGGCGCGTTGCGCTGGATATTTTCACGGCATCAACATCAAGCTCAACAAAACAGGAGGATTGACTCCCGCGCGCCGGATGATTACTCGCGCTCGTGAACTTGATTTAAAAGTTATGGTCGGTTGTATGAGCGAAAGCACCGTCGGCATCAGCGCGATTGGCCAACTTCTACCGCTGATCGATCATGTTGATATGGACGGCGCATTGCTGATCGCGAAGGACATCGCCACGGGGGTCCATCTCGTCAAAGGTAAAGCCGTGTTCCCCAACGAAAATGGCAACGGCGTCCGCCTGTTCGAATAATGTCATCGCTCATCTCACCTGACGACCACACCACCCTCTGGGCCATGATCGGCGGAGGCACCGCGCTCGCCATCTGGCTGGAACAACGTTATCGCTGGGCGGCGCGATTGAGCGGACCGGTTATCGCACTTCTGATTGCGATGTTGCTGTCGAATACGCGCATCGTTCCACCCGAGTCGAAAGCGTATGACTTTGTCGGCGATTGGCTCGTGCCGTTGGCGATTCCACTCCTCCTTTTTCGCGCAAACATTCGCGAGATCATTCGTTCAGGCGGAAGATTGTTCCTGCTTTTTCACCTGAGCGCCATCGGCACCGTCTTGGGAACCATGCTCGCGGTCTGGCTTTTGAAATCTTCGATTCCCCAACCCGACCTCGCGCACGCTGCCGGAATGATGGCAGCCAGTTACACGGGCGGCGGTGTCAATTTCATGGCGATGAAGACCAGCTACAACGTGAGCGAATCTATCGCGAACCCACTGATCGTCGCCGACAATTTTGTCATGGCTGGGATGTTTGTCGTGTTGCTCGGCATCGGTGCGAGCCGCTGGTTCCGAGCGCGCTATCCACATCCCCACACTGCGGCGGAAGGCGACGCCGTCGGGAGAAACCTCGCCGCCGAACATTGGCGCCGGAAGGACATTTCTCTGCTCGACGTGGCGCGCGTGATGGCGTTTGCATTTGCGGCGCTCGCGATTGCAACCCTGATTGGCCGAGCAATGCGCGGCGCGTTTGGTGATGTTTCTCAATCCGGGATGCTGGTGCAAATGCTCCAGGTTCTTCTCACCAATAAATTTGTGCTCATCACGGTAGTCACCCTCACGCTGGCAACAGTGTTCGCGCGTTCTTTGGCAAAAATAAATGGCGCGGAAGAACTCGGCACCTACATGTTGTTGTTGTTTCTATTTACGCTCGGACTGCCCGCTGATCTCCTCACCGTTATCACCAAGGCCCCGCTCTTTTTCGTGTTCTGCGCGATCATTGCCATGGTGAACCTCGCGTTCACCCTTGGGATCGGAAAACTTTTCCGGTTCAACCTGGAAGAGATTATTATCGCCGTGAACGCCAACCTCGGCGGTGCCCCCAGCGCCGCCGCGATGGCGACCAGCGCCGGATGGCCACGCCTTGTTCTGCCCGCGATCCTCGTCGGCATCTGGGGCTACGTCATCGGCACGCCCATCGGAGTGATGGTGGTGGAAATGTTGCTGCGCTGACCCTGCGTCGCATTGAGCGCAGGATGCCACTTGATTTCTGTGACGGGACTTTCCTCGACCCGACCTTTGGTCTTTATTAAATGGAATTATGCCCAAAGGAACGCGCCGCCAATTTTTAAAACAAACCGGTCTTGGTCTCGCTGGAGCGACCCTGCTTCAATCCCGCACTTTCGGCCTTTCACTCCTTAAAAAAGACCACTCAATTCCTCCGCACCAAAACATGGTTGTTCCCGCCGTTCATGGCTATGCTGCGCAAAGTGTTTTTGCCGGCGAAAAGATTCAATTCCGCATCAGCAGCACGGTTCCGCATCGCCTCTCGATCTATTGCCTCGGTGAAAATGCGGACAACATTTCGGCTGACGAAATCCTCCATCGCTTTCCGGAAGCTGCGCCGACCCCGCAAGCCATTCATCCCGGCTCATACGTTTTTGCGCGAAAAAATATCAATCAACCGCTCACCGGCTTGACGCTGGAATGTTGGGTTCGTCCCGCAAAACTGAAATCCCGCGTTGGCCTTATCACGCAATGTAATGATGAAAGCGATCACGTGGATTTTGGTCTGTTCGCCGAAGCCAACCGAACGGTTTCATTTTTGTTGAACGAAACGAACCCGCCGAAAAGCACATCGACCAAGTCCAATCCGAAACTGACGACCAATCGCTGGCAGCATCTCGTCGCGACCTGGGATGGAAAGAGGAAAAAAATCTGGCTCGATGGAAAACCCACTTCCAGTTCCGCGGCCTCGAAACAATTTCCTGCGGCAAAAGGAACGTTGCGTCTGGCGGCAGTCGGCGTGGGCGGAACCACGACAGATTTCTTCGATGGCGATCTGGCAATGCCGATGATTTACAATCGCGCCCTGAGCGCCGAGGAAATTGCGGAACGTTTTCAACAACACGGGCTGGTTGCGTCGAAGGGAAAGGATGTTTTGGCGAGCTGGAATTTTTCCGAAGAGAAAGGCGATCGCGTCGCGGACATTTCAGGGAACGGACGCCACGGACAGATCATCAATCACGCCACTTGGATGATTGGCGGGCCGAGTTTCGATCACGAAGTTTTGCGCTTCGCCGATTACGATCCCAAAAAAGATTCTCGGCGCGGACACGGATTGCGCTTCGCCTCGGACGACCTTTACGACTGCGGCTGGAGCGCGACGCACGAATACAAAATTCCCGCCAGCGCAAAATCAGGAATGTATCTCGGTCGCATCGAATATGAATGGGAAGGCAAACCGCATCTTTATCACATCACTTTTATTGTCAAAAAACCGGCGCGACGCAGAAAAGCGCCGATTCTTGTTCTCACTTCGACGAACACCTGGCGCGCATACAACGGAGCGCCGTTTCCAAAACCCATTCCGAATCTGTTGCGCTATTCCTCCACGCAAGGCACCGCCAATTCGCCCGGCGACCCGCCCGCGTATTGTTTTTATCGCCGTCATGCGAGCGGACAGGGAACGTATCAACTTGGGTTGAACATGCCGTTCATGGGCGGTGATCCGTATCTGCTCTACGGGAAGGAATACAGTCACCTCGCGCGCGCCGAACGTTTCGCGCAAATCTGGCTGGAGCGCTCGGGCTATGACTTCGACGTCATCACTGATCTTGATTTGCATCGCGATCCAAAATTTCTCCTCGGTTACAAAACGGTTCTCATCAACGGCCACAGCGAATATTGGTCGCTCCCCGCGTATTTTGGTTTGGAAAATTATCTGAAGCGCGACGGAAAACTCATCGTGCTTTCTGGAAACTCGCTTTTCTGGCGCGTCAGCTTTGATGACGAAGGTTCCGTGATCGAATGTCGCAAAGTCGATGCGCCGGGCGAACAAATGAAGCCGCACGAACGCGGGGAATCCTGGCATTCACACGACGGCCAACCCGGCGGTTTGCTGCGCGAATGCGGTTATCCCGGCTGGAAATTGATCGGCCTCGACACCATTGGATGGTTTGGCGAATCGATGTTTGCGCCTTACGCCGTCGAGCAGGAAAAACATTTTCTGTTCAACCACCCGGAGAAAGTGGACCTGAGCAACGGCGCGAATTTCGGCCAGAGTCCCGATGGTGGAATGCCGCGCGCCAACGGTCACGAGATCGACGTTCGTCCTTCCACGCTTGCTGCGCTTCAGGAACAAGCAAACCCAACTGGTGCCAGTGTGCCGCCCGATCCCAAGGGAATTGTGCGCCTTGCCAACGGCCAAACCGATTGGACCAAAGGAGGCAGCGCGTTTGATTATTTTTTCAGACCGATCAAACCGCGAGCGCCACAAGGCGGCGAAATGATTTATTGGGAGCGCGCCGACGGCGGAAAAGTTTTTAATGCCGGCGCGATTGCATCAGGGTGGGCGTTAAACGTTGATCCGCAGTTTCAGACTCTGACGCGCAATGTGCTCTTTCACTTTGGAGTGAGCGCCACCCGCAAAAGCTAACAAATCGAACCCCGCTAATCATGGTTTGCTGATGCCGAGTTGCGCTGGAGTTTTACGCGTGATGCCGAAGATGAATTGTTGCCCGTCGTAAAACTTTTCGCGCATTTCGAAATTCTCGAACGACACGCCGCCGGGAATTGCACGATGATTCACCCAATAACTGGAACGCGCGTTGACGGCCACGTGCAGGTCCTCACGAAAGGTGCCGCGCGGTTTCTTCCAATATTGCGTCACGGGAAAACCGCCGTAATGCCATCGCGTCGATCCGGGAAATGGAAACACGGATGCCGGATCTTTTTCGTTTGTCGTGATGGCCGCGAGCACATCGCCGGTTTCGTTTCGCGCCAATCGGTCGAGGGGATAAATCGTGTGCGGCGCGAAATCGTCGCCCTTGTGATCGGGATAAAGTTTCAGGCTGCTGACCATTTCGTCGGCGAGCCAGAGTTGGCGGGCGCGGATCATGTTCCCCATCGTCGCGGTGAGAATGCAGTATTCCATCGGCGCGCTGTCCGGTTCCGCATGAATGGCCAGCGCGATTTCATCCGGCGCATCGCTGCGTTGCGAAATGACGAGCCGAACCTTCGCGCCATTTTCAAACGGCTCCACGCGCACCGTGACGTCAAGTTTTTCCGCGCCCGACGGCAATTTGGATAATTTGCCCGCAATCTCTCCCTCTCCTCCACTCGGAGCGGAGGAGAGGGTTGGGGAGAGGAGGGAATCACTACGCGGCTGTTCATTTTGTTTCCCGTTCTTTTCGCCAACCGCCCAAAACCGTTTGCCTTGTTTGTCGTCGAGTTTGCTCTGCTCCAATTCGCTGAAACTTTTGCGCCCGCGCACCATCGGTTCGACCGCGATGAAATTGACGAGGTCATACGCGCCGTTGGTGAGAATGGGATAGCCGAGTCGAATCAATCCGCGCGGTTCGCCGCGAGGCCTAAACCCGCCCGGTGACACCGCCCAAAGCAATCCGCCGCGCACACCCCAAACCGGCTGATTGGTGTTGATGCCGGAGCGAACCCAATCCACGGCGCGTGACGTTTGCGGCAGAAGCAAAAATGCGACGAGGCAAAGCGAACGAAATTTCATAACGCAGCGACGATAATGAGATTCTTGAAAGCAAACCAGCGTAGTAAATTGCTCAACGCAAAGGCACGAAGGCGCGAGCCTGACCGATGCTCTGAAGGAGCGAAATATAATAGCCCAGGGCAAGCGATTCTGAGAGCGACGCCCTGGGAAAATCATCCCACAAAATAAATTCTCCCTCTCCTCGCCGCACGAGGAGAGGGCGGGGAGAGGAGTCATTTCAACTTCTATGCAAGTTTAACAATTGATTCTGCACCAACTGCCACAGCAGGAATTTCAATCCATGCAGAACCCATCATCATTTTGTAATGCGCCAAATGATCTGTTCGTTCAAAGATGTTTCTGAATACGGTCAGGAAAGTTTCCACCATGCCATCATCAATCGACACAAAAAGGTCATCGTGTGCGAAGTGAGAACCATCGTTGACCCAAGAAAACAGAGATTTACAAATCAACTTTTCCTTGCCCTCGAACTTGGCGCAAATGTCATCAGGATTGATGTTGCCAAGAATCTTGAAGTAATTCTCCAAAATCCTTCTCAAGGTGTTTTGAATCGTGAGATTCGATTTGTTTGGTGTTCGCACTTCGGCCCATAGCAGGTCGTATGAAGTCTTAACCGGATTTGAAGTGTGCCTTTGAACGGTTGAAAACTGGCCGGGCTTTTTCACAACCCAAAACGTTTCTTCGGTCATAACTCCATCAGTTCGCTTTGGGTTAAAAGTGACTTCTTTGTGGAAATACACATTGTGGGTCAAGACGAAGACTTGCTTTATGTGCCCAACGCCATTCCGCACTTCATCAAACAATCCTTTGATCAAATTGCTGACGATAAATAGAA
>JBBQAX010000248.1:0-6732 GCA_038316905.1 Verrucomicrobiota bacterium | reverse complement strand
CACGGCTCGCGCTTCTCCGGCACCGGCATTGGACTCTCCATCGTCCGCAAAGGTGTTGAACGCATGGGTGGAAAAGTCGGGGTCGAATCGAAACCAGATGCGGGAAGCAAGTTTTGGATCGAATTGCAAAAAGCGTAAGCGGGAATCCTCCTGCGTTGGATCAAAGGAAAGTTTTCAGGGAGAAAAGATTTCTCGTTCCATGCAAATGTTCCGCGCGGAAAACCAAGCCGATTGCGAAAAAACCTTGTAAAAGATTGGCGACCCTACCGGGAATCGAACCCGGGCTACCTCCGTGAAAGGGAGGTGTCCTAACCGCTAGACCATAGGGTCGCGAAGGCTGCGAAATATATTCACGGAGACTCGCTTGTCACGACTTTTTCCAAATTTTTTATGAATCCAGACAATCCCGCACCACTTTTGCCAACGCCAGCGGATGATAGGGTTTCTGCAAGAAATTTAGCCCGCGTTTGAAAGAGAAATCTTTCCCAATTGTCTCCACGCTATAGCCACTCGTATAAACGACTTTTACGTTGGGTTTTTGCGCTTTGATCCGTTCCGCCAGTTCCCGTCCCGTCATGTTGCCTGGCATCACCATATCCGTTAGCAAAAGATCAATCTGGTCGATATTTTTTTCCCAGACTGGCAACGCGTCTGGCCCGCTGCCCGCTTCGAAAATGTTGTAGCCATATCCCTTTAAGATTTCGCAAACCAGGGCACGCAATTCAGGTTCGTCTTCCACAACGAGGATGTTTTCCGTGCCACCACGAACCGTCTCCAGATCTGCGTTCGTATTAGGCGGCGGCAACTTTTCGATGCTCGGCAAATAAACCCGGAAAGTCGTTCCTTGATTCTGTCGCGTCAAAACTTCAATCCATCCACGATGTTGCTTTACGATTCCATAAACGGTGGCCAAACCGAGACCGGTCCCTTTTCCAATTTCTTTCGTCGTAAAAAACGGCTCAAAGATACGGGGCAGAACTTCCGGTGATATTCCAGAACCATTGTCAGAAAAACGCAGGCAGACGAATTTCCCCTGACGCGCCTCTGGATTCGCCTGCACATGGGCCTCGCCAATTTCCACGATGGAAGTGCCGAGGCTGAGTTGTCCTCCACGCGGTAGTGCATCACGCGTGTTGACGGCGAGGTTCATGATCACCTGTTCAATCATCCCTGAATCTGCGTAAATCGCCGGAAGATTCGGCGAGTAATTGAAATGGAGCACAATGTCTTCTCCCAGAATTCGGCGCAAAAATTTAGTCACGTTGCTGATGACCTCATTCAAATCCAATTCCTGCGGTTGCATCACTTGCTTGCGACTGAACATCAACAACTGACGCGTCAAATTGGCCGCGCGCTCTGCGGCAACCGCCACCTGTTTCAGCGGTTCGACGATCTCGGGTTCGAGGTCTTTTCTTTCCAGAACCAATCCAGTGTAGCCCTGGATGATCGTGAGAATATTATTGAAATCATGGGCAACTCCGGCAGCCAGTTGCCCGATCGATTCCATTTTTTGTGATTGCCGCAATTGCGCTTCGAGGTTCAGCCGCTCCGTAATATCTCGCGCATAACAATGCACGACCTGGTTGGGGATGATCGGGAAAAATGACCAGAGCAGAACTCGATTGCCCACCTTGATTTCGCGCGAGAGATTCTTTCTCCCGGTGAGCAAACATTCCTGGACGATGGAATTAATTTCGTCAGGCAGAATTTCTGAAGGTTGTTCTTTGCCGAGTGACTTCGCCATCCGTTCCGCTGCGTTGTTGAAATAGGTGAGACGACCGTTGGCCGCCATCTCAAAAATCGGATTGGGATTGAGCCTGGGAAAGGCAGCGAGCTTTTCAATCGCGGCTTCCGCTTGTTTTCGGTCGGTGGTGTCGCGCGCATTGAGAACAATCCCCTGATTTTTGCCATCAAACAGGATTTGTTTTCCAATTGTTTCAAAGACCCGAAAGGAACCGTCTTTATGACGAATCAAAAATTCGAAGGTCCGTGTCTGACCCGGATGAATTAACGTCGCGTTGATCACCTCGCTGACTTCGCGCTCGTCATCTGGATAAACAAAGCTGAGCAAATTTTTCCCGATCATTTCCTCCGGCTTATAATCCAGAATTCGAATCGAAGGGCTGACGTAGTGAAAGGTGCCGTCCGTTTTCAGGACGAGAATAACGTCCAGCGCATTTTCAATGAGCAAACGGAAATGTTCTTCGCTTCGTTGCAACGCGAGCAACGCCCGGAAGCGCTCCCGTTCGTTTTGCCCCTTTTTTATGGCGTTAAGCAACGCGGCTGGAAGTCTTTTCAAGGAGGCTTTGAGAATATAATCATCGGCGCCGAGTTTCATGCACTCGACCGCCACCTCTTCCGATTGAGAACCAGTGACGAGGACGAATGGAATGTCACGGGGCTGCTCGTGGAGTAGCTGCAGAGCTTCGAGCGCATTGAACTGCGGCATGGAAAAGTCAGAAAGAATAGCGTCTGGCGAAAAATCTTGAAGGGCCTTCAGAAAATCCTCACGCGTTTCCACGCACCGTGTGATCAATGAAATATTCGCTTTCTTCAACTCTCGCTGGATCAGTTCCGCGTCAGTTGCGACATCCTCCAAAAGCAATAGCCGCAGCACGTTTTCTCCAGAGGAATTCTCCGTTGGCGGTTCGCCCGCCGGCGAATCGAGTGGCGTTGTTGGAATCATCAAATTATCAAATTGCACTCTGAACGAAACCTACCGGAATTTCACGCAGCGCTCAATCGGTTGCTCCATGACGGATACGTAGGTGAATCGCCCACACAGGTGTATTTCATGCCTTTCCTGACGGTAACGGCAGCGCGAAATAAAAAGCCGCACCCTCGTCTAGAGTGGCCTTCGTCCAAACTTCGCCAGAAATTCGCCGAGCGATTCGTTGCACAATGGCCAGGCCAATGCCGCTTCCGGGAAATTCATCTTCCGTATGCATTCTTTGAAAAACGCCGAACAACTTCCCGGCAGATTTCATGTTGAAGCCCACCCCGTTATCTTTGACACAATAGACATTGCGATCTCCTTCTGTTTTTCCGCTGACTTCAATAAGTGCTTTTTCCTTTGGCCCCGTGAACTTAACGGCGTTGGCGAGCAATTGCGTCCAAATCTGCTGGATCAGAGCGGCATCGCCCCATGCCTCGGGAAGGGTATCGATCTTCAATTCAATTTTTCTGTCAGGCAAAGGTTCCAGATCTTCCCACGCTGCATCAACCGATTCTTTCATGTCCACCACCTCCAGGTTGATTGTTTGGCGGCCAAATCGTGACAAGATCAACAAGTCGTCCAGCAAACGCGTCATCTTCCGACTGCTTTCGTCTATGATCTTCAAAAAGCGTTTTCCCTCGTCATCCAGTTTGTCATCGTAATCTTCCAACAGAATTTTTGAGAAGCCTTCGATCGCACGGAGCGGGGCGCGAAGATCGTGTGACACCGAGTAGGTAAATTTTTCCAATTCCGAGTTCGTCGCTTGCAGTTGCGCCGCATGTTCATCTAACGCTTTTTGCAGTCGTTGAATTTCCTTCTGTTCACCCTTCGCTATAATCATAGGTATTTGGATTGAAACATTGTCGGTAAAAAACCGTTGCGGGGAGAAGAACTGGAGCCAGTTGTCGGGCTCGAACCGACGACCTGCTCATTACGAATGAGCTGCTCTACCGACTGAGCTAAACTGGCGTCCAAATGCTCGGTCAACGTAGCGACTGGCGGATTCGTGTGGCAAGAAATATTTCGATTTGGTGTCTTCAATTTACTTCTGCAATCAACCTTATTTTTCAACGGTCAGCATCTCCTTCATTCATCATTCCTCGTTTAACAGAGGAAAGGTTCAGTCGTTTGCCCAATTGTTCAAGTCCCGTTCGATACGCAGGTTAAACGAACGTCAATTAACCAAGGAAACAACATTATGAAAAACGCGAATCTTATTCAAAAAGTAGCACTCCTGACTTCAGCCGGGATGCTTTTCACCGCGTGTTCGAGTATGCGAGAGCATAACGAAGACGACTATAGTTATCACCCCAGCTCTTCCTCCAGCGGACAATCGGAACGATATTCCTCCGCTGAAGGAACGACTGCGGTCACTGAAAGCAGCGGAGCTGAAAACCAAAGTTTCAGCGCTTCCCAGGATCGTGATCAAATCAGCATCCCTCTCCATGAGGAACGATTGAACGTCGGCAAACGCACCGTGGATGCGGGGCAAATTACGCTGCGGAAAGTTGTTACAACAGAAACGGTCAATCAGCCGGTTCAGTTGCGGAAAGAATCGCTCGTGATCGATCGCAACACGGCGGGCAACCAAAGATCAAGTTCGTCAACCAGCAGTTCGGAATGGACGCCAGGTGCGCAGGATCAAAATCAATCAACCCAGCAACGCGCGCAAGCTGGCTCTCAAAACAACATCGCGAATGAGCCTGCCGGTGCCGATACCGAAAGCAGCGCGACCCAAGGCAGCTCAGGTTTGAGCAGTGGGAATGCGTTTCAAGAGGAATCATTCACAATCCGCCTTCAAGAAGAGCAGCCGCTGATTCAGAAGAATGTCGTGGAAACCGGGCGCGTCACTGTAAGGAAAAATTCCGAGATGCAGCAGCAAAATGTGCAGCAGCAAGTGCGACGCGAAGACGTGAAGCTGGATCGGAGCGGAGCCCGCAATGTGGAAATTCGCGGCAACTTCAATACAGCGGGCAGCAGCATCAACGAGCCATCCGGCGCGCAACGAAATGATTCACTCCAGAATCAATCGTCGCAAAGTGAACGCGACCGGCTGGAGGATCGCCGTCCAACTCAAGGTCAAGGGGCAAAGGATCTTCAGCAACACGAGCTATATCCGCAGAATAATTCGGATTTGCCATAATCCATTGCTCGTTAAAAATACGCCCCGTCTTCGGACGGGGCTTTTGTTTTGCATCACACCCAAGCTCGGGTGTGATTTGAAGTGGCGGTCAGCGAACCGTGTAGCCGCGCTCGCCAGAGCGTGGTGTCGATTGAATGCCCACGCCACGCTCTGGCGAGCGCGGCTACGACCGCCACTTCAAATCACACCCCCAAGCTCCCCCAAGCTCCCCTGCCTTGCAAAACCGGGACCTTTGTTGTTTCGTAGTCGCCCTATGAAAACTCCCCAGACCGGGCCTGAACTTCCTTCGCTTGCCGGACTTTGCTCGATGGAAGACGCGGCTAAACCGGGTTTGTCGATCGAAAGTTGCGTCGCCCGCCTCAAACGCTATCACTACAGTTTCAAACGGCTGCATCAGATTTTCATTTCGCGACTGACCGCTGAGCCAATTTATGAATTGAAAATGGCGTTCAGTCTTCACGCGCATTGGTGCGCCGAACATGTTGCGACTTTAGCCAAACGCGTCGGCGAGATGCGGGAACCGCCGCTGGGCCTCGACGTGGTTCCTGACAGGAATCTGGAAATCTTTTTCGATGAGATTCTGGCCGCGCCCACGACGGAGGAATTAATTCTCGGTATTTACGAGAAAGCTTTGCCCGCGCTGAAACGTGCTTTGGAAAATCATCAATGCGACACCAATCCGCTGGCCGATGCGCCGTCCATTCGCATTTGTAAATTCGCATTGCTCGAAGTGAACGAGATGATTGATTACGGGAAAAAAGTTATTGCGAGTTTAGTTGGAGAGATTGACCGCCCTCACCCCAGCCCTCTCCCCCAGGAGAGGGAGCAGAATGATCCAGCGCTGGGCAATTTTGATCGCAAAAGAACATCCGAAGACGCAAACAATATTCCCCCTCTCCCCGGGGGAGAGGGGGAGCGTGGACAAATTAAAAACTGGCTCGCGCTTCTCGACGATTGCATCGCTGCCGCTGGCGACCTCGACGGCTCCAAAGAGAAAAATTCCGCGTTCCGCGTTCCGCCTTCCGCGTTAAGAAAGTTTTCCTACAACAAAGTCCCCGCCCGCGACGAACGTTTTCCCGATCCCTACAATATGGGCGTCAATGCCGAGGTCTTCCTCTACGACGAAACCATGCCACCCGACGCCAAAGTGCTGATGATGTTTTACAAACGCCTTCGCGAAATCGACGTGCCGGAAATGATGGCCAGCATCCTCGTCGAAACGCCCGGCAAGCCGTGGGAATATTATCGCGATATGACGCGGCAGCTTTGGGACGAAGCGCGCCACGCCATGATGGGCGAAGTCGGTTTCGCGAGCCTCGGCGTCGATTGGCCGCGCCACGTCATGATCAATTTCACCTGGTCGCTCGGCCTCAACACGCAACTCACGCCCATCGAACGTCACGCCGTTTTGTATTTCATCGAGCAAGGACTCATGCCGCGCAACGGCAAACGGTACGAATGGGAAGTCGGCCTCAAATCGCACAACAAACTGAGCGCGCTCTTTCAAGACTACGATTGGGCCGACGAAGTTTTGCACGCGCGCATCGGACGCGACTGGTATCTGAAAAATTTCAAGACCGCGCACGAAGGCGTCGAATACGGCGACAAATCTTGGTCCAAAGTTTTGATGGGCTGGAAGAGTTGGCGCGACGAAGGCCTGACCCAACATCGTAACTGGTGGCCCGACCTTTACCGCGACGCCTGCCAACAATCCGGCATTGAACCCGATCCCGAAGTTCTGGCCTACAACACGAGCTACGAACAGGTGCGAGCGGATTTGAAAAATCTTTCGGCGTCAGCGTAAATCAAAGCGGTTCTTGGAAAAATGAAACGAATTCTCTGCGGTAAGGTAGCCGCGCTCGCCAGAGCGTGG
>JBBQAX010000247.1:0-6732 GCA_038316905.1 Verrucomicrobiota bacterium | reverse complement strand
CGGCGGACAGCGCCAAATGCAGTCGCTCGGTTTCTTTGCGAAGGGTTTCTTCCGCGCGTTGGCGTTCGGTGATGTCGCGCAACGTGGCGGTGAACAGCGGCGGCTCGATGTCGGCAATGCGGCTGATGGATAATTCCGTGGAAAATTCGTGTCCGTCTGCATGCAACGCTGGCAGTTCGATGCGTTTGCCCAGCACAGGACCTTCACCGCTGGCCAGATAACGCGCTAAACCTTCGTAGTGCCGCTTGCGAAACCGCTCTGGAATAATCAATTCCGCCAACCGATGTCCGATAGCTTTTTCGCGAGGATGTCCGAAGATTTTTTCCGCCGCTGGGTTGAAGTCTGAAATTTTTCCTTTGTGGTCCATCGTGATAATGGCATCCAGGGACGCGCTGAGAATGGCGGACTTTCGACTTTCACTTTCCCGCAACGCTTCTTCGGCGAGTTTGCGTTCCGTAATGTCGGTGTGCATCCCGACCCAACTGCGAATGGAGCCGTCCGCGGCGAGCATCGGCACGGCCCGCACGGCGACCCACCGCCACTCGCCGGAAACATAGCGCAGCCGATACTGGGTATTGACGACCGACTTCATTTCCGCCGCTCGCTGCCACACCGCCTCCAACGGCTGACGATCCTCCGGATGGACGACATTGAGACGGCCCCAGCCTTTCAGTTCCTCGAAGGTCTGGCCGGTGAGTTCGCGCCATCGCGGGGAATCTTCGACAAAGCCACCCGTCGCATCCGCCACCCAGACGATTTGGGCCGTGGCGCTGACCAGCGCGGAAAACCGATTCTCGCTCGCGCGCACGGCTTCCTCCGCGCGCCGCCGATCGGTCACGTCGTGAAAAACCATGACCGCGCCGGAAATTTTCCCGGTGGCGTCTCGAATCGGAGCCGCGCTGTCTTCGATCGCGAATTCCCTTCCGTCTTTCGCGATCAACGCGGTGTGATTCGCCAGTCCCACCACCACATTTTCCCGCAACACTCTGGCGATTGGATTATCAACCGGCTGGCGGGTTGTCTCGTTGATGATTTTGAAAATTGTTTCCAATGGCTGGCCAACCGCATCCGCCATCTTCCAACCCGTCATCGTTTCAGCGATCGGATTAAGGAAAGTGACTTTTCCTTGCGTATCGGTCGTGATGACGGCGTCGCCAATGCTGGAAAGCGTGACTTGAAACCATTCACGTTGTTGGTCGAGTTCTTCGGCCTTTCGCTCCAATTCTTCCTTCGTTTGACCCAATTCCCGTTCCCCACGTTCGCGCGCGACCATCACCGCCCTGGAGTTTTGCAGGGCCACTGAGCGGAGTAATTTTTCTTCCTCGCGATCCAGTTCCATTAGCGCGCTCCGAGAATTTCTGCCGCGAGTTGGGTTCCTTCCACGCGCGCTTTAATTTTCGCAAAGGCTTTGTCGCGGGTGGTCGAAATATCGTCGCAAAAGGGTGAGTAGCCGCAATCGTCGGTCGTGCCGAGTTGTTCGATGGGAATATATTTGGCCGCTTGCAGGACGCGGTCGCGAACTTCTTCCGGCGTTTCAAGATGCGGTTCAATGGTGGCAATGACGCCGACAAAAATCCGCTGGTTCGGCTTCATATGTTTTTTGATAATTTTCAAAATGCATTCGGGATCTTTTTCAATGGCGAGCGCAATATAAAAATTTCCCGCGCGCAATTCAAATAAACTCGGCAAAAGCTCGGCATACTCAACATCAGCGCTGTGCGTTGAATCGCGGAACGCACGACGCCAATGCCCCCAATCACCCCGCCGTGAGCGCAGCGCGTTCGTCATCCAGTGCGCCGGTTTTCTCGAGGAAATAATCGTACCCCCCGACGTAGCCGGTGATCTTACCGGAGTTGACGTGGAGAACTTTCGTCGCGAGATGCCGGATAAAATGCACGTCATGGGAAATGAACACGAGTGTTCCTTCGTACCGTTCCAGCGCGAGCGTGAGAGATTCGACAGTGTGAATGTCGAGATGCGTCGTCGGTTCGTCCATCAACAACAGGTTCGGCGGATCAACCAGGAACTTGATAAGATTGAGCCGGGTCTTTTCGCCGCCGCTCAGGATTGCGGTCTTCTTGAAAATGTCGTCCTTGCGGAAAAGAAATGAGCCGAGAATGGCGCGTGCTTCATTTTCATCGAGCGCGGGCGCGCTGGCGATGACTTCGTCCAACACGGACTTCTCCGGGTCGAGCGTGGCGGCGCGATGCTGGCTGAAGTAACCGATCTTCGCGCTGTGGCCGATGTCGCGTTCGCCGCCTTGGAATTCCACCACGCCTGCGAGAATTTTCAGCAACGTCGATTTGCCTGCGCCATTCGGCCCGACGAGCACAGTGCGTTCGCCGCGTTCGATGGTGAGGTCGAGTCCTTCGTAAACTTTGTTCGTGCCGTAGGCCATGTCGATTTTGTTCAACACGACCGCGCGTTGTCCGCCGCGCGGCGGTTGCGGAATCTGGAAGCGAAACGGCTTCTTTGGCGCGATCGGTTTCTCGATCAATTCCAAACGCTCAATCTGCTTGAGCTTGCTCATCGCTTGCGATGCTTTGGAAGTCACGGAACGGAAGCGATCCACGAAGGCTTGCAGCGCTTGAATTTCTTTCTGCTGATTTTTGTGCGCCGCTAATTGTTGCTCGTAACGTTCTTCGCGTTGACGCAGGAAATCGGTGTAGTTGCCAGTGTAGGCGATGAGCTTCTTTTCGTAGATGTCGTGAACCTCGGTGACGATTTCGTCCATGAACTGGCGATCGTGGGAAATGAGAAGCAACGCGCCGGAATAATTCTTCAAATATTTCTGGAGCCAAAGCAGCGAGAGAAGATCGAGGTGGTTCGTTGGTTCGTCGAGCAGGAGAAGATCCGGTTCCATGACGAGCAACTTGGCGAGGCGCGCGCGCATGATCCAACCACCGCTCATGTCGCGGGCTGGACGCTCAAAATCGGTGTCGCGATAGCCGAGGCCGCGCAACATTTTCTTGGCTTTCGTTTCAACGTCGTGATCCGCCAACGCGTCGTGCTTGGCGTGCGCTTCGAAATAAGCGGCGCTGGAAACGTCGCCAGCAGCTTCGAGTTCGCGCAACTGCTTTTCCAATCGCGGCAATTCTTCGACTCGTCCGGTCGCCACATCGAGAACCGTTTCGTCGCCGAGCGCTTCGCCTTCCTGTGGCAAATAGCCGACGCTCGTCCAGATGTCGCGTTCGACCACGCCCGTATCGGGATCTTTTTCACCGAGGATGATGGAGAACAGGGTGGACTTTCCGGCACCGTTCGGGCCAACGAGCGCAACGCGGTCACCAGCGTTAATCTGGAGCTTGGCATTCTCAAAAAGAACGCGTCCGCCCAAAGTCATTTTCAAATCACGAATTGTCAGCATGGAATAAGTTGGTCAATCGAAGGCGAAGGATCGTTTTGATCTGCGGCCACGAGCGGGAAAGTTTAATGCGAGATCGCAAGTCGTCAATGGCGTTTCGGAAAAGGGAAGAGACCGGGTGGAAGACTGCTTTGGATTTTGATTACCTTTCAATTCTGCCTTAAAAATGTTCGCCGCCTGACTTTGTTCCATCCTAGACTAACTTACATCGTGAGCAGATGACTGAATTCCGTCATCGCTCGCCCGGACACTTGTGAAAGTCATAATTGCATTTTTCTATTTGGCCGCGATTGCGCTGGGAACAGTTCGTCTGGCCGCGCAAACCATCCCTGATCAAATCGAGGCGATTCTTGCGCGTCCTGCAGTCTCCAATAACACCTGGACCATCCTGATCGAAAACGAAAGTGGGTCCGTAAATTATTACGAAAAAAATCCGACCACGGGACGCACGCCAGCTTCAAACACAAAGATTTTCACCACCGCCGCAGCATTCGGATTGCTGGGGACAAATCATTTTTTTGAAACACGCATTTATACGAATGGCGCTTTCAGCGGCGGCGTTTTAACGGGTGATCTGAATCTGGTTTCTGAGCACGACATGACCTGGAACACGTCAGTGTTTTCCGGCAATGCGCGGCGAGCGTTGGAGTTTATTGTAGGCAAATTGAAAGCCAGTGGGCTGACTTCAGTGGTGGGGAACGTTCAGTGTTTCGGCGTTTGCATTTACAATTACGGATCCACTTCGGACACGCGCGATACGGCGAATCAGGCGACCTACAATGCGGAAGCGGCAGCGGCCTTCAAAGCGGCTCTGATCGCACAAGGCATCACGGTTTCAGGCGGCGCGTTCGGGCAAACCGGTTGGAACCCTCCTGGAAATTTGTTCTACACCCACAAATCCACTGACCTGACTTATGGCGGCAAGCCGCTGCGTTTGGATGTTGCCTCCATCCCGTTGATGAAGGTCAGTCACAACGCAATGGCCGATCTGCTGTTGCGACACATCGGCTACAAGTTGAGCGGAATTGATTCCTTCGCTGCTGGACGAAACAAAGTTTTGCCGTGGCTCACCACCGTGGGAGTGAACACAAGTGGGATCGTGATGAACGACGGTTCGGGTTATTCCTCGGGCAATCGTTTTTCGGCACATCAAACTTTGACGCTCGTGCGCTACATGTCTGGTGCCTTTCCGAGTTGGAACACGACACTGCCGATTGGTTGCGTGGATGGCACGATCGGCAGCCGATTCTGTGGAACGGACGGATCGGGAACGGTTCGCGCGAAGACTGGCTCTCTGAGCGTCGCGATTGCGTTGAGCGGTTACATCATCAATAAATACGATAATCGCCGTTATTATTTTTCGTTCATGGGAAATCGGTCGGGCATCGATCAAGCGGCGACGCGCGACGCTATTGATGATTGCGTTGTCCTGATCGGCGGACGAGGCGAACCGCTTTCCCCGCAACTCGTCAGCGTGACAAATGTTGGCAATGGCACTTCACTCAACATTGCGTGGTCAGATGAAAAATTTGTGCGCACGGGCTACAGGCTTTATTCCAGCGCCGACGGAATTACTTTCAACGCTCCCATCCTCCTTGGTCCAACCACCCACAGCTACACGGAAAACGGACTCGTCCCTGGCCAGAAAAGATATTATCGCGTGTCTGTCGTGGGCGCGGGCGGTGAAAGCCAGCCGTCGCGAGTGTATGGCGCGCAAGTGAGTTCAGGAAAATCCCGTGTTCTCGTGGTGGATGGAAACGATCGCTGGCAGGTGGATCTCACCGACAATCCAAGCGCGAGCAGTCACAGATTCAGCGCCATCGTAGGACAAAACATCAGCGGGCCCGCCTTCGACACCGTGAACCACAATGCGGTGGTGAAAGGAACAATCGCGCTGACAAATTATCCTGCGGTGGTTTGGTTGCTGGGTGAAGAATCGACGGACGATGAAACCTTCTCCAGTGTCGAGCAAACGCTCGTGACCGCGTATTTGAACAGCGGCGGAAATCTATTTTTGTCCGGCGCAGAAATCGGTTGGGATCTGGATCGCGCGAGTGGGCCAACGGTCGCTGACCGAAATTTCTACCACAATCAACTCCGCTCGTTCGTCCTGACCGCCGCTGACGATGACGCAAATACTTATTCCGTTCTGCCAGTGACAAACGGAATCTTCTCTGGAAATCCACCGACCAGTTTCGATAATGGCACCCGCGGAACCTACAACGTTGCGTTCCCCGATGTGTTAACGACGACGAACAATAGCGTCGCGTCGATTCTGTATTCAGGCGGCCGTGGCGGAGCGGCGGCGGTCGTTTACGATGGTGCGCAAGGCGGTGGCAAACTCGTCCACTTTGGTTTTCCATTCGAGACGATTACGAATTCCGCAGCGCGCGATGCTTACATGTCGGACGTTCTGCGATTCTTTGAAGTGCTCGATCCGGTTAAAATCTTGCCCGCGCAATTCACTGGAAATTCCATGGTGTTGAATTGGACCTCCAGCGCCGGGATCAAATACCGCGTGCAATTCAAAACGGACTTAAACAGCGGAACATGGATCGATCTTCTGCCCGATATCACAGCCACAAATACGACGTCGTCTGTCGTGCAATCGACTTCTGAAGAACAAACGTTCTACCGCGTGCGGTTGGTGGATTGAAGAGCGTTCATCTGCATTACGGAACTGCTCGTCGGCAGACTCAACCGCAACTTAAAGAGAGCGACATCAGACTGCATTCAACGCTTTCCAACCCGTGAACCTTTCCACCCTGGTCCTATTCTAAAAAAAGATTTGATTTCTGACCGAAGATTCGGACACTCCGCAGCGGGTATGCCGTCAAAAATAATTCTGCTGGCTGAAGACAATCCAGACGATGCTTTTATCTTCGACATCATGTTGAAGCGCGCCGCTTTAACCCACTCCCTCCAGACCGTGGGCGACGGACAACTGGCCATTGATTATCTCAGCGGCAGCGGACAATTTGCGGATCGGGAGAAATACGTTTTGCCGAGTCTTCTCGTGCTCGACTTGAAGATGCCGATAAAAACCGGTTTCGAAGTCCTGGAATGGGTGCGCGCGCAACCACGTTTTCAAAACCTGCCAGTCGTCGTCTTAAGTTCCTCGGATGACAGCGCCGATTTGAAGCGGGCCTATAATCTTGGCGCGACATCGTATTTCGTGAAATCGCCGCAGCTACAGGACGTCATTCAATATTTGCGCGGGCTTTGATGAATTAACCCGAACTCCGAAATAGGAATGGATGCGACGCCGGGCCGGTAGCAGCAGGCCTGCTGTAGAGGGCGGGCATCCTTGCCGCCCGGATGGAAGCGTGTCTTTTGGTGCAGGTCTAAAAATTCCAACCCCGTCCGCC
>JBBQAX010000246.1:0-6751 GCA_038316905.1 Verrucomicrobiota bacterium | reverse complement strand
AGGCAAAAATTACGAAGCTCAGTGAAGAACATGGACAAGTCGATTGCTCCAAATGCGAGGAGCGCCCGAAAGTGGGCGAGCGCGTCACGATTATTCCAAATCACATTTGTCCGTGCGTGAATTTGCAGGACGCAATCTGGTGGCGCGAAGCGGATGGTTCGTTGAAAAAAATTACGGTGGATGCGCGAGGAAAACTTTCATGATTATCGATGTTCACAGTCACGCGTGGAAATATCCCGGTGATTTCACGGAAGATTTCGCGCGGCAAGCCCGTCGCGCCCGCGCGGGCATGGAAGTGGATCTGACGGTGCGTTACGAAAAGTATCGCGCCACTGCTCCCGCCGATACGAAGACGATCGTCTTTGGCGGCAAGGCGAAGTTGAGCGGAACGTGGGTCGATGATCGTTACATAGCGGATTACGTCGCCGCGCATCCTGACACGTTAATTGGTTTTCTTTGTGTTGATCCGACGCAAGAAGGTTGGCAGCGCGAAATGGAATTCGGCCATCAGGAACTCGGTTTGCGCGGAATAAAATTGTTGCCGATGTATGCGGGATTTCGTCCTGACGACGCGCTACTTGATCCACTTTGGAACTACGCGACAAAACATCGGTTGCCGGTGATTCTCCACACGGGAACAACATTTATTTCGCAAGCCCCGCTCGAATGCACATTGCCGCGACATCTTGATGCGGTGGCAATTCGTTTTCCTGATGTGAAAATTATTATGGCGCATCTCGGCCATCCCTACGAAGGCGAATGCATCGTCACGATTCGCAAACATCCGAATGTTTACGCCGACATCAGCGCGCTGCATTATCGACCGTTCCAGCTTTATCACAGCCTGATGCTCGTCCAGGAATACGGCGTCTGGAACAAATTATTGTTCGGCACAGATTATCCCTTCACCACCGTTAACGCGTCGATCGACGGATTGCGTAATCTTAACAAAATGACGGAAGGAACTGGTCTGCCAAAACTGAACGAAAAATCCATCGAAGAAATGATTCATCGCGACGCGCTCACGATTCTCGGCTTGAACAAAAAATGAGCCATCCAGCGAGTAACGAACGTGTTGCCGTCGTCGGCTTGGGGCTTTTGGGCCGAGGCATTGCGGCATGTTTTCTCGGGCACGGATTTCACGTGGTCGCCATTGATCGCAGCGAAGAGTTGCATGTCGAAGCGCGCAAACAATTGGCGATGATGATGGATGAATTGGTCGATCTGGGCGGTTTTAATCCGCAGCTCCGTGAGGACTGGAAAGCTCGTTACACGGCGGCGACAGATTTTGATTTGGTGAAAGATTGTTCGTTCGTCGTGGAGAGCGTGACCGAAGATGTCGCGACGAAAGAAGCCGTTTTCGATTCGCTTGAATCATTGCTTTCTCCCACCACCGTTATCGCAACCAACACCTCTGCGATTCCAATCAACCAATTGCAACAACGGCGAAAATTTCCCGCGCGTTTTGTTGGAATGCACTGGGCCGAACCTGCCCACGCCACGCGTTTCATGGAATTGATTCGCGGCGAAAAAACTTCCGACGAAACCATGGAAACGGCCTCGACGATGGCGCGTCGTCTCGGCAAAGAACCGTGCGTCTGCCAGAAAGATATTCCCGGTTTCATCGTGAACCGGATCGGTTACGCAATGTATCGCGAAGCGTTAAACATTTTGGGATCGGGTGTTGCCGATGCAGCAACGATTGATTGCGCGATGCGAAATGCATTTGGGCTTTGGGCGAGTATTTGCGGGCCGTTGCGCTGGATTGACATCACCGGTGGTCCTGAGCTTTACGCGAAAGCGATGCCGCATGTTTTGCCGAGTTTGAGCAATTCCACGGAGGTGCCCGTTGCACTGCAAGAACTCGCTTCCAGTGGCGCGCGCGGGGTGATCAATGGGCGCGGCTTTTATTCCTACACCGATGAAGAGGCGCGTCAGTGGGAGGAGCTTTACCGGAAACACGCCTGGCGCGTGACAAAAATGCAGAACGAATATTTTCCACTTAAAAAAACAAATGAATGATCGTGAAAACAAACTTGAAGCGCTCGGCTATCCGTTGAGCAAACGCACGCCGGAAGGCTCGCTGGTCGATGCATTAACCATCGTCGGCAACATCCTTTACGCTTCAGGACAAGTTCCATTCGATGGCGACAAATTGATCAGCAAAGGAAAAGTTCCTTCGGAGGTGAACATGGAGGAAGCGACCAAAGCCGCTGCGTTGTGCGCGGCAAACGTGTTGCGTTCCGTCCGCCATCATATTGGTTCGCTCGGCCGCATTCAGCGCGTCGTCCGCATGACGGGTTACGTGAATGGCGATGCTGATTTCACCGATTGCCATCTCGTGATCAACGGCGCGTCCACCCTCGTTCGCGAAGTTTTCGGCGACGATGGACGCCACGCGCGCACCGCACTTTCCATGGCGCAACTCCCTTTGGGCGCAAGCGTCGAAGTCGAAATGATTTTCCAACTGAAAGAAGATTAACCTCCACTCACCAAAAAATTATGCGCAACAGCAGAGTAAAAGCAAAACTGCGTCGGAACGAACCGGCCCTGATCACCACGCTTCATTACACCGATCCGACGCTTTACGAGATGACAAGTCTCATGGGCTTCGACGGCATCTGGATGGATTTGGAGCATCATCATTACAGCGTTGAAACCGCCGCACATCTGATGCGCGGCGCGCGCATCGGTGTGTCCGACATCATTGCGCGTCCGGCCAAAGGTGAATTCATGCGCATGGCCCGACTTCTCGAAGCGGGCGCGCAAGGAATCATGTATCCGCGCTGCGACAACGCTGCCGAAGCTGCCGAAGTGGTGCGCTGGGCAAAATTCGCGCCCGAAGGTGAACGTGGTTGCGATGGAGCCAACGCGGACGCTCCCTACTGCGGCGTTCCGATGAAGCAATACATCAAGAAAGCAAACCAAGAGACGCTGATCATCATCCAACTCGAATCTCAAAAGTCATTGGAAGAAGCGGATGCGATTGCCGCCGTTCCCGGAGTCGATGTGTTGATGTTAGGCCCGGGCGATTTAAGCGTGCTTTCGGAAATTCCGTTTCAATTCGATCATCCGATTATTTTAAACGGTTACAAACGTTTGGCGGAAGCTGCGAAGAAAGCGGGCAAACATTGGGGCACGGTTAGCGGCACACCCGAACACACCCGCAAGCTCCTTGATTTGGATGCCAAGTTTATCTGTCACGGCGCCGACATCATTCTCGTGAAACGCGGGTTGGAGCAAATTCAGGCTAACTACGGCGCGCTCGGATTTACCTTCGATAATCGCCTCGCTGCGATGGCGGCTGCCATGGAAAAAGAAAATCTCTCTGACAAGAAATAGAAACCAGTTATGTCCCGCCGCAAATCTATCTTGATCGTTGGCGTTGGTTCGATTGGTGAACGACATCTGCGCTGTTTCAAAGCCACGGATCGTGCTGACGTATCGTTGTGCGAAGTGAATCCTGTTCTCAGAAAAACGGTCGCAGAGCGTCACAGCGTCACCAACGCTTTTGATAATTTGAATGACGCGTTGGAGAATAAGCCCGACGCCGTCGTCATCTGCACACCTGCTCATTTGCACATTCCACTGGCGTTGACGGTCGCGCGAGCCGGCGTTCATTTGCTCATTGAAAAACCACTGAGCACCACGTTGGAGAACATCGACGCGTTACGTGAAGAAATTGCCAAACGAAAAATCGTCGTGGGGGTGGCTTACGTCTTCCGCGCCAATCCGGCGTTGGCTCAAATGCGCGAAGCCGTGGTCAGTGGACGTTTCGGTGAACCGGTTCAGATCGTGGGAACGTTTGGGCAGGACTTTGCGTTCTGTCGTCCAGCCTATCGCGACACGTATTACAAGAGCCGCCTCACGGGAGGCGGCGCCATTCAGGATGCGCTGACGCACTTCATTAATTTGGGCGATTGGTTTGCGGGACCGGTGGATCAAGTGGTTGCGGACGCCGCCCACCAGGTTCTCGAAGGCGTCGAGGTTGAGGACACTGTTCATCTGCTGACGCGCCACGGCAACGTGCTCGGTTCTTATTCTTTGAATCAGCACCAGGCACCGAACGAAAGCTGGTTCACCGTGGTTTGCAAAAAAGGAACCGCCCGATTTGAAACCCACACGAATGTCTGGCGATGGCAGACCAGCCCCAATGAAAAATGGCACGAAGAGGTCGCTGCCAAACTGGAAGGCGATCCGTTGTTCACTCGGCAGGCGGAATATTTTTTGGACACGCTCGAAGGGATTCACCCTCCACTCTGCACTTTTGAGGAAGCGGTGCGAACCTTACGTGTCACTGTGAAAGTTTTTAGTTCGCTGGAAGAACGTCGTTGGCAAATCCTTTAAAACGTCGATGAAAACGGAACCTTCCATTCAACAATTATTCGATCTCAAGGGTCGCGTCGCACTCATCACTGGCGCAAGCGGACAGCTTGGCAGTTCGATGGCGAACGCCTTGGCGGAGGCGGGGGCGCGCGTCATCGTGGCCAGCCGTGAAGTTGGAAAAGGACAAAAAGCTGCCGCGAATCTGGGTGGACCGGAAAAGGGCCGTCACCTTTCTATTGCCATCGATCATATGGATGAAGGGTCGATCAACCGAGGTTTCGATGATGCGGTGACGTCAGCTGGAAAAATTGATGTGCTGGTTTGCAACGGACACGAAGCGCTCATTGAAGATTGGCGCACGGTTAACGCGGCGCAATTCAACCGGCAATTGCAGAATACGACCGGACATTTTCTTCTCGCCCGCAAGGTGCGCGATCATGCGACGAGCCGATCCGCCCCGGCCAGCATCATTATGATCGGCTCAATCTACGGCGTCGTGGGTTCCTATCCGCAAGCCTACGAGGGGATTGCTCCGCCAAGTCCCGTCGCTTATCACGCGATGAAAGGCGGCCTTGCGCAAATGACCCGGCACCTCGCGGTTTATTGGGCAAAAGATGGCGTGCGCGTCAATTGTTTAAGTCCCGGTCCATTTCCTTCGTCATCTGCGTCAGCCGAGCTGATCGAAAGACTGCAAACACATTCGCCGATGGGCCGAATGGGACAACCGCATGAACTTAAAGGAGCGTTAGTTTTTCTGGCGTCCGATGCCAGCAGTTATGTCACGGGACAAAATCTCATGATCGATGGCGGTTGGACGGCGTGGTGATTGCTGATTTCAAAACGACGTTTTCAGGCTTTTCTCAAGTTCGCTTTCCGCGTCGTAAAACCCGCAGATTTCCTTTCGCAAATTTCAGGCTGGATGCCTTGAAGAGAAGGCGAGGACTTGGCGGAACAAAAAGGGTTCAAAGCATTGCGCGATGGAGAAGCGCGAATCGTTTCCCGGCGGGCCTACGAACAATTGACTTACGGTTCGAAGCGAAAGACAATTTTAGAGCTTTCGGGCCCGTAGCTCAGCGGTTAGAGCAGGCGACTCATAATCGCTTGGTCCTCGGTTCAAATCCGAGCGGGCCCACCATTACGCTTTCTCCCGTCGCCGGGGACGTATGGTGCGCAGCGGCGTCAACTTCAGGTAAACAAAAATTACGCGGCGTGGAGTTTCGCGAAGGGGTGCATGTTTTTCCGCACCTGATAGCGGCAGATCATGATCAGCGGCCATTAAGCGCGTTCACTTTGGGCGTGCGCTATTTCCACGAATTGCGTTTTCCCTTTTGTTAGAATGATCACGGCGGCGAGCAGCCCTAATGCGCCGCCAAAAATCCCGCCGTTGCCGGACCGAAGGCCCAACCCGCGTTGAACGCCATGCGATACGCGGAAAACGCCGTGACCCGTTGACCCGCCGGAACAAGATCAGCCAGCAACGCGCTCGCCGCCGGGCGATAAAGTTCACTCGTCAATCCCGTCAGCGCAGCCACGATGGTGATTGCAGGCAACCCGCGCGCCTGGGACAGAAGCAACATGGACGCGCCGCCAGAGATCATCGACAGCACAATCGTTTTGCGTCGGCCAATCGTGTCGGCCAGATAACCACCCAGCAACGAGGCGACCAGATTCCCCACGCCGTAAGCGCCAATCGCGATCCCGGCATCGGTGAGCGTGTAACCTTGCTGCGTCAAATAGATGGCAAGAAACGGCACGACGAACGCGCCGAATTTATTCAGGAACGATCCAAAGAAAAGAATCCACACCGGACGAGGCAGCGCCCGGAGACTCGACCGCAATGTTGGGTTTTCAGTTTTCATGGTTATCAAACCTCCTCTCCCGGTCTGCGACCACCCTTTCCTCCGCTCGGAGCGGAGGAGAGGGAAAGGGAGAGGAGGTGCCCGTCGGGCAAAGACTGGATGTTTGTTTCAGAGTAGTTTTTCATGGGAAATAAAAAACCCTGCTCACTTTCGGCGAGCAGGGTTTGGAAATTTTCTGGTTCGTGAGCTAGTTGATTTCCTCCTGCTGGCCGTTGGCACTCTTGATGAAGGCCCAGACACTGCGACGGTTGCGCAGCGCGACGACGACGCGAACGTCGTTCAACATCTTAATTTGAATTGTCGCAGCAGCTCTCATGAACGCGTCGGACATTGAACACGCCAGGAATGTTGGTCAAGTCGGTTGTTTAAATCCCGCGATGAAAACATCATGCAGAGGGAACTTCTGCCGGCCGTATTGTTTCGAGCTCAGTCAAAAACAAGAAAATCTTTTCTGTGTCCGAGTGATCGTGTAACAATCGCGCCGTCAAAATCTCTTCGCGCCATGAAAAACATCGTTTACTTCGACCTTGAAACGCAGAACTCCGCTGATGATGTCGGCGGCTGGG
>JBBQAX010000245.1:0-6768 GCA_038316905.1 Verrucomicrobiota bacterium | reverse complement strand
GGCGAAGCAACGTTATTTCTGTAAATTGATTTTTCATCTTAAAGTGGGTGTTGGGTTGGGATTAGTTCTTCATGGTGAGGTAAAGAGTTCCGGATTCCCAGTCGTCGCTGATTTCGTTTAAGAGGGCGGTGACGAGGCGTTCGAGTGATTTTTCGTTGGGGAAAAGAGTCGCCACCCGGGTGCGGCGCTTGATTTCTTTGTTTAATCTTTCCAGGCTGTTGGTGGTGCGCAGTTTTCGGCGATGGGCTTCGGGCAGATTAAAAACGGTCAAACTTTCCGGGGCGTTGGCTTCCAGCCATTGGGCCAGTTGGGGAGCGGATTCCTGGTATTTTTCGACGATGGTTTTGAGGCGGCGCTGGGCTTGGGCCAGATCGACGGAGTTAAAGATGGAGCGAAGGTCGGCCGCCACGGATTCGCGCAGTTCGGCTTTGGGGACAAAGGCCATGGCGTTTTGCTGGAGGTGGAACTGGCAGCGTTGCCAGGGCAGGCCGGGGAAACGGGCATGGAGGGCGGCGCGCAGTCCGGCATGTTGGTCGCTGACGATAAATTCCAAGCCGTGCAGCCCGCGTTCTTGCAGGCTGGTTAAAAATTCGCGCCAATGGATTTCGGCCTCGCTGAGTTTGGCGCTGACGCCCAGGACGGAGCGGTGGCCCTGGGCATTGACGCCGATGGCGATGAGCACGGCGCAGGAGCGGACGACGCCGTTCATCCGGACTTTTTCGTAGCGGGCATCGACGATGAGATAGGTGAAGCGGCCCAGCGCGCGGGTGCGCCATTGGTCGAGTTGGAGGTCGAGTTCGGCGGTGGCGCGGCTGACGTCGGTGGAGGTGATTTGGAGGCCGCAGAGTTGTTCGACGACCGCGGTGACTTTGCGGGTGGAGACCCCTTGGATATACATTTCGGCGATGGCCAGTTTGAGGGCGCGTTCGCTGCGGAGGCCTTTTTCGAGGGCGGAAGGGTAGAACTCGATGCCCTCGCGCACCTGAGGGATGGCGAAACAAATATCACCTAGGCGGGTGGAAACGGTCTTGGGTTTGAAGCCGTTGGCGTAACCTTGCCGGGATTCGGTGCGTTGGTGAGGTTGGGCTTGGAGGATGTGGGCGCGTTCGAGTTTCATGGCGTGGTCGATGAGGATGCGGAAGGCTTCGGGAAGACCTTCCAGACCGGTCTCGGCCAGGTGTTGCGTGAGGGAGTTCAATTCGGTATTTTCGTTTTGGCGGGTCATTTTATTTTTTCTTTCTGTTTTTGGTTTGATCACCGCAACAGAAGAACTGATTTTGACCCGCCACGACCAGCTCTGACGCCATCCCCGATCCATTCAGTTGCGCTTCGGCTCGCTGCGCTCGCCTTCGCTCCACTGAATGGATCGGGGATGGAATTTACAGAAACAACGTTACACTCCCTCCACGCCGGGTTCCATTCGCCTTCTTTCACGATGGAGAGAATCAACGTGATAATCTTCGAGGGTGTATCGGTGTGAGGACGAATGCTCCCTCCATCCGAGGGCAACGCGGAAAATTCAAAGCGTGCTCTGAGTCCCCTGTTGAGATGCAGCCTTCGTTTAATTTTTTCGAGCTTATGAAAGCCGCGGCAACGTGCTGGAAACAATCCTGGTTTTGTTCAGCCCTAAATCGATCTGATTTTGCTCAAAGCAATGGAGAACATCGTGAATGAACTGCGGGCTTTTCACGTAGTTGTAAAAGTTCAAATAGATCGGCGTTTCGCGCAGAAATTTGTGATAAGCCTCCGGTCGATACAACTCCGCCAGCGCTTTCTTATGTGATTTGCCGTCCGGGAAAGTTCCAAATAATTCGATCGGCGGGAAATTTTCTACCAACTGCTCGTAAAGTTTCGGCTCAACGAAATTACTGCTCACGCCAATGGGATAAGGTTCGTAATCAAAAACAAAGTTCTGGTAACCGAGTTGAAGCACACGCGAATTACTCCACTCATTTTCAATTTCCTCAACTGAATTTCAGTTACTCACAAATTTCTCTCGCTCATCGCGTCCCCACTGTATTTTGTCCCGGTGAAAACGGTTTATTTTGACTATAACGCTACGACTGCGCTCGATCCGGCGGTCAAAGCGGCGATGCTGCGTTTCTTCGATGAAGCCTGGGGCAACCCGTCCAGCGTGCATCACGTTGGGCAGAAAGCGCGCTCACTCCTGGACGACGCACGCGATCGTGTTGCGACCGTTTTCAGCAGCAAACCGAGCGAAATCATTTTCACCAGTGGCGGGACCGAGAGCAACAATCTCGCTGTTTTCGGAACCGCCCGGCATTTGCGCGAGAAAGGCCGACATCTCATCACCTCACAAATTGAGCATCACGCCGTGTTGCATTGCTTCCAATACCTGGAACGAAAAGAAGGTTTTGAGGTGACGTATTTGCCCGTTAACCGCGAAGGGCTGATTTCACCCGACGACTTACGAAAAGCGATTCGTCCCGACACAACGTTTGCTTCGTTGATGGCGGTGAACAATGAAACCGGAACGATCCAGCGCGTCGCAGAACTCGGTGAAATTTGTCGTGAACATGGTGTGCTGTTTCATACCGACGCCGTGCAATGGTTCGGCAAAGAACCCTTTGAAAATATCGGCCAGTTCAACGCTGATCTGGTTTCGGTTTGCTCTCACAAATTTCATGGGCCTAAAGGCGCAGGTGCTTTGTTCATCAGATCACCTCTATTGCCTGACCCCATCATTTTTGGCGGCGGCCATGAAAATGAACGCCGGGCCGGTACTGAGAATCTTCCCGCGATCATTGGTTTTACCGAGGCGAGCGAACGTTTTTTGAAAGCGCCTGTATTTCCCAAGGACGAACTTTCCCCCCTATCGTCGCGGTTGATTCAGCTAATCGATTCAATCGATGGTGTCTCGTTTCGCGGATCTCGTTCGGCTCGGTTGAGCAATACCGTTGCGTTCACGGTGGACCGCGCTGACAGCATCGCGTTGCTCGCTGGGCTCGATATGGAGGGCGTTTGCGCTTCGAGCGGCTCCGCGTGTTCAGCGGGTTCGCTTGAGCCTTCCCACGTGATGCTGGCTCTCGGCGTGGACAAAGACTTGGCTAATTCGCTGGTTCGATTTTCTCTCGGTCGCGAGTCAACTCTAGGTGAAGTGCAAGCCATTGAAACGATTCTACCTAGTGTTATTAACCGCATCCGCAGCAACTAGGTTCATTCCAGCCTTGTGTTAACAACCTGTGCCGAACTTTAACAACTTACTCTATTCTGGAATTACGGTTTTCCCCGAGCGAGTTATCGGCGTGCTCAGTATCTGTGTAAGTCCTTGGTGGCAACCTTGACAGTCCAAGTTGTTTCAATTATTCACAGCCCTTAATAATAGTGGTTTTATCCAAAGAAAAAGAATTCTATTAAGTCCGACATGAATTTCTCCATCGCCAAAGATCAACTCATCCACGGATTGCAATCTGTGCAGAACGTCGTCAGTACCCGCACGACGCTGCCGATTCTATCCAACGTGCTCCTGCGAGCAGAGGATGGCCGCCTCGAACTCACTGCCACCGATCTCGATGTGACGATCACCTGCTCGGTGGAAGCAAACGTTAAAGGCAAAGGATCCACGACTATTCCGGTAAAAAAATTGTTCGGAGTGGTGCGCGAATTAGGCAGTCCCGAAATCGATATTGAAACCGATGACAAAAATGCGAGCAGCATTCGCGCGGGATCGTCCTTCTACAAGATCAACGGATTGAACGCGGATGAATTTCCGCCGATTCCGAAATTTAAAGAGACCAAGAAAATTGTTCTGCCACAGGAAAAAGTGAAGAGCATGTTGAAGAAAACATCCTTCGCAATTTCAACGGACGAATCGCGCTACGTGTTGAACGGAATTTTCATCATCCTCAAAGAACACAAGATGACGATGGTTGCCACGGACGGACGGCGTTTGGCAATGGCGGATGAAGAAGTCGATATTCCAGAAACCAGCCAGGGCGAATTCATTGTTCCGACGAAAGCGGTCAACGAATTGAGCCGTCTGTTGCAGGACAAAGGTGAAGTTGAAATCAAATTCACGGAAAACCAGGTAGCGTTCACGCTCAAGGATGACAAAGGCTTTTCGATCCTCATTATTTCGAAGCTGGTCGAGGGGAATTATCCGAATTATCGCCAGGTAATTCCGGCTGAAACTAAAGAACGTATTTCGCTGCAACGCGAAGAATTTTTACAAGCGGTGAAGCGTGCTGAGTTGATGACGAGCGACAAATCGAACTCAGTTAAATTAACTTTCACGAAAAACAATCTGGCGATCACAGCGAACTCTCCGGAAGTCGGTGAAGCGCGCGAAAGTCTGGCAATCAACTACAAGGGAAAAGACATCGCGATTGCTTTCAATCCCGCCTACGTGATCGAGCCGTTGAACGCGCTGAGCAACGACGAAGTTTTCATCGAATTGATCGACGAACTCAGCCCCGGGGTTTTGAAAATCAACGGGCCGTTTCTGTATGTTGTCATGCCGATGCGTTTGAGCTAAGGAAAACGAATCAGAAGAAGTTACGAAGGCGCTCGGAAGAGCGCCTTTTTGCTTTTGTGAATGGTCCGTGAATAAGATTAACAACTTAACCGTGAGATTTTTCGAGGAGACCCTAAACTTTCGCTGATGTCAGACGATTACCAAAGACTTCTTTCCGCCGCGATTGATCACCTCGAACTCGCAAAACGACGAGGCACACATTTCGTCAGCATCGACGCCGGGACATTGGCAGCCTTAAGTCAGCCCGCCAAATTTGTTCTCGCAGCCAAAGTCATTAAATCAGCACCGGCGATCGAGAGAATCCATTTGGTGCCAGCAAGAGCGCCCGAGGCCAGTCAGAACTCTTCCAAGCAGTCCGCGATGGACGAATTACACCAGCGCACCTCGGTGTGCATCAAATGCCCAAACCTCGCCAGTTCGCGTAAGAACGTCGTGTTTGGCGTCGGCAATGTTGAATCACCCCTCATGTTTGTTGGAGAAGCGCCTGGAGCCGACGAAGACATAAAAGGCGAACCGTTCGTCGGCAAAGCAGGCGAACTTTTGACGCGCATCATTCAAACGATGGGTTACTCCCGCGACATGATTTACATCGCAAATGTTCTGAAATGCCGTCCTGACACGCCCGGGCAGACCGCTGGAAATCGCAAGCCGACGACCGACGAAATGAAAACCTGCCTTCCTTATTTGCTCGAACAAATCGACATCATCAAACCGCGCGTCATCGTCGCGCTGGGAGCAACAGCGGTGGAAGGATTGTTTGGCAAACCGATGCCGATTTCCAAAATTCGCGGCACGTGGCAAACCTTCCGCGACACGCCCGTCATGCCGACATTCCATCCAGCCTACCTGTTGCGAAATCAGGCGCTCAGCGAAAAGCGAAAAGTGTGGGAAGACATGCTGCAAGTTTTGGAGAAGCTCGAAGCCCCAGTTTCTGAGAAGCAGCGCAACTATTTCCTCAAGGCATAGGGTGGCGACAGAAAGTGCATTTGCGAGATTTCAAGCCCCGAATCGCATTCGTTTCTTGACACTCCGCCGCGAAAGCTGATTGCATTTGGACGCATCCATGAGCGAGAAAAAAGTTAATATTGCCATCGTCGGCCTCGGTTTTGGCGCGGAATTCATCCCCATTTATCAACGGCATCCGAATGCCAACATGTACGCGATTTGCCAGCGCACGGAGAAGAAACTCCACGCCATTGGTGACGCGTTCGACATCGAAAAACGCTACACGGATTTAAAGGACCTCCTAAAAGATCCGAACGTCGATGCCGTGCACATCAACTCGCCGATACCCGATCACGCCGCGCAATCGATCGCCGCGTTGAAGGCTGGCAAACATGTCGCCTGCACCGTTCCCATGGCCACGTCGATTGAAGACTGCAAAAAGATCGTCGATTTGGTGAAGCAAACCGGACTCACCTACATGATGATGGAGACGGTGGTTTACGCTCGCGAATATCTTTTCATGAAAGAACTGCTCGACGCTGGCAAACTCGGCAAATTGCAGTTCGTGCAGGCGAGCCATCAGCAGGATATGGATGGCTGGCCGAATTATTGGCCGGGACTTCCGCCGATGTGGTACGCGACGCATTGCGTTGGGCCAGTCGCGGGATTGATTGGCAAACCGGCGGAATATGTTTCATGCTTCGGTTCAGGAACAATTCGCAAAGAACTGGTTAAAAATTACGGCAGTTCATTCGCCGTTGAGACTGCACACATCAAATTCAAAGACACCGATGTCAACGCGCGCATCATTCGCTCTCTGTTCGACACCGCGCGGCAATATCGCGAGAGCATCGATGTTTATGGCGACAAAGCTTCCGTCGAATGGCCGCTCGTCGAACATGAATCGCTCGTGATGCACACTGCGAAATTGGCGGAAGCAAAAATTCCGAAGCCGGTCAAAGCGCCTGACTATGCGAAACGTTTGCCGAAAGGAATTCAGCCGTTCACGACGAAAGGTGTTTACGACCTCGGCAAGAAAACGCATTTAAGTTTCACGCAAGGCGCAGGCCACGGCGGATCGCATCCGCATTTGGCTCACGAATTTTTGAGCGCGCTAGTAGAAAAACGGCAACCATTTCCAAACGCCAAACAATCCGCCAACTGGACCTGCGTCGGACTCTGCGCCCACCAATCCGCGCTCAAAGGCGGCGCGATTGTTAAACTGCCGAGCTTTACGATTTAACCTGTCCGTTCAGAACCCAAACCCAATCAAAAAAAACTATGTCAGCAAAAACTGAAGGTATCGCACCAAACGCCAGCCGGCTTCT
>JBBQAX010000244.1:0-6769 GCA_038316905.1 Verrucomicrobiota bacterium | reverse complement strand
GCGCCCGACCCGCGTTGAAGAATTTTCCCGCGATTGAATTCTCCAATAGAACTCCGTAACGTGACGAAGTTATGGGCATTCCAGCAACGACTCAGAGGTTGACCGAAATCGAATATCTCGAACGGGAACGCATCGCCGAATTCAAAAGCGAATTTTTCGATGGCGAAATGTTTGCGATGGCTGGTGGCACGCTGCGCCACAGCTTGATTGCGACGAACCTGGCCCGTGAATTCGGAAATCAGTTGAAAGACAAGCGTCGCACCGCCTTTAACACCGACCTGCGAATACAAATTGAAGCGACTGGACTTTATACTTATCCCGATCTTTCGGTGATTTGCGGCGATCCCCAATTCGTGGATGGAAATCAAGATACGGTGACGAATCCCGCGGTTATTGTGGAAGTCCTCTCCGATTCGACTGAGGCGTATGATCGTGGGAAAAAATTTGAACACTACCGCCAGATTCCGTCGTTGCGCGAATATCTTTTAGTGAATCAAAAGGAACCGCGCGTGGAACAATTTCTTCGACAGGAAAGCGGCGGTTGGTTGCTCAGGGAAGTCAACGGATTGGACGCAACGCTTTTTTCGCCGACGCTCAGCACAACGGTAGCGCTCGCCGAAATATATTCGCGCGTTGAATTTTTCCCACTGCCGCTGCGTGCTCACCCCGGTGATGCAGGCGCGAGATAATCAAAGATTCTATACCTGCGACTTGCAGCAAATTAGCTTCACGCACTAAGCTGCCCGCATGAAATACTTCCTGAGCTTTTGCGCGCTTGCCCTCAGCTTTTCATTTTCCTTTTCAGCGATTGCAGATGGTTCGGCCAAATCTAATTCGCAAAAAAGTCCTTGGAACGTTCGCGATCACATTTCATTTGAAAAATTGATCGTGCAAAGCCATCGCGGCGCAGGCGATCTAGCACCGGAAAATACCATCGAAGCATTTGAGCTGGGCTGGAAGCTCGGCACGTATCCCGAAGCGGATATTCGCACGACGAAGGATGGCGTGATCGTTACGTTTCACGACGCGACATTTGAACGCGTGGTCAAAGACGCGAGCGATGAATTGAAGAAAAAGGGTGTCAAAGATCTGACGTGGAAAGAGCTATCGAAACTCGATGTTGGCTCATGGAAAGGCGGCGGCGATTTTGTCGGGCGTCGCGTTTCGAAGCTGGCGGATGTCTTCAAAGTAATGCGCGGCAAACCCGATCGGCATCTTTATCTCGATATCAAGAATGTGGATTTCGAAAAGCTGGCGGAGTTGGTCAAAAAACATCGCATGGAAAAACAGGTCATCCTTGCGACGCCGAAATATGAAGTCGTGCAGCAATGGTCGAAACTCATTCCCGGTGCAGAAACGCTTTTGTGGATGGGCGGAACAGAGGAAGACAAAAAGAAAACGCTGGCGCAAATCCGCAAAGCCAACTTCGCCGGCGTGACGCAAGTGCAGGCGCACACCCGTCTTAATACAAATTCTGCCAGCGCTGATCCATTCACTCCTTCCAACACATTCTTTCTCGAAACCGGCAAAGAATTGCGCGAGCGCGGTGTTCTATTTCAAGCGTTGCCGTGGGACATTTTTGATCCGAAACGCTATGAGCAATTGTTCGACCTCGGCGTGATGTCGTTTTCCACGGATTATCCAGACGTGGTGATGCAGGGTCTTCGTGAATATTACAAACAAGGAAAATAATTCGTAACCGCAGATGAACGCAGATACGGACTGGAAAAATCCTGTCTTCGCCTTTTCTCATCTGCGTTCATCTGCGGTTTCCCTTCTGAATTTTATGACAGAAATTTCCAAACTCACCGCACAGGAAGCATTGCAATCCGCCCGGGAAACTCGCGCGCTCGAAATCGGCCGGGACATTCTTGGCAACACAGCGGCGGTATTTCAAAAGCAATTTGGTTCGCGCCCTGCGGTTCTCGTGACAGACCTGCACACCATTGAAGTCGCGGGAAAAGCTGTGTTGGATTCCTTTCGCAACTCGGGACACTCCTGCCTCGAACCGTTTGTCTATCGCGATCCGAATTTATACGCGGAACACAGCTTCGTCGTTGAACTGGAAAACTCGCTCCGAACTCACGACGCGATTCCCGTCGCGGTTGGCTCTGGGACAATTAACGATTTAACCAAACTCGCGGCGCATCGCACGAATCGTCCTTACATGTGCGTGGCGACGGCGGCTTCGATGGACGGCTACACCGCGTTCGGCGCGTCGATTACGTTCAACGGTTCGAAACAAACTTTTAATTGTCCCGCGCCCACGGCTGTTCTCGCGGACATCGAAATCATTCGCAAAGCGCCGCCGGAAATGACGGCATCCGGCTACGCTGATTTGCTCGCGAAGATTACCGCAGGCGCGGATTGGATTGTGGCCGATGCGTTGGGCATTGAGCTGATCGATCCGCCAGCGTGGAAAATTGTGCAAGGCGGTTTACGTGATTCGTTGAGCGATCCTGTCGGCGCGCGAAACGGAAATCCCGAAGCCATCGAAAAACTCACGGAAGGTTTAATGCTCGGCGGTTTTGCGATGCAGTGGTCGAAGACGAGTCGCCCAGCGAGCGGTGCCGAACATCAGTTCAGTCATCTCTGGGACATGCAACATCACACTCACAACGGCAACGCGCCGTCGCATGGATTTAAAGTGGGAGTGGCCACGCTGGCAGTAGCGAACTTCTACGAATTTCTTCTGCAACAACCACTGGAGAATCTTGACGTGGAGAACTGTTGCGCTGCGTGGCCTGATGAAGCCGCCGTCACTCAAACGATTCAAAAAATGTTTCCCGAAAAGGAGATCGCCGACAAATCGATCGAGGAAACATTGGCCAAATATATTTCGCGCGAACAATTGCGTGAACAGTTGAACCATCTTCGCGTCATCTGGCCGGAACTGAAGATGCGGTTGCAAAATCATCTGCTCCCCGCCGTCACGATGAAACGAATGTTGAGCGATGTCGGCGCTCCCACCGAGCCCGAGCAAATTGGAATTTCTCGCGAGCGGATGCGGGAAAGTTATCGCCAGGCCTATCATCTTCGCCGCCGCTTCACGGTTCTTGATCTGGCTGTGCGAACGAATTTATTGGAGCTTGGTTTGGAACATCTCTTTGGGGAAACAAAGTAATGTTGTCATCGCCACAGGCGGGAAATCCACCATCACCAAAACGCGGTGGCTTGTTTGCTTTTTTCAAACCGGAAACGCCCGCACCGCCCGTTCAAGGCAGCCCGGAGGAGATTAAACGACAATTCCGTTATTGGCAAAATCGCATTCTTCTATCCAGCCTGATTGGCTACGCGCTTTTTTATTTCGTCCGGAAAAATCTCGGGATCGCGATGCCCTATCTGGAAAAAGATCTCGGTATCAGCAAGTCAGACCTTGGTTTGTTCCTGACTTTGCACGGCGTGCTCTACGGCATTTCTAAATTTGCTAACGGATTTCTCGCCGATCGCGCCAACGCCCGTACCATGATGGCCGCAGGTTTGATTTTATCCGCCATCACCAATTTCTTTTTTGGATTTTCCTCTGCCGTCGTGGCGCTTGGAATGTTCTGGATGTTGAATGGCTGGTTCCAGGGAATCGGATTTCCGCCCTGCGCGCGTTTGATGACGCATTGGTTTTCGCCCAAAGAACTCGCGACCAAAATGTCGATTTGGAATACATCGCACTCGATTGGTGCGGCGTTGGTCCTGATCCTTTGCGGTTACTTGCTGAAGCACACCGGCAACTGGCGACTTTGCTTCATCGTTCCGGGAGCGATTGCATTGTTGGGCTCTGTCTTTCTTTTGTTCGCTCTTCGTGACACGCCGCGCTCACTCGGTCTTCCCGAAGTGGAAGGAACGGAATCGAAACAAACTGAGAGCGATGAAACGTCCGGCGCGGAGTTCAAAGCGTTCCTGCGTAAGAAAGTTTTTGGGAATCCTTATATCTGGATCATCGCGCTGGCGAATTTCTTCGTTTACTCCGTTCGCTATGCTGTCCTCGATTGGGGTCCAACGCTGCTCCATGAAATGAAACGCTTCGACATCGCGAAAGCCGGATGGATGACTGCTTCGTTTGAAATTTCCGGAATTGCAGGAATGCTGTTGATGGGATGGTTGACCGACAAACTATTCAAAGGGCGGGGAGCGCGGACGTGCGTTTTCTGCATGGCGCTGACCGCAGTTTCAATTTTCGTTTTTTGGAAACTTCCGGCCGATTCTCTCGTGCTCAACACCGCTGCGCTTTGTTGCGCTGGCTTTTTTATTTATGGCCCGCAAGCGCTGGTGGGAATTTCCGTAGCAAATCTCGCCACGAAACGCGCTGCCGCCACGGCGATCGGACTTACAGGAATTTTCGGCTACGCCAGCACTGTCCTTTCTGGTTGGGGACTCGGAAAATTAGTTGAGATGAACACGCTCCGCGATCAAGAGGGCGCTATTCTGGAACACGGCTGGGGCGCGGGTTTCGCGGGAATTCTCCTGATGGCCGTCATTGGAACCCTGCTCTTTGCCGCTGCCTGGCCAGCAAAGGCACATGGCTACGATCAAAAATAACGTGAATCGATGTGGAGCTTTTTCGCGGTGGTGCGGGTCAATCTGCGGAAGGATCGACCGAGGAATCTTGGCGGAGCTTCGAGCCATCGTCCGAAGCCCCGCAAGATAGCTGGCTAACGCTAATTAACTTTGTCCTGGATGGCTTCCCCTGCGTTTTCGGTATCTTTGCCGATGCCTTTGGCTGTGTTTTTGCAACCGACAGCAGCAAATCCGAACGCCGCGATCAATGCGATGATGATGTAGTTTTTCATAGTTTTGTTTTTCCCTTACAAAAATAAAACTGCCAAAAAGTTGAAATCGCCCGCAATGGGACAATCCCTCATTTTGTCTAGGAGAAGTCTAACTATACCGCGGTCACGACAACGTAATTCTTTTTGCCTTTGCGCAACAAAATGTGTTTACCGAAAAGCAAATCATTCGTCGTGACGGCCCGTTGAAAATTGGTTTCGCGAACGTTGTTGAGGTTCACCCCGCCGCCTTCGATGTCTTTTCGCGCCTGGCCTTTTGAGGGAAATAAACCTGAATGCACGAGCAATTCCACAAACGGAATTCCTGCACCATCAAGTTTGGGTTTCTCAATTTCTTTGGTCGGAACTTCGCCGACGATTTCGTTGAACGTTGTTTCCGAAATTCCTTCAAGGTCGCCACCGAACAAAATTTCACTGGCGCGAACAGCTTCGTTGGTCGCGTGTTCGCTGTGGATTAAATCCGTGACCGCCTTGGCCAAGGCTTTGTGCGCGGAACGAGCGCCGGGATTCTCTAAGTGCGCCTTTTCTAACGCTTCAATTTCTTCGCGGTTTAAAAACGTGAAGTATTTCAGGTAGCGAATCACATCGCGGTCGTCGGTGTTGACCCAAAACTGGTAAAACTTATAAACGCTCGTCTTCTTCGCATCGATCCAGATGGTGCCGGCTTCGGTTTTGCCAAACTTTGTTCCATCGGCTTTCGTGATGAGCGGGAGCGTCAAACCGTAAACTGTTTTTCCGATTTTTTTTCGCGTCAGTTCAATCCCAGCAGTGATGTTGCCCCATTGATCGCTGCCGCCGATTTGCAGCTCGCAATTCGTGTCGCGACACAACACGTAAAAATCAAACGCCTGCAAAAGCATGTAGCTGAATTCGGTGTAACTGATGCCGACTTCGCGATCTTCCATGCGCGCGCGAACGCTTTCCTTCGCGATCATTTGATTGACGGAAAAATGTTTTCCGATGTCGCGCAGAAAATCGAGGAAGCTGATGTTCGCCGTCCAACTCGCGTTGTCGAGGAGGCGTGCGGGATTGGTTTTGGTCTCGAAATCGAGCCAGCGTTTTAATTGTTCCGCCACGCCAGCGATGTTCTGGTCGAGGATTTCCTGGGTGAGCAATTGGCGTTCTTGCGTCTTGCCGCTGGGATCGCCGATGGAACCAGTCGCCCCGCCCGCCAGAGCAATTGGCAAATGTCCGAGCAATTGAAAACGGCGCAGCGTCAGCAAAGGAACCATGCTGCCGACGTGCAAACTGTCGCCCGTGGGATCGAACCCGGCATAAAGCGTGATTGGATGGGCGAGACGTTTGAGCAATTCAACTTTGTCCGTGCAATCGGCAATCAAACCGCGCCATTCCAATTCTTCGTAAATGTTCATGAACGAAAAGAAACTATCTTTCCGACAAATCGGCTCAAGGAAATTTAAAATCCCGAAGGGATGGATCGAAAATAGCCCGGCGTTTCACCGCCGGGAATTAGGACACAAATGGAAAAAGTCCCGCAGGGACTCGGTGCGATAACATTATCCCCGGCGTTGAAACGCCGGGCTATTCTCGTAACGTCTCGCTGGGACGAGGATTCCCGCCTCGTTCACTTTATTTCCAATGGTTTCCAGTAGTCCGTCAACTGCATGACATTCGACTCGTGGTAGGTTTAATAGCCGGGTCTTGAACGTGTCCGACTCGATCCACCAACGAAACAGTTCAACTTGTTCGTCGGATTCAGTTCTCAAGCGGCAGCTTTGATTTTTTCGACGGCGCTCATGTTTGAAAAATATCACGACGAGGTGGTTTATGTCCATTCACCCATTGAAATCAAACGACGAATTGCACGATGGGAACTTTAAAAAACAATTGGGTCGGACACGGGAATGGTTGTAGCGGGAATTTGTAATTGGAGAAATTAAAAGGCCGAGCACCGAAAATTCATCATTCAACATCTATATTACGCTTCTCTGGAATTTTCCCGGAATATTCCCAAATGTCGTAACCTG
>JBBQAX010000243.1:0-6773 GCA_038316905.1 Verrucomicrobiota bacterium | reverse complement strand
AGCGCGCGTCGCAATTCCTCCGCTTCGCTCGCGGTGAAATCAGTCATCTTCATCGCCATTTCGAGCATCTGTTCCTGGAACAGCGGAACGCCCAGCGTGCGTTCGAGGATGGGTCTCAAATCTTCATGATAATAAATGACCTCTTCCTTTCCAGAGCGCCGACGCAAATACGGATGCATCAAATTTCCCTGAATCGGGCCGGGCCGAATGATCGCGACTTCAATGACCAGATCATAAAAACATTTCGGCTTCATGCGCGGCAACGTCGCCATTTGCGCGCGACTCTCGATTTGAAAAACGCCAATGGTGTCGGCAGCGCGAATCATTTCAAAAGTTTTAGGATCGTCTGGCGGAAGGTTGCCGAGATCGAGCGGAGTGCCGCGTTCTCGCGTGAGTTCAATGGAATCCTGAATCACCGACATCATCCCGAGTCCGAGAAAATCGACTTTGATAATGCCGAGTTGTTCGCAGTCGTCCTTGTCCCATTGCGCAACGACGCGGCCGGGCATCGACGCATTTTCCAACGGCATGACGGAACTCAATTGGTCCTGACAAATAATCATTCCGCCGGAGTGCTGGCCAAGATGGCGCGGCAAATATTGTCCGGCAATTTGTTGGTAAAGCGTGGCGAACGCGAGCGCGCGCGGATGTTGCGAAGGCAAACCGGCCTTCTCCATTTGCGCGACGAAATCGAGCGTATGCGGAAAATCGCCATTCGCAAAAAGATTGGAGAAACGGTCGATTACGTCGGTGGAAATATTCAAAGCCTTGCCGATTTCTCGCGCTGCACTTCGTCCGCGATAGCAGATGACGTTCGCGGTCATGGCCGCGCCATTCTTGCCGTAACGTTTGTAAACTTCCTGAATCACGCGCTCGCGTCGGTCGCCGCTTGGCAAATCAATGTCGATGTCAGGCCAATTATTTTTGCGGCCTTCACTGAGGAAACGTTCGAAGAGCGTGTGGAATTTCAGCGGGTCCACATTCGTGATGCCGAGACAAAAACAAACTGAACTATTCGCCGCGCTCCCTCGGCCTTGCGCCAAAATGTTTTGTTCTTCGCAAAAGCGGACGATGTCCCAGACGATCAAAAAATATCCAGCCACGCCAAGTTTGCCGATGAGCGCGAGTTCGTTTTCCAATTGGCCGCGAACTTTTTCGGGAACTTTTCCACCGTAACGTTTGCGCGCGCCGGCGAAGGATTGCTCACGGAGAAAGGATTCCGCGTTGTGTCCCGGCGGCACAGGATATTTAGGGAATTCGTAACCGAGATTTGCCAGTGAGAATTGAAGTCGTTCAGCCAGGCGCGCGGTGTTTTCAATTGCTTTGGGCAAATCGCGAAAAAGTTCACGCATCTGCTTTTCGTTTTTCAAAAAGCGCTCGCTGTTTTGGCTCAGTAATTTTCCCGCCGTATCGAGATGCACGTGATGTCGCATGCAGGTGAAAACATCCAGCGTTTGACGACCGGTCGGGGTGGCGTGAAGCACGCCGTTGGTTGCCAGCAACGGAAGCTGAAATTGATTCGCAAGTTCAACGAGAGATTTATTGATCCGATCTTCGCCACGAAGGTGATGACGCTGAATTTCGACAAAAACGTTTTTACATCCAAACGTGTGGATGAGTCGCTCCACAATCGTAGGAGCCGACGTGAGGAGACTCTGATTTTTAATTCCGCGTTCGCCGTTCCCCGTTCCGAGTTTGAAATGAGTCTCGTTACCTCGTCTCCTACAAATCGATTGCACAAGAGGCCCTTCTTCATCGCCTGTGAGCGCAACCAATCCGTTCGCAAACTCCGGCAATTCGTCCCAGCCAACTTTGCTTTTTCCTTTCTGCGCTCGCAGATGAGCGCGCGTCAGAAGTCGGCAAAGATTTTGATAACCAACGCGATTCTCAACCAGCAGCGGCAAAGCAGAACCATCTTCCATCGTCAGTTCAGCGCCCACGATAGGTCGGATATTTTGTTCTTTGGCCTTTTTGAAAAATCTTGGCGAACCGTAAAAGCCGTCGCGATCGCAAACGGCCATCGCAGGCATGTTCATTTGCGCAGCGACTTCTGCGAGTTGCTCGGGATGCGACGCTCCGCGCAAAAAGCTAAAAGCACTCCGGGCATGAAGTTCGACGTAGCTCATCAGTCAAACGCTCCTTCCAAAAACCATTGGCCGTTTTGCGTGAAGACGCGGAACAGTTCTCCGTTGGTTGTTTCAATGTCCCATTCGTCACGCGTCCAAAGTTGTTTTTGTTCCCACCAATTTCCCGAGGAGCGGAATGGGCCGTTTGCGTTGGCAATCGCGCCGACAAACGTTTCGCTGTTTAACAACGCGGGTTTTCCTTCGCGCATTTGGACAATCGCAGCGAGCGGCGGACGAAAGCGGCGCAAGGAAAGTGCTGCCGACATCCTGTCGGCAGAAAACGTTGGACTATTCCTTGGGGCATTCGTGTCAGGATTGCGGTTCTGCCGACAGGATGTCGGCAGCACTTTGTCCGTTTCAAAATTCGCTGGCTCCATTTGAAACGTGTCGGGGCGAAAGGTGTCTTCCACGACGGGCGTTCCGACGCGGTTGGAGCCGAGCAGCGACGTCAATTGCGCCAATGTTTCGTAAAAATGATTGGGATCACGCAGCGCCGTTTCAAACAAACCAAACTGGAAATGTTCCGGTTTGGCAGGTTTTGCGGCGAGTTGCAGCGCGATGATCGGCGACTCGGTTTGCACGGTTTCCAGATGCGTTTGCAACATGCGGAAGAGCGTGTCGATGTTTCGCGTGGGGGACGGAACGCGAAAATTGCGCTCAAGCTTTTCCCCAGAACTGAGCGTCAGACGCAGTTGGATTTCCTCCGCAACGAAATAGAACATTTCGAGACGATGGGAAAGTTGTTCGATGAAACGGCGCAGAATGAAGAGCAACGGTTGGAGCGTTTCGATTTCCTTTTCAAATTCAACGCCTTCTTCAAAAACGTCTTTGGGCTGAACGAGATTGAGTGGGCGAACTTCATTTGCGGAGGCGCGATCAAACAAATCAAGCGCGTCGGGGCCGAGGCGTTCGACGAGTTTATCTTTTCCAAGCGCGATAAATTCACCGAGCGTGCGAATGCCCCAACGGTGAAGAACATTCAAAATATCCGGAGTCGGTTCGATGCTTTCGATGGGCAAACAGGAAATGAAGTCCGTGGAGTTTTCGACGAGGAAAAATGGTTGAGCGATTTTCGCGGCGTGCAGGGCGAGATCAGGATTCTCGGCGATACCGATTTGCCCGCGCAGATTAAGCGAGGCGAGTTGCGCGAGGATTTTTTCAGCCCACTCTTGGAGCGGCGCGTCTGTGACCGCCGCTACAGACAATCCTTTCAAATCCAATGTGCCAATGCCCGGCGCAGTCGCTTCGATGTTGGGCGAAAAGGAATACGCACATTGGAGAAAAATTTCTGTCGTCGCATTGTCTTGCGCGACCGAACGGTTTTTGAAAACGAGATTTGGACAACGCGCCAAAGCTTGCGTGCTGGTTAAACCTTCGCAAACGCCGCCAGATCGAGCAGATTGCGTCAGTTGAAATACAGTGGCGTTCTTTTCATTCCCATCAATCAAGGCAACGGCGCGCGCGAATAATTCCGGTTCGTGACGTAGTGCGGCTTGCAGGGAAAAATTTGGAATGTAAATGACCGCAAACATATCAGGCGGTTTGGCGAAGGTGTTCCGCCGTTTTGCGTTCGTGAGCGAGTTCTGCTGAAAGTTTTTCGCGCAACTCCGCTTGATCGCGCTCCACATCTTCCAGTGAAAATGGATGGTTCAAAACCAGGCGGACTTCCGCGCTGCTGACCATGGCGCGAGGTGTGATGACCAAAAATGCGGTCGAAGTCTGTTCGATGACGCGTTGCAAGCGATACCAGATGGTGCCGGAAATTTTCCTCAGTTCTTTGGCGGGATTGAATTTCAAATCCAAAATCACAAGCGGCAAATTGCGGTCGCGCAAAAGAATGTCGGTGCATTTCATGGCTTCGCTGGCGTTGTGACAACGAATCCAAAGCAGGCGCGACAAAACTTCCTGTTCAACCGCAGTGGGATCAAAGCTGTCGCGGCCATCAATCAGCGCGATGAATTGGTTTGCCTCATGCGCCTGGCGAAGAAGCGCGTGAATGATCGACGCCGTGCCGCAGTTGGATTTTTCGCCGACGAATTCGGTGATCGCGCCTTTGGGCAATCCGCCGTGGAGCAGGGCGTCGAATTGTGCCAAACCGGTGGGCCAAGTCGCGCGAGCTTTGGCCGACAATTCGTCTGCGCGCATCCGCACTCCGGGAAATCTCTCGGCCAGCAGCTCGCGCAATTGTAAAAGTTTTAAGTTCGGCTCCATTTACCCCTCCAAGGGAGGTTCAATATATCCTGAATGCATCGCTAAAAAAACAGTCTGTTTTTAAGGATAATTAACCTGAGCGGGAGAATAGCGGTTGCGAAAGACAAAGGCTGTCCAACCGACCGGAGATTTGCAGAAATTAGAGCGAAAATGACAAGAAAGGGAGCAACTCTGATGGGAAAAACCCTTGAACCACTGCCTCTCAGAGATTATATATTTGAGTTACTTTTCATGAATTTACGCGCGATCTTTTTATTGATAGCCATGCCCGTTTCAATGCTGGCGGCAGAACGGGTGGATTATCTGAAGGAGATCAAGCCGATCCTTTCCGGCGCCTGCTACCAATGTCACAGCCAGACGCAGCAAAAACACAACTTGCGTCTGGACACGGCGGCTTTTGCGTTGAAGGGCGGCGATAATGGTCCAGCTATTGTTCCCGGCAAAAGTGAGGAAAGTTTGCTGGTCAAAGCCATTCAGGGAACGGCTAAAGACTTGGCGCGAATGCCTTATAAAAAAACGCCGCTTGATGAAGAGAAAATCGCTTTGATCAAGCAATGGATTGATGAAGGTGCGCACGCACCATCGGATGAAAAAGCGGAGTCGGTTTTGCATTGGGCTTTTGTTCCACCGCCAGCGGAAGTTTCGGTTCCGCAAGTGACTCAGAAAGATTGGCCCCGCAACGCCATTGATTCCTTCATTCTGGCCCGTTTGGAAAAACAAAATATCAAACCCGCACCGGAAGCAGATCGTGTGACGCTCCTTCGCCGTGTCAGTTTGGATTTAATCGGATTACCGCCCACGATCGAAGAAGTGAATGCATTCGTGAATGACAAAAGTCCTGATGCGTATGAGCGATTGGTTGATCGACTTCTTGGCTCGCGACATTACGGCGAACGCTGGGCGCGGCATTGGCTCGATGCGGCGCGTTACGCGGATTCCAGCGGCTACAGCATTGATGCGCCGCGGCAGATCTGGAGTTATCGCGATTGGGTGATCAAGGCATTGAATCGTGATTTGCCCTTCGACAAATTTACGATTGAACAACTCGCCGGAGATTTATTGCCCAACGCCACGCTCGATCAAAAAATTGCCACGGGATTTCATCGCAACACAATGATCAATCAGGAAGGCGGCATTGATCAGGAACAATTTCGCGTGGAAGCGATTATCGATCGCGTGAACACCACGGCGACGACGTGGCTCGGGCTGACGGTGGCGTGTTCGCAATGTCACGACCACAAGTTCGATCCGATTGCGCAGAAAGAATATTACCAATTCTTCGCGTTCTTTAATGACCAGAATGAGCCGGATTTGGAAATAGCGACACCGGCGCAAAAAGCGCAGCGTGACGCTATCCGCAAACAGACCAAGCAAGCAGACGAAGATTTGAAAGAGTATTTGAAGACCCTTTCTGCGGAACAGGCTGCGTGGGAGAAATCGCTCACCCCGGAAGATGTCGCGAAATTGAAACCGGAGCTCACGACGATACTGGAGACGCCGCCCGACAAGCGGAATTCCAAGCAACAACAAGCCTTGCTGGATCAAATTCGCAAGGACGATCGGGCCTATAATCAGCGCAAAGAAAAAATTACCGCATTGGAAAAAATGGAACCCAAATTTCAGACCACGATGGTTTTGGAAGAACTCAAAACTCCTCGCGAAACGCATCTTTTCATCAAGGGTGATTTCACCCGTCACGGTGAATTAGTGAAACCGGGTGTTCCGAAAATTTTGCCGCCGCTGGATGATTCCAACAAATACGCGACTCGTCTTGATCTAGCCAAATGGCTCGTTGATCCGAAAAATCCTCTAACCGCTCGTGTGACGATGAACCGGATGTGGATGCGCTATTTTGGCCACGCGATTGTGGAGACGGAAAATGATTTCGGCACGCAAGGCTCCGGCCCGACTCATCCCGCATTGCTCGATTGGCTCGCCCAGGAATTCGTGAAACAAAAGTGGAGCCAGAAAGCGATGCACCGGTTGATTGTGAGTTCGGCGACCTATCGCCAGTCATCACGCGCCCGTCCCGAACTCAACATTGTCGATCCGTATAACAAATTGCTCGCGCGCCAAAACCGCTTTCGTCTCGACGCGGAAATTGTTCGCGATGTCGAACTCGCTGCGAGCGGGTTGCTCAGTAAAAAAGTGGGCGGACCGAGTGTTTATCCGCCGATTCCCGATGGCGTGATGACCTTGGGACAAACCCGTCGCGAATGGAAAGTCAGTGAAGGCGAAGATCGTTATCGTCGAGGAATGTACACCTTCTTTTATCGCGCCACGCCGCCGCCAAGTTTGATGGTTTTTGACGAACCTGAATCGACCAGCGCTTGCACGCGGCGGATGCGTTCCAATACTCCGCTGCAATCGCTCACGTTGTTGAACGACTCTGGGTTTATGGAATTCGCGCAGGGGTTGGCGATGAGAGTTTTGAAA
>JBBQAX010000242.1:0-6834 GCA_038316905.1 Verrucomicrobiota bacterium | reverse complement strand
TCGGCAACCGCTTCACAACTTAGTTTGCACTAGCTCCTGTAGCGCGCTGTCGGTGGCTTCAAGTGTTTTATCGATGTCCTCGTCGTTGTGCGCGAAGCTGATGCTCCCCTGCTTCACGATCACCGGAAAATGGTAGATGCCCCGTTCGATCAGTGCGCGGCGATAGCGCGTGTCGAACGCCGCATCGTGATGTTCCAAAACTTCCCACCAATCCGTCGGTTCGACTTTGGAAAAATAGACGCAACTCGCACTGCCGGCACGGCTGATGGTCGTCGGCACGCCGTGACGCTTAAATAATTCGGTTTGTCCGGCTTCCAGTTTTTGCGCGAGCCGTTCGAGTTTTCCGTAAACATCGAGTTCCTTGCTCATCAACTTTTTCAAACAGGCAATCGCCGCTGCGACGGGAACCGGATGACAATTGTAAGTTCCGGCGAGCAAAACTCTTTTCTGCGCGTCGGCACTAATGGCGAGATCCATGTATTTCGCTTTGCCCGCCATCGCCGCAATGGGGAATCCGTTGGCCACTGCCTTTCCGTAGGTGGACAAATCCGCCGTGACGCCAGCAATCGCTTGATAGCCACCGAGGCTCGAACGAAAACCCGTTTTTACTTCGTCGAGAATTAAAAGAAATCCGTAACGATCCGCCAGTTCACGAAGTCCTTTCAAATATCCCGGCTTCGGTTTCACCACGCCGATGTTTTGCAAAACAGGTTCGGTGATGAGCGCAGCGATAGGATATTTTTTCGCCATTTTTTCTACGGCTTCCAAATCATTGAACGGAATGGCGTGGGTGAGCGACGCTTCTTCCGACGGAATTCCAGCAGTAATTGGAACCAGCGGATATTCGTCGCCGACAATTCGCTTGCCGCCGAGTTGTTCCTTTGAACTCATCAAATTGGTCGCGACCGCATTGTGATGTCCGTTGTAACCGCCCTGCATTTTGATGAGATGCGATTTGCCAGTCCATGCGCGCGCGACGCGAATTGCCTGCGACGTCGCTTCCGAACCGGTATTGAAAAACTGAACTTTGTCGGCGTGCGGGACGGCTTTCAAAAACAGTCGTGCGAGTTCGCCTTCCTCAGCCGTCGGGCCGCTGCCGTAATTCGACAAATTGCTTTGCATCGCTTTGATGACCGCGGCGGTTTGGTCGTCGTCGCTGTGGCCAAGAATGTAAGGAGCAAAGCCAGCGTGGTAATCGATGTATTCATTTCCGTCCACGTCCCAAAGCTTGGAAACTTTCGCGCGAGCGAAGGCGATGACCGGATCAGCTTTGCGATTGAGCGAGGCGAGGCCGCCGGGAATGAGTTGCGAATTTTCGTTGAGAAGTTGTTGAGATTTGGGCCAGTTCATTTGGTGTTCTTTAAATTTATTCAGTTGGAGAAGTCGCTTTTGGAGACGGCGCAACGGTGGGTTTTATGAAAAATAAAAGGGCCGCGCAAACGATCAGACCGAGAGCGCCGAATTGAAACACGCGGCTGAGATCAATATCAGCATCCCGCAACTTTCCACCTGCGACGATGGTCAGGCCACCGACAATGCAGGCGAACATATTCAAGAATCCGTAGCCAGTGGCGCGATAACGAGGGTCGGCGACCAGACAAAGAATCGGCATCATATTCACATCTGCAAAGGACCGCATCAGCCCATAAACCATCAGACTAATAATTGCCACCGCGAGGATGTCGGTGTTGGCCGCGAGCAGAATGCCCGGACCCGCAATGCAAAGACCGATTGCGGTAATCGTGATTCTGCGACGTTCGCGTCCACGGCTCCAACGATCCGTGAGCGCGCCTCCCACAATGACACCGATCAATCCAGCGCCTTGAAGATAGCTCAAAGCCGAGAATCCCGCCTCGCCTTGACCCAGGTTAAAATGTTCTTTGAAATACGTCGGCATCCAGCCCATCACTCCCCACCCGGCCAAACCGAGCAATCCCCAGAACGCCATCGCCAGATAAAAAGACGGCGTGCTGAACAAGCTTTTCAGAGCCGGGATAAAACGGGCGGGAGTGACCGATGAAGTTGAATCCACGAACCTTGATTGTTCGCGCGGCGCATCGCGCAGCAGAAAAAGCAGCACCACAGAATACACGATACCGATTATTCCAAAGAGGTTGAATGCGTAACTCCAGCCCTGTCGTTCCGCGAGCCATCCACCTAAACCACCGAGGCCAGAGCCGACGAACACTCCGCTGACATGGATGCCGTTGGCGAGTGAACGAGTTGTGCCGCGATGGTAATCCATGATGAGAGCCATCGCCGCTGGAATATAAGCAGCCTCGCTGATCCCCATCAGGGCGCGGGCGAGGAGAAGTTGATCAAATGTTTTGGCGTGTCCGGTCAACCACGTCATCGCTGACCAGGCAAATAAACTGATAATTATAACTTTGCGCCGGCTGAAACGGTCCGCCAGAAAACCGGCAAACGGACTTAACAATCCGTAAACCCAGAGAAACACCGAAGTCAGTAAACCGAATTGAGTTTCGGTCATCGGGATCGCGTCAACCACCGAGCTGCGCATCGTCGTCAGGATGACGCGATCGAGATAATTAAGCAGTGCGACGACCCACAATAAAGCGACGCACATCCAGGCCTGCGAACTGAACTTGGTCGGTCCAATCATTGCAAAAGCTGGAGTGCGCCATTCGCCGCGCCGATGCGGGCGTCAGCGTCAGGATTGGTCAAAAGCGTTTTCAGCATCGGTAAATTTTTCGTGTCACCGCGAAGGCCCGTAGAGATTCCAATCTCGAGAAGTTCGTTGGCTTTCCCGTTGTTCAAATAAGGAATCAATTGTTTTTCGAGATCGGCGATCAAAGTTTCGTCTTTGGTGTGCAGCAGCAAAGCGGTGATGAAATAAACTCGCGCAATGGAATCCATCGGCTCGGTTTTCAATTGCTCGCGAAATTTGGCGATGGATTCTGGCGAGAAATTTTTCAAACGACCCAGCGCGAACGCAGCGCGCAAACGGGCGATTGCATCGTTCGAACTTAGGAATTTTGCGAGCGCCGCCTCATCGGTTTCTCGCTCGGATGGAGTGCTTGATAATACTAAAAGCCAGCGCGGAAAAGGCGCGGTCGCATCATCCGCAGTCATCAGCCAGTTTGAAATTAGAGCGCGGTCCGATCGGCTTGCGGCATGGAGTTTGCCGAGACTTTCAGCCGCGGAAATTCGATCAATTGCCTGCGGATCATGCATCACTTCTCGGATTCGTTTGATGTAGTCATTGCGTTCGCCGCCGTCGGTGGAACGCGCCAGAACACGCCAGACCCCGATTCGATATGGGGCGCTCGCCGTATCTGCTTCGGGACGAAACAGGTCAGCGATTTTCGCGGATTCACCGTTATCGAGAAGACCTTCCGCCGCGTGAATGCGCAGCCATTGCGTGTTGCAAAACATCTCGTGTTCGAGGGAGGCAATCAGTTTTGATCGTTCGATTTTCATTTTAGTTTGGGTGGCGCAACCCGCCAGCAGAGCCGCCAGCACCATGACTATTGTGAACTGCGAAGTTTTTGAAATTCGTTGCATGTCATGTGACAGTTTTCTCCGCAAACCCAAGCGTTTCGCCTTCGGCCCAGCTTAGCGGCATGATGATCTCGGTGGAATCGTTCAACGGCTTTTCGTGGCGACGCATCTCGTCGAGCAATTTCACGGCGTTGCGGCCCAGTTCTTCTTCATCAACGGTCACGGATGTGAGTCGCCGGGTGAGCGCGCCTTCACGCCAGATCCCCCCGAAACCAATCAGCGAAATTTCGTCCGGCACTTTTACGCCGATTTGGTGCAACAGCAGATAAATCAGTTCCGCCTCGGAATCGAATGGACAAAAAATCGCCGTGGGCCGCGCATTGTGACGCAACAATTCTTCCAAATTGGTTTTGAGAAAACGTTCGTGATCAGCCGTGACTTTGGGCGCATCGTCGTAGCGCACGAATTCCGCAGGCAATTCGCCGCCGCCTTCCACCATGGCATCGCGCAGTCCGCGTTCGTATTGCGTGCTGAGTCCGGCGCGTTGGATGGCAAAAAACGCGGCGCGGCGATGTCCTTTTTCCAGCATGGCGCAACCCGCCCGTCTTCCCACTTCCAAGGCAGAGAAAGAAACCAGCGGCGCCTGAATCCCCTCCACGCGTCGATGACAAAACACAATGGGAATGCCGCGTTCGTGCAGCGGACGGATTTGATGCGCCGGAGTCGCCGGACTGGTGGTGGGAACCATCGCGACACCGGCGATTTTTTTATCAATCAATTGCAAGAGCGCATCGGCCTGGCGAAAGGGATCGTTGTCGGTGTCGCAAACAATCACTTGATTGTGCAGTCCGGCGGAAGATTCGTGAAAGCCGCGCTGCAACGAAGGATAAAAACCGCCGCGCGTGTCCGGAATCACGAGCGCAAAAATATCGAGACCGGATTTAAGCCGTTGCATCGCGGATTCGTGAACGAAAGTTCCACAACCGCGCACGCGGCGAATCAATCCGCTGCGTTCCAATCCGGACAACGCCTGGCGAACGGTGTTTCGGGAAACTGCAGCGGAATCCGCCAGCGCCAGTTCGGTCGGCAACGCATCGCCGGGTTTCAGCCGACCCGCACTCAATTCATTCAAAAGGTAAGCGCGCAACCGCTCATGTTTAGGCGTCGTACTAAGAGAAGCATCAGCTTCATTTGATGGATCGATCTTCATTTGTAGGAACTTTTAGGAATTTTGTTAATAACGAAACAAAGGCGTTATTTACAAGTTTTTATTGTAGATTTTAGAAAATCACTGTTTCATCGTGTCACTGTCTGGTTGGAACAAATATCTGAAAGTGGGTGGCAGGGCGTGGTAAAAGGCTACGGCCCAAATTATTTCATAAAACAAAATGCAACTGAAATTTCGCTTAGTCTTCCTCCTCTTGATGGTTTCTTCTTTTATTGCGGCAGCGGAAATCAGCGCTCCTTCTGTTCGCAAACTGGAGGACATCGTGATCTACACCAACAGCCAGTTTCATTGCGCATTTCCATCCGTGGTGCGACGGCCCGATGGCGAATTGTTAGTTGCTTTTCGGCGCGCGCCCGATTGGCGGCCACTCGGCGCAAAATCCTACACGCACACCGACCCGAACAGTTATCTCGTTTCCGTCCGTTCCAAAGATGACGGCAAAACCTGGAGCGAAGAACCGCAACTGATTTTCGCCCATCCATTCGGCGGCTCCCAGGACCCCTGTCTTTTGCAACTCACCAACGGCACGATTCTTTGCGGAAGTTACGGCTGGAGTTTTGTGGCCACCAATATTCTTCAAACATTGAAGAAACCGATTTTCAACCACCGCCAATTCGTTTTTATGGGCGGCTATTTGCTGCGCTCAACCGATGGAGGAAATGTCTGGGAAAAGCCGATCATTCCGTCTCCAAGTAAAAATGAAACTCGCTTGGATCTGTTTGGAAAACCAGTTCCCGCCTACAATCGCGGCGCAATGTGCGAAGGGAAAGACGGACGCATTTTCTGGGCGGTCGCCGCGCAAACTTCCACCAACGTCTCGCGCACTTCCGTGCATTTGATGACCTCCGACGATCAAGGCACGACCTGGAATTATTCCTGCCCGATCGCTACCAGCGACAAAGTTGCTTTCAACGAAACTTCGCTCTATCAAACGCCCAAAGGCGATCTGGTGGCGTTTCTGCGCACGGCGGGATTTGGCGACCGCACTTGCATCGCGCGCTCGACCGATGGCGGGAAAAGTTTCCAAAAATGGGAGGACGCCGGGTTTCAAGGACATCCGCATTTTGCGCTGCGGTTGCCGGATGAACGCGTGTTGCTCGTTTATGGCTATCGCCATAAGCCGATGGGAATTCGCGCTCGCGTTCTGGATGCCGAATGCTCCAATTTTGCCACGGCCAAAGAAATCATTTTGCGCGACGACGGCGGCAGCGAAGACCTGGGTTATCCCTGGGCGACGATGGTCGGAAAAGATCGTGCGCTGGTGGTTTATTATTTCAATCGCGCGAACGGCTCGCGTCATATCGCTGGAACTTTTCTGGGGATTGATTAACCGTGAAAGAAAATTTAGAAGATGCGTGAAGAATGGTTAGTCCGATGAAATTGATTTAAAAATGAACTCCGCTCCCAACCCGCTTTCGCAACAGATCAGTCCGCGCGTTATCGGTCTTTTCCTGAAAAATCTCGGCGATTTCCAAACAGAACTGGCGCGCGTCGCGGCGGGTTTTGTTCCGGCGCTCGTCGTGTGGCGGCAACGCAAAGAATTTCCCGCGCTCATTTTTCGTTCGCTCCGACGCGTGCAGGATTTGCGTCAGCGTGGACGTGAGCTTGGCGTGTCATTTGAAGAAATGCACTTCAGCGGAAATGTCGCCGGCCGCGCTTTGATCGAACAACTTTGTCACGCAGCCACTCCGGCTGATTTTTTTTCCGCAACCGCCGTTGTTCACGGCGTGTTGGTCGAAGCCATCGAAAATTATCTGAAACACAATGAAGGTGTTTACGATTTGCCGAGTGTGCCGTTGCTTGAAACAGATCGCGACGAATTGAAATCGCAGATTGCCTGGATGGAAAATGCGTTGCGCGAACTCGCCAGCGAAGCGAAAGAAATCCCGGACGAAAAATTTGTGGGTCGCATCAAAACGCTTTGCGCTGATTTGCCGGTCGCACTTCGTGAACACCATTTACGCGGCGGCGTTCCGTTGATGCAAGGTCGTCGGATTGGCACCTTGCCTTACGCTGACGCGGAATTGCCGTTGGGCTTTCAGCATCTGGAATTCGGGCCAGAACCGTTGCCGAAAAATCCGGCGTATCCAGATCGCGAGCGTTATCACGCCGGCAATTTTTTGCAGGAAGTTCAGGCGACGGAT
>JBBQAX010000241.1:0-6895 GCA_038316905.1 Verrucomicrobiota bacterium | reverse complement strand
CGTTCGATGCAACCGATCCCACCAGGGAAAAATCACGCCGTAGTTGGAATTTGTTTCGTGTTGAATCTGCGAGTGGTGAATGCCGTGCATTCTCGGCGTGACCAGCAGTTTATTGAGCGCGCGCTCCAACCGAATCGGCAGGCGAAAGTTGCTGTGATGAAAAACGGTGTTGGCCTGAAAAATTAATTCGAAAATGACAAAGGTTTGGAGCGACACACCAATGGCGCTGACTTGCACGACGCGAAAGAACGTGGAGAACAATACTTCACCAAAATGAAATCGAAATCCGGTGGAGACATCGAGATCAGGATCGATGTGATGCACATTGTGAAAACGCCAGAGCCACGGAATTTTGTGGTTCAACAAATGCCAATAATAAAAACTTAAATCGAGCAGAAGAAATCCGACAATGAACTCGAGCAGACGAGGCAATTGCAGCCACTGCATCAGCCCGAAAGTTTGTGCCGAAGACCAATTCATTGCTTGCAACGCCGCAGGACGAACCACACTCATCGCGATTAAGAATGTCAGCACCGAAATGCCGCCATTGACGAACAAGCGCGCCAGCAACGCTGCCTTGCGTTGCCGCAGCGGAAAGAATTTTTCCAGGATAAAAAACAGCGCGAAAATTCCGAAGATCACAAACGGCGTATAAAAAGATATTTTCATTCAGACTTCAAACCACCCTACAGTCGCTTCGCTAAAAATGAAGTCTCAACCCGTGACCACTAAACTGATTATTTTCGCCAAGGCTCCTCGCCTTGGCCAGGTGAAGAGTCGGTTGGCGGCGAGCATTGGCGAAACGGCTGCTTGCGATGCGTATAAAAAAATAGCGAAGCATCTATTGGAGAACTTGCGCGAGCTGCAAAATGTCGAAATTCGCTTTGCGCCGGATGACGCAGAAAATGAAATGCGAAACTGGTTGGGCGATAGTTTCGTCTATGCTTCGCAAGGCAATGGCGATCTCGGCTCCCGTTTGCAACGAGCCTTCGCGGAAAGTTTCGAGGAGGGAAATAGACGCGTTCTCATTATCGGTTCGGATTGCCCTTACGTGATCACGCAAGATATTCAATTGGCGGAAGAGGCGCTGGCAACAAATGACATTGTTCTAGGCCCCGCCACCGATGGCGGCTACTGGCTCATTGGAATGCGCGAACCGCAACCCGCGTTATTTCAAAATATTCCCTGGAGCGCGGACACCGTTTTGGAAACGACACTCGGCCGTTGTCGCGAAAACCATCTTTCCTTCCAACTCCTTCGCACGCTGGATGACATTGATGTCGCCGCTGACTGGAACAAGTTTTTAACCCGTAGTCCAAAGTAGAGACGCCGCAATCTGAAAAGAAATGGGGAGCGCACGCCTCCGGCGTGTGGTTTTCGGCGTCCGCGCCGAAAACTTCGTTCCACATTATTTTTTTTCTGGCAGACGCCCCAAAATGAGATGAACGAAAGTTCGGGTGCGACGCCCGAACTCACACGCCGGAGGCGTGCGCTCCCCATTCCTATTTCAGAATTCGGGTTTAACCGTTTTCTGAATCTCCCCACTCCCTGACGCGGAGCAAGCCTGACCCGCTTTTCGTGCGGCGGTTTTTCCCAATTGACTGATTGTAACCGGAGAGAGTTTGAACTTTGCGTTCGCTCTCAGATCACAGGAACACTCAAAAATTAAAGGAAATATGAAACTTATAAAAATCGGATCAGTCCTTTCGCTGGTTGCAGCGATCACGGCTGGAAGCGCTTTGGCAGATGATTACAGCGCAAAAAAAGAAGGCAGCGAACAAGGCAGAGTCCTTGGAATTCAGGAAAGCGCGGCGGGAGCACAAAAGATTTCTGCTGAACAGGCCATTGGAAATTGGAAACAAAAACCGAAAGCGACGGCCCAGGAACTCATCAGCAAATATGGTCAACCGCAGGAGGTCACCTCGCAACGCCTGGTCTGGCACAACAACGGGCCGTGGCTGAAAACCGAATTGGTCAATCAGGAAATCGAGCACAATTTCCCGATGCCGCACAAAGACATGTTGAAGCAATCGGTCAGCTTCAAAGTGCCGGTCGATAAGCTGGAAGAACTTGCTGAGTTTGACGGCAGTGTCATTGTGGACCGAACCCCAGGGGAAATCGCGGCGCGTTGCGACAAGGAACCGATGAACCTTCTCGCGTTGAATCTCGCCAACGACATTATCACGGGGAAAAAATCGGCGGATGAAGCGCGCGATTTCTACGCGAAAACAGCGATGGCTTTTATGAAAGGTCAAAAGGATCCCTACACGCAGGAGCTGCAATTCAAACCGATGCGTGCGGCGGCGGCGGCACCCGATGAACCTTCTCCAATTATCCAGGAAAAAGCGGGGGCAGAGTTGGAAAATAAACAACAGAAATAAGGGCCGCTTCGAATTGAATTTTAAAAAATTCATACAAAAAAACTACAACGTGCTGCCGGGTTGCACTCGGCAGCACGTGAGTTGTCAGGCATTTAAAATATCATTCGTTTCATGGGATGCGATTTCAAGTGGCGGTCATCACGAGGATTTCTCTCTCTCCCCGCGAGGAACGAGTGGGGAGAGAGCCGGAGAGAGGGGAATTTAAAAGACGGCTCCTCTCCTCGCTCCTACGTCGCGAAGAGAGGGAGAAAATTGACCGCCGCATCCCGTTTAATGGTGATTCTGCCGAGTGCAAACAGTTGGAGGTAATGAATTTTGGAGGCTTATGATTGGAAAACCAAAGGAGGTAAAGGAATACGAAGCCGAGGATGAAATCCAGCGTGTGTATCACGAGATTCGCCAGACGCTTCGGGTGACCGGCATCAACCTGAATTTCCGCACCTGGGCGGATTTCGACAAATTTTTGCCGGCGATGTGGGATGACTTTCGGCCGAACGCGGAAACCCGCGTTTTCGAAAATGTCGCGGATGAAGTTCGGCGCCGCGCCGTTCAGCTTTCGGGTGAACTTCCGCGCACCAATGCGCTTGAGGGTTCCGAATTTGGCGAAAGTCGCTCGTGGCAAATTCAACGCGCGCTCGACCTTTATCATTACGTGAATCCGAAACTATTGGTGCTGACCTCGGCAGTTTTAGCCTCTCTGAAAGGCGAACAAAACGAAGGCGAAAGCGACGCCATGGAACGAATCAAAAAAGGTGAACCACCGACGATGTATGCCATGGAATTGGTGGACGAAAAGCCCAAGGACAAACCGCTTCGCAAATTGTTCAACGACATCAAAAAGACACTCTCCCTTTCATCCATCAACAGCGATTATCGCACGCTCGGTCTTTGGCCGGATTACTTGCAGGCCGCATGGCAGAAACTTAAGCCAGTGTGCAAAAGCGCTGCCTTCGAAAATACCGCGGATGCGTTACGGGAGGAAAGCAGAACGCTGGCGCATCGGCTTCCGTATCGATTATCGCTCACTCGCACAACCCTTGTAGAACTGGGCGAAGATGCCGACAAAGTGATTGAGACGACTGAGAAATTCGAACAGATCCTGCCGCCGTTGATTTTGAATATTGCTCTGTTGCAACTGGACTGGAAATCACCGGAAGACCTCGAAAAATCGCCGTTCCCGGCTGCAACAATGAAAGAAAAAGAGGCGCAATATGCAATGGCGTGACTTTCAAAAGCGGCAGCGCATCACGCAAATTGGTGAGCGGTTTATCAGTTATGTCGAAGCTGGCGAAGGCGATCCCGTCGTGCTGATTCATGGCATTCCGACGTGGGGATTTCTTTGGCACGAAACGATCGACGCCCTCAAAGAAAACTTTCGCGTGCTCGTTCCTGATTTGATCGGCTTTGGCTTCTCGGATAAACGCGACAACTTTGATCGTTCCATTGCTGCCCAGGCAGAGATTTTGGATCAATGGCTTGAGACACTGGATGTTCCCTCCGCGCACATTGTGGGTCAGGACATCGGCGGCGGCGTGGCCTTGCGCCTGGCAACTCTGTTTCCAGACCGAGTCGCCAGTTTGTGCGTGATGAACACAGTTTGTTATGACTCATGGCCGATTGAACTGATGCTGCAATTCGGCCATCCGGAAATGTATCGCAAAGCATCGGCATCGACGACGATGAAGCTTTTGAAGCAGGCCTTGAAAATGGGTTTTGAATCGTCGCCCGAGGATGAGTTTCTTGAAGGCTTGCTCGCGCCCTATTCGACGGAAGCCGGGAAGCTTTCGCTGATCCGAAATGCCGCCGCACTGAATACAAATCTCACCACGGAGATCACCCATTTATTACCCGAAATTGAAGTGCCGACGCGGATCATTTGGGGCGAGAACGACAAGTTCCAATTGGTGAAATATGGAGAGCGACTCGCCAAGGATATTCCCGGCGCGGAACTGGTGCGTATCGCCGATGCCCGTCACTTCCTCATGATCGACAAACCCGCGGAAGTGAATGGGGCGCTGAAAGCATTTCTCGCAGAGGCGGAAAAAGCACAACTAACGGCGAACGCATGAATGAAACCGAATGATGAAAATGGCAAATAGCCGACCGGACAACGTCGAGCACGAATTCTCCCCGTCGTTGGTTTGAGATAATTTCAGCAGTTCTTCGTAAAAAAACAGCAGGGATATTTCGCCAGGTTAATCCGGCTCTCCCCTGATTGAGTTTCCTTCCTCCAATGGAACGTTTGCCGTGGATTTGGTTCGTTGTCCCATCCAAAAGCCTGAGCAAATAAAAAATCATGAACCCAGAATTGCTTGAACCGCGTCTAAATTTATCGCCCAAAAAACTCAACGAATTGACCCCGGCCAGTTGGGCCGAGCGTTACCGTGAAGTTCGGTCGTTCACGGAGGAACTTTGCGCGCCGCTGGCCGTCGAAGATTTTGTCGTTCAATCGATGCCGGATGCCAGTCCGGCCAAGTGGCATCTCGCGCACACCAGTTGGTTTTTTGAAACCTTCGTGTTGCAAAAAGGTTTAGCCGGTTACCGGAGCGATCCGCATTACGCCTATCTTTTCAATTCTTATTACATCGCGGTCGGCCCCATGCATTGTCGTCCACGACGCGGGCTGATTTCCCGTCCCACGGTCGAGGAAACCTATTTTTATCGAAAACAAATCGACCAGTTGATGGAACAATTTTTGGCATCGGCCACCGTCGAACAGATCGAACAATTTGCGCCGATCCTCGAACTCGGTTTCCACCACGAGCAACAACATCAGGAATTGCTCTTGATGGATCTCAAACATCTTTTCGCGCAAAATCCACTTCATCCTGTTTATCAACCAAGCCGTCCCAAACGAGAGGCCAACCATTCACCGTTGCGCTGGGTGGATTTTCCCGAAGGCATTCGCTCCGTGGGACACAGCGGAACAGAATTCTCCTTCGACAACGAGCGACCGCGACATCGCGTTTTCCTGGAGCCATTTCAAATCGCGTCGCGCCTCGTCACCAACCAGGAGTTTATTGAGTTTATCGAGGATGGCGGCTACGAACGGCCGGAACTTTGGTTGTCGCTCGGCTGGTTTTTTCTTGGCGAACAAAAATGGATCGCGCCGCTTTACTGGGAAAAACAAAACGACGAATGGTTTTCATTCACACTCTCGGGTTTGCGCCGCGTCGAGCCGGAGGAACCCGTTTGTCACGTCAGTTATTTTGAAGCCGACGCTTTTGCGCGCTGGGCCGGAAAGCGTTTGCCGACCGAATCTGAATGGGAAGTCGCCGCCGCCGACGCACCGCTCGCCGGTAATTTTGTGGAGGAACGAAATTTTCATCCGGTGCCGCTTGGAAAAAATCCCGTCACTCCCCTCGCCCAATTTTTCGGCGATGTCTGGGAATGGACCAGCAGCGCTTATTCGCCGTATCCCGGTTACGAAGCGCCCGATGGCGCACTCGGAGAATACAATGGGAAATTTATGTGCAACCAATACGTGTTGCGCGGCGGCTCCTGTGCCACGGCGAAAAATCATATCCGCCACACTTACCGTAATTTTTTTCCGCCCGACAAACGCTGGCAGTTTGGCGGCATTCGACTGGCCGAAAATCTTTTATGAAGACCCAATATTGCGACGAGATCAGGCTGGCTGATTTTCAACCGGCAGAAGAATTCTCCGTCGAATTTGTGCGCGGTCTGACCCGCACGCCAAAAATATTGCCGAGCAAATTTTTCTACGACGCGCGCGGCTCGCAACTCTTCGACCAGATTTGTGAACTGGCGGAATATTATCCCACTCGGACCGAAAATAAAATTCTCGCGGACAACATCCGCGACATCGCCGCGCTTTGCGGGGCGTCTTGTTTCCTGGCCGAACTTGGAAGCGGCAGCAGTCAAAAAACCCGCTGGTTGCTGGAACATCTCGATGACCCGGTGGCCTATGCGCCGATTGATATTTCACGCAACCATTTGCTCGCCGCCGCCGCGCGGCTCAGCGAACAATTTTTTCCGCTCGAAATTTTACCGGTGTGTGCCGATTACAATTCGCCGCTCGAACTGCCTGTTCCCTCGCGTGCCCCGCAACGCGCTGTCGTTTTTTTCCCCGGTTCCACGATTGGAAATTTTAAACCGCAGGAGGCGCTCCACTTTCTCAAGCGCGTTGCCTCGTGGTGCCAGCCTGATGACGGCCTGCTCGTGGGCGTGGATTTGCGAAAAGAAAAAACCATTTTGGAACGCGCCTACAACGATGCCAAAGGTGTGACTGCCGCGTTCAATTTAAATCTGTTGGCCCGGGCTAATCGCGAACTCGACGCTGATTTCGCGCTGCAAAATTTTAAACACCGCGCCATTTACAACGAAACGCTGGGCCGCGTTGAAATGCACCTGATCAGCCGCTGCCGACAAGTGGCACGGGTCGGCGCGCGGAAAATTTCTTTCGACTCCGACGAATTTATTACGACCGAATATTCCTACAAATACAGCTCGGACACATTTCGCCAACTAGCCTGCTCCGCCGGATGGAATCC
>JBBQAX010000240.1:0-6953 GCA_038316905.1 Verrucomicrobiota bacterium | reverse complement strand
ATGGCACGCCGGTTTTTGCGATGCTTGAAACGTGCGGAACAAACCTTAATTTCCCTCCACTTGCAATCAGGCAATCTCTTATTTGCAAAAAAATCACAGTCAACTGGCTTCCGAGTCGGCTTATCAGAAATGGCCGGATTAAGGATTGCGATGGCCAGGTGTGATTAAAAGTGGGTGAGAATTTTGGAATTCGATCCGACGGACCGCGGTTGTGTTCGCGGAGAACCAGCCGCGATCCTCACCCACTTTTAATCGCACCCGCCATGGCCTTCCACAGGGAAACAAGCTTGCCGTTCTGGCTACTTTTCGGAATGATCCACGGTAATGCGTGGAAATATTTTTGTTTTTGGTTTCGCTCTTTTTTTAATAACCGGGGCTGCACATTCGGCCTCATTTACCGGGGTCACTCCCGAGGGACAAGCCACCGCCGCCAAGGCAATCTTCCGTGGCACCGTTCTTAAACTGGAAGCTTTCCGTAGCGAAACCAATGGCCCCATTTACACGCGCGCGATCTTCAGAGTGGATGAAGGATTTAAAGGCAAATTGCCTGCGCACATCCAACTGGTCCATCGCGGTGGAATTTTGGAGGGCCAGGCAGAAGTGGATAGCTTCTCGCCCCGGTTCACTCCCGGCGAAGAGCGCATCGTTTTCCTGGAACGGCGTGATGACAATTCGCTTTATTCTATCAATGGAAGCATCAGCAGCCCGTTGCTTTCAAAAAACAAAGCCGGACAACCCGCTTACACCGCAGAAGAAAAGGCATTTGTGGAAGAGCTGCGGCAAAGATTTTCGAATGCAAGAGCGGCGGGCGAAGATGTCACTGACCAGGGCGTTGAAGCTCCGAATCAATCTGAAGGGATTGTGGGCGGTTTGATCGAAAGCAGCGGCGTTTCAGCACGTTTCCTGGCGCCGGATCGCGGCCAGGCCATTCCTTACATCGTCGATGCCCAGGCTCTTCCACCCGGCATCACGCTGAGCCAGGCTTTGAATGCGGTGAGCAATGCGTTCAAAGCATGGAGCGATGCCAGCTCACTGAAATTCTCTTTTGAAGGCACGCAGAATTTTGGTCAATCGGCTTTTAACATCACCACCACAGATCGAAGGATCCGCATTCAACTGCATGATATCTACAATGCGATTTCGGAAACCAATGTCCTCGGTCGAGGCGGACGGCAGTTGGTCATCCCGGAAAAATTTCCAAATGGCGGTTCGGGAGGGAAAGTTGGAGCGCGCGAGTTTCATGAAAGCACACGGGGCTTTCTCGTCCTGAAACACACTCAGGCGGCGCTGCAGAATCTGGCAACATTCACTGAGGTGCTTGCTCATGAAATCGGCCATGTGTTGAGTCTGGACCACAGCAGCGAAAATTTGGGCGAAGCGAACAATACGTTGCGTGAAGCCATCATGTATTTCCAGGTTCACGGAGACGGTCGTGGACCCTCGCTCGGAAGTTACGACGGGCCGATGATTCGAACCGTGCATCCCTTCAACACACCGCCGTTCACGTTTCCGCGAGTCATCGACATTGTCACCGCCCCGACCACTCCAAACGTGGCTGGGATTAATCGCATCGAACTCCGTGGCTATGATTTGCAAAATGACGCCCTGAGCCTGGTGACGACCAACCTGGATGCGGACAGCGTGAGCTTCTCATTTCAAGGCAACACTCTCCTGGCCACACCGACTGCTTATTGGAATGCCGGGCGGCTGGACCCTTCAACGGGCTCTTTTTATGACATTTTGTATGTTCGGTTTGCGGATGGTGCCAACGCCTCCCCTTTTGTCTCAGTCAGAACGATCTCGCTGCTGCCGGATTCACGACCATCAGGTGCGCCAGATGGATTGCCCGATGCCTGGATGACCACTTATTTCGGGAACATCGTTCCTTCGGCTGGCGCGAAAACCTCGGCGCAAACGGATTTCGATGGAGATGGCGTCAGTAATTTGCAGGAATTCATCTCCGGCACGAGTCCGACCGACGCCGCATCTTCCCTCAAAATAACGAGCTTCACCGGCAACACTCTGGAATGGATGGCGCGACCCTATGATTTGTTTGAAGTGCAGGAATCAACAAATTTAACTTCCTGGACGCGGGTGAATCCGCCGATCCTTCCGACGACGGGCATCGGAAGCATTGCAGTGACAAACACCGGAGGAAATCGTTTCTTCCGGATCGAACGCGTTCCTTGATTAAACGTTTAACCAGCCGCGTGGGGGAGTGGCTAAAAGTGGGTGAGGCTTGGCCATTTGGACTGCGGGGACACGTCCCCGCTTTGGCTGCACGGTGATAAAGCGCCAAGCGTTTTTTTAGTTCAAAACGACCTTGCGGTTGCCAGCGTGTAGGAAAGCGACGTTCTGCCGCACTCCAAAGGTTTTCCAATCTCTCCCACTTTTACTTGCACAACCGCGTGGTCGTCGCTCGTGCCGTTGGACCGCCGGTGAAACTCACCCTTTATTTTCCTCCTTCACTTTTGCCGGCTTCTTCTCGTCCACCGAGGGTTCGAACGTACGAAGGTCCGCCGGACGCGCGTTGCTATATTGTTTTAAGACTTTGACAAACTTTGCGCGCGCTTTTTCCGCGTCGGCAGAAAGATTTTCTTTCAAAGGCCGTTCCTCCTGGTCGCTCACCACTTCCACGAAATTACCATCGCGATAAAGTTTGTATTTCAAATCCTGCGCGAACTCAAATTGGAGCGCGCCGTTTCTCCCATACCAGCAATAGCTCCATTCGCGTGGCGAACCTTTCTTGCCCTGTAATTGCGGCCAGAAACTTTTCCCATCCGTGGTCATATCGTTGGGAATCTTCAATCCGGCTGCGGCGCAAATCGTGGGGAGAAAATCAGTGCTGTCCACGAGATTGGTGCTCACGCGGCCAGCGGGAATTTTTTCCGGCATACTCACAATCAATGGAACATGCGTGCCATTGCGGGTGCTTTTCCCCTTGCCGCCTTGATACGGTTTGCCACGAAATTGCGACGTGACCGAAGGAGAAGTTCCATTGTCACCGAAGAAAACGATCAACGTGTTCTCACGCAGGTTGAGTTCATCGAGTTTGTCCATGATACGTCCCACCATTTTGTCGGCGTAAGCCACCATATCGCCAAAGTATTCTACATTGCGGCCTTTTCGTTTGACCGCGTCCAGATCGTAATCGTCACTGTCCGGCGTAGGCACGAAAGGGTCGTGCGTCAGCAGCATCGGATAGTAGAGCAGAAACGGCTTCTCCTTGTTACGCGCGATGAAATCAATGGCGTAGTTGTTAATGATGTCAGGCCCGTATTCGCCTTTTGTATAGTCAACTTCCTTGCCGTTGATCTCGAGACCCGGATTTTGGTAACGCTCGGGACGACGTGTAAACTGCCAAAGGCAATGTTCGTCAAAGCCCCAGAGTTTCGGCAGTGAAAGTTGGTCGCCTAATTGCCATTTGCCGACGATCGCTGTCGCATAGCCCGCTTTTTGAAAAACATTCGCAAACGTTTTCGATTCCGGCTGCATGTAACCGAACCTGACGTAATTGCGGATGTTGTATTGCCCGGTCATCAACTGAATGCGCGTCGGTGTGCAAAGCGGTTGCACGTGACAATTTTCGAATCGCATGCCCGAGGCGGCGAGCCGGTCGAAGTTCGGCGTGCGGTATTGACCGCCGTTGGCGGCGATGGTTTCAAATCCGAAATCATCCGCCATGATGACAATCACGTTTGGCTTCGGCGCACCTTTGGCGGAGGAAAAGTGGGAGATCGCGCAAAGCGACGCCAGTAACAGAAAAGCCGATTTAAAATTCATCTGTGTTCAGAGGCAGAACGGCGTGATTGGGTTACAGCAAATTTCGCTGTGAGAAATCTTTCCATTGATGAGGTAGATCAACCAAGGCGACTCCAGACGGGCGCGCTGAAGAATTCCTTAAAACCGTTGATCGAGGTGCAATATTCTGTTCGCTTCTTGTTCGGCGGAAATGATGAGCGCGGCGCCAAGCTGGTAAGCCTCGTCAATGGTCAGGCTTACGTTCAACGCGCCGCCAGCGAAATTGATTTTGAGGCGAGGCCGTGAAGAAACTCCGACTTCTGCGTCAGCTCGCCCGCGCTCAATGCGGTAGATGGATTTGTCCTTCAGCACAATGATTTCTGCTTTCATTAACATCATTGTCGCGGTGTTTGGACAAAAGGCGTAGTCGGATATCTACCGGAAAATGCATCGGAATAAGACTGAACAGTTTTTTCGATTGATTCGACGTTTGTGCGGAAGACGCACTGAAGCTCGCGTCGAATTACTTCTCTGGAGCAGGAAATAACTTGAACCAGAACCGGCTGCCTTCGTTGACCTTTGATTCGACACCCAATTCGCCCCCCATGCGTTCCACAGCTTTCCGAACGATGGCCAGACCGATGCCAGTGCCTTCGTAAGAGTCGTCAGCCTGCCCTTTCTCGAAGATTTTGAAAATGCGTTCCTGGTGTTCGGGCGCGATTCCTATGCCGTTATCTTGAAAATTAACGCGCACCATGCCGGCATCGTCATCCGTCCAAATGCGAATATGCGGGCGTCTGCCTGAAGGGACAAACTTCACCGCGTTACCCAACAGGTTGGAAACACATTGAGTGAGAGAACCTTCGTGACCCAGAACAGGGTGAAGGGGTCGCTGCACCTCAAGATTCACGCCTTCTGCTTGAAGCGCCGGATAATTCTGGACCACATCTTCGATGAGTCCTTCCAATTGAATGGGCGCACTGGTGATTTCAGCCCGAGCGACGCGGCTATAGGTCAAGATGTCTTGCACGAGGTGATCCAGGCGTTCGGCGGATTTTGAAATGCGAGAAATATAGCTTCTCCCGACCTCGTCAATCGCCGAACCGTATTCTTCCATCAACACCTGGGAATAACCATTCATGGCGCGCAGCGGAGCGCGGAGGTCGTGGGAAACGCTGTAGGAAAAAACTTCCAGTTCTTCCATCTTCAACTGTAGTTCTGCCGTGCGCTGCTGGACGGTTTTCTCGAGATTTTCGCGGGCGTTGCGCAGATCGTCTTCCATGCGCTTTCGCTTCGTGATGTCTCGAGCCACTTTCGTGAAGCCCAGCAGTTTACCCTTTTCATCCGTGAGCAGTCGCACCGCGCCGCTCGCAAAAAACCGTTCGCCGCTTTTGTGCAAATGCCAGCGCTCATCTTTGGCATAGCCTTCTTCCCGAGCGATTTTTCGTTCCTGCTCCGGTGCACCTGCCGCACGGTCTTCGGGCGTAAAAAGAATATCCATGCTCTGGCCAAGAGCTTCTGCTTCCGAATACCCGAACACATTCTCCGCCCCGATATTCCAGCTCGTCGCGAGGCCCTCGAGATCAATCGAGAAAATCGCAAAGTCTTTCACGTTGTCCATGATGAGCCGTTTTTGTTCTTCGCTCTCACGAAGGGATTGCTCGGCCCGCGCTCTTTCCACCGTCGCCCAACAACGTTCCACCACGGATTCGACCAGCTTGATTTCGTGCTCCGACCAATCACGTGGCGTCTTTTGGTGAATCGCCATCAGCGCGCGCAAACGGTTTTGTTTTATCAGGGGACAACAAATAATTGCTTTCACGCCGATGGAGTTGAACATGTCGCGGCCATCTCCCGGCGCGAGTTCTTCATCCACATTGCGCACAATCAACGGAAGGCCGCGCCGCAAATCCGCCACCGCGCGCGCACCAAATTGAGAGAGCCGGTAACGACCCGCAGAGCTTGCAACATCGTTTTCCGTGAAATCCCCGTGAATCGTAAAATGTTCTTCGGACGGATCGACATCGGCGTAGGCGCATCGCGAAGCGTGAAGGTGCCGGCCTAAAACTTCAGCAGCGGCGGCCATGATCTGCCGCGCATCCACCAGGCTTCGAATCGTCTCATTAAACTTATTCAGGAACTGATGTTTCTTTTCGCTCTCGCGCAAAGATTCCTCTGCCTGCTTGCGCTGGGTGATGTCGCTGGCCTGAATGATAAAAAAATCAACATGTCCAGAGGAACCTTTCACCGGTGTAATCGCAGCGTCGGCATACCGGATGGTTCCATCAGCGGTCTGGTAACAGTCTTCGCTGATTACGGGTGATTGAGAACGAGCGGCCTCAGCCAGACGAATGGGCCAGGTTCGTTGCATTTCGGGAATCCCCTCCCAAAATGGTGTTTCCCAGAAGAGACGTCCGATCACTTGATCGCGTGTTATTCCGGTCACACGAAGCGGAACATCATTGATTTCCTGCACCACCCCATTGGGCGCCAATATCGCCATGAACTGAAACTGTTGATTGAACACGACTTTGAATCGACGTTCGCTTTCTCGCACCGCCTCTTCCCGCCTTCGCCGGTCCGTGATGTCACGGAAAGTCCACACCCAGCCGAAGTGCTCCTTGTCTTTTTTGGCGGCAACACCGTAGCGCTCAACAATCCGGCCATCTTTGAAATTCAGTTCCTCACGCGCAGAATTCTCAGGGTCAGCATGAATTGCGGACATACGTTCGAGAAATCCCTCTGGATCAACCATCTGTTCGGCAGCCCAGACCAGCGCGATCTCGCTGGATTCCGGAAAACGCATCTCTGACGGAAAATTCCAGATCTCAAGGAATCGTTGATTGAAATAAAGCAGCGTTCCCTCAAGCGAAACGATCAAGATTCCGTCCACCGTGGATTCGGTGATCCCTTCCAAAAGCGCTTTCTCCCGTTGCAGAGCATGTTTGGCCTCCTCGCGTTCAGTGATATCCGTGTAGTACTCAATGCGGCCTCCCGCGTAGAGTCCATTCGTGATGGGCTGACTCCAGTGTTGCAGCCAACGTTCCCTTTTCCCGTCGCCAGCCAAAACGTGACAGATAAATTCTTCGACGTGGTCGTTTGAATCGTAGGCTTGCAAAACACGAGCCGCAAAATCGTCAGGATCCGCGAAGATAAATTTCAGTTGTTCTTTGACCAGCTTACGCTTGTCACTCCCCATCATTTCGCTCTTA
>JBBQAX010000239.1:0-6974 GCA_038316905.1 Verrucomicrobiota bacterium | reverse complement strand
GCATTTCGGCAAGCGCGCCAAAAAGGTGGAGCGGATTCATGGCGGATTGGCCAATCACGTTTTTGAAGCCTGCATCAATCGCGAAGCGTTGATTCTGCGCATCTCGGCGGAAACGGACAAGTTGCAGACTTTCATGAAGGAACAATGGGCCGTTAATGCCGCGCGCAAAAACGGAATTCCCATTCCCGAAATTCTCGAGGTTCGCAACGACGTGATCAATTTGCCCTACATGATTTCCCGCAAGGTGGCGGGTTCCACGGGCGATAGTTTAAGCGGTCCGGCCAAAGCCGAAGCGTTGCGCGAACTCGGGCAATACGCCGCAAAGATCAACGCCATTAAAACGCACGACTTCGGACATATTTTCGATTGGTCGCCCAACAAACTTTCGCGCCAGCGCACCTGGGCGGAGTATTTGAAAAATGAATTGGATCTGGCGGAGCGGGTGGAAAGTTTGCGACGCAGTGGCGTGTTGGAATTGGCCAACGTGAAGAAGTTGCGACGGCAAGTCCAATTGATGAACCGTTGGAAAGCCGGGCCGTCCCTGTGTCACGGAGACATTCGTCTCAAGAATGTCATCCTCGACGAAAAACAGAAAATCATTGCCATCCTCGATTGGGAAAATTGCTCCTCGAACATTGCGCCCTACTGGGAATTGTCCATCGCGTTGCACGACCTGACGATGGATGAGAAGGAATTCTTTCTCGCCGGCTATGGACTCGCGTTGAAGGATTACATCAAGATGGCGCCCGCGATTAAAACGCTGAACATTCTGAATTATGTGCGCGACGTCAGCGCCGCAGTTGAAAACAAAGATAAAACGCAATTGCTCAGTTTGCGCGCACGGCTCAACGGTGCCTTTGATTTGTATTCACTTTGATCCATTTGCGGTTTGAATTTCGTATTTTGAAAGCACGAGCCATTCGACAGCTACCAAACAAAGGCGGATTTTCAGTGCCTGTTTTCGTTGAAAAACAATTCCCACTTGTCAGCGTCACGGGCGCAGACTTACATTGCGGCGTGCGGAACAAAGGACTTTCCAGTCAGGAATTTCTCGGGCGAGTTCGGGAATATTTGCCGGAGGAAAATGGCATTTGCGAAACCGACGGCTCTGGAAAATGTCTCCAATCCATCCTCCTTTCCAATCTCGAAGAAAATACCTTCTACCTTTTTGACGCGGATGCCGCGCTGGCGTTCAGCCATACGGTTGAGGATTTCGCACTCGACGACGCCAACGGAACCTTGCTCGCCGCGATGCAAAATGCCGGACAATTCGAGCCGCATCGCGAGCGCTACCAGCAACTCGCCGCCACTTTAAAAAAAGTGGAATTGATCGCGTGCGGAAAACTTTTGCGAGGCCACAAGCGCCTGAAATTTTGCCGCGATGCCGGCGTAGTAAAAAGTTTTTGGATGGTTCTCTACGAAGGGCGAAAGTGCCAGGCGATGTTTCTCGGCGAACAGGCCAACGACGCCGAAACATTTGACGAAAAGAAGTTCACCGGATTTTTCACGTTCAATCCGCGCCTCATTTCCGAGGCCCGGGAGGACATGGCAGAATGCCTCGCCGCCCGCCGCCCGCAACTCCGGCAATTTGCGCAACTTCACAAACTCGACCGCGCGGCCAAGCATCTGAAAATCAAATTCGCCCGCGAAAAAGACGCCATCGATATCGCCATCCGCAAATTGCAAAGCCACGGTAAAAAATATCGCGGCAAACATTTACTCGCGGATTTGAATAAAACATTGGAACGATTGAACCGCTTGCAAACGCATTTGCCGGAACTCATTGTCGAGCAACAGAAAAATGATTGAGCTGATTCAATTTCCCTGGAGCCCATTCTGCATCGTGCAACGCCGGATTCTGGAGTACGGACGTATTCCTTTCAAAATCACGAACATTCCCAACGGTGACCGCTCGCTCGTCTGGCGCATGACCAAGGAGCGTTATTATCAGGTGCCGATCATTCGCGACGGAAAAGATGTGATTTTTGAAACCGGCGAAAATTCCCAGGTCATTGCGAAATATTTAGACGTGCGATTTCAACTCGGACTCTTCACCCCGAGTTGGCGCGGGATTCAATCGATCCTCTGGCAGCACATCGAAAACGAAATCGAAGGCCCGTGCTTCAAGCTGAACGATATTTATTGGCAGGAATTTGTCCCCAAAGCGGATCAGCTTCGTTTTCTGCGACACAAGGAACGGAAGTTCGGCCGTGGTTGCATTGATCAATGGCGCGCAGAGCAAAAGTCGTTGCTCGCGAACCTTGCTGAACAGTTAATTCCGTTCGAACAAATGCTGTTGCGCAAACCGTTTCTCCTCGATGCCCAACCGCGGTTCGTCGATTTCGATCTGTTCGGCATGTTGTCCAATTTCCTTTTTTCCGGTCATTACAAACTTCCCGAGGCCCACACCAACGTGAAAACCTGGTTTGGGAAAATGTCCAAAATCAAACTGCAAACTCCCAATTCTACGCGTGAAAAATTACGTCCTTGATACCAACGTTCTCCTCCACGATCCACAGTCGCTTTTTAACTTCAAAGACAACAACGTTCTCATTCCCATCGATGTCATCGAGGAGTTGGACAAGTTCAAACGCGAGTCGAACGAGCTTGGCTCCAACGCGCGGCAGTTTTCTCGCACGCTCGATAAGTTGCGCGAAAAAGGAAAGTTGAACAAAGGCATCAAGCTGGAGAACGGCGGCACGTTGCGCATTATTTTCCCGGAGAAGAATGAAAGTGGCCAACTCGTCTTCGGCAACAAAACGGTGGACAGTCGCATCGTCTCAATGGGACTGGAGATTCAGAAGGCGTCGCCGAAAGTTCCGACGATCATTGTTTCCAAGGACATCAATTTGCGGCTGAAAGCGGATGCGTTCGGACTGGACGCGGAAGATTACGAGACAGACCGAATCTTTCTGACCGATCTTTACACCGGCATGATCGAGCAAACGATCAGCGCCGATAAAATGGGGAAGTTCCGTATCGAAGGTGAATTGGATTTGCCCGGGAACAGTAAGTATTTTCCGAACGAATATTGCACTCTGACCGAGGAGGGGAATCCGAAGCGCACCGCCTTAACGAAAGTGGACCCGACCGGTAAGAAGCTCATCCCAATTCTCGATTGTCGCGAAGGCATTTGGGGAATCAAACCGCGCAATCGTGAACAACATTTCGCGTTCGACGCTTTGCTCGACGACAAAATCAAACTCGTCACGCTGATGGGCAAAGCTGGCACCGGAAAAACGTTGATGGCCATGGCCGCCGGTTTGAAACGAACCGTTTTGGATCGCGAATTTCGCAGACTCGTCGTCGCACGCCCGACGATTTCCATGGGCAAAGAACTGGGATTCCTTCCCGGTTCACTCGAAGAAAAGCTCGCGCCGTGGATGCAGCCCATTCATGACGCGCTGGAAATGTTGAGTGATTTGAACATGGGCAGCGAACATCGGCGCAGCGCAGATCTGATGCGCTCCGGCAGCATCGTGGTGGAGGCTTTGAGTTACATCCGCGGACGCAGCATCGCGAATCAGTTCATGGTGATTGATGAAGCGCAGAACCTGACGCCGCTGGAAGTTAAAACGATCATCACACGCGTCGGTCACGGCACGAAGATCGTCCTTACCGGCGATCCGTATCAAATCGATAATCCGTATGTCGATTCGTCCTCGAACGGATTCAATTACGTCATCAGCAAATTTCGCGAACACGCCGTCGCGGCGCACATTGAACTGCAAAAAGGCGAACGTTCGGATTTGGCGGAGTTGGCGGCGAATATTTTGTAAGCCGTTCCCTCGTAATCTTAATCCTAATCATACTCTTAATCATCGGGAGATTAAGATCAGGAGTATGAGTAAGATTAAGAGTCAGAATTTAATCGCTTGCTTTACAGGGCGAAACCAGATGTTTAACCTCTGCTCATGCCGACAGAATTCGATGCATCCGATTTTGTGGACAGCGATTTTCAACCATCCCGCAAGTCGGGTTACGCCACCACTATGACTGCACCACGCAGCGACGAACGCCCGCCTTCGCGCGAAGAAGTTGATTCTCGCGTTCACGAAACCCACAACAAACTTGCCGAACTCAAGCGCGCGCAGGAAGAGCTCGAACGCGAACGCGCGAGTCTCGAAGAATTGCGTCGGCGCCAGATGGAATTTCAAACCGGTCGCGACGAAATGTTGCAGAACCTTACGCGCGGTCTCGGCTTGCTCGAGGAATCGGAATTCGCCGCGCGCCGCGATGCCGAACAAATGAGCAAGGCGATGGCGGATTTGAAGGAAGCGTTGCAAAAAGTTCAAAGCGTTGATGAACAAAGCTGGAACAAAGAAAACTTCAATGTCGAACTGACGCGCGCTCTGACCACGATTGAAAATGCGCGAATGGAATGGAATTCCGCGCGGCTCAAATTTGGAGTTCTCTCGGGATCACCCGCTGCGGATAAGACCGCACCAGCGGCTGGCGCGGCACCTTCGGTTTTCGCCACGCTCCCTTTCACCCAGTTGTTGAAAGTCGGTTTCGCCCTCACCTGGCCGCTCGTTCTGCTCGGTCTCGGAATCTTTGTGATGCTGCTTTTGCGGCGTTGATTTGATGCATGGGACTGTTCAACAAAAAAGCGGATCCCATTTCGGAGCGCGCCAAGGCGTTGAAGGCGGAAATCGCCGCTCTCGAATCCAAGATCAAGAAGCTTAGCTCGCAACCTGCCCAGACTCCGGCGCAACAACCGCGCGTTCGTTCCACGGCGTTGCCTCACGGCCCGACTGTTCCCACGACTCCGCCGATCCCCAATCCGCGCGACCCCATTTTCGAAGACGTGGATCAAAACCGGATCCAAGCCAAGGAACCGGTGGTTGCGCCCGAGCAATACAATCAACTCGGCGTCAAAAAATATGATCTACTCGGGTTCTTTAAAAGGTTGGGAAACAATTTCCGATCGCGTCCGGCGGCTAATGCGAAACTCGTTTCCTACCTCGCGGCCGGGAGCATTCAAGGCTTGCGTCCGCTCCGTTACGAAAAACGCGTCGCACGAAATCGCTTCGTGGTTTTAGCTGTTGTCCTGGTACTCGTGCTTTGGGGAATCATCGCGATGTTCTGGCGTCATCGTTGAGCAAATGAAACACCGTTTGCCCATCGCATCGCTGCCGATCCAAACGCCGGATGGAACATTTCTCGCGCACTATTCAGAACACGGCTTGATGAGTCTGGACTTTCCTTCACGCAAAAAACCTTCGGCAGCGTGGACGGAGATTACCAAAGAGGTCCACGCGCAGGTCGCCCGCTGGCACAAACTCACCAGCCAATCGCTCAAGGAAGTTTTGGACGGCAAACCCATTTCCAAATCGCCGCCCTACGATTTGAGCGACGCCACTGATTTCCAACGAACCGTCTGGCACGGGCTTGAGAAGATCCCGATTGGCGAGACGCAGACCTACGGCGAACTCGCGGAAGCCATTGGGAATCCCAAAGCGGTGCGCGCTGTCGGACGTGGTTGTGCGACCAATCCCATTCCAATTTTGATTCCGTGCCATCGGCTCGTGGCGGTGCATGGGAAGATCGGTGGTTTTTCCGGCGGCTTGAAGTGGAAGGAAATTTTGCTTAAACGCGAAGGCGTTCTTTTTCTCTGAACATGAAATTCATTTGGTCCAAAAATCTCCTGTGCGGGTTTTCGTGGTTCGCACTTTGTCTTTCGGTCTGCGGCAATCCGACGAACGCGCTCACCGAAGAGCAGCGGCTCAACATCTCGTTCGAAGCGTTGAGCCGATTGGAAGGAATCAATCTGGAGAAGAATCCGCAGTTGAAAACCGCGATTGAAAATCTTTTGACCAAAACGCGCGGCACGGCGCAGTTCGTTCAAATCGTCAAACAACTCAAGCTGAAGAATCAGGATGCAGGATTGTTGGAAGTCGCGACGAGGAATCCCGCGAATGAAAGTGGCGTCGCAGCGATACGACTTATTTTGGCGAACGGAAACGTTGATCTCCTGACAAACGCGTTGCAGGGCAGCGATGCCATCAAAGCCGTCGAGGTGTTGGGCAACTCTGGAAAAAAGGAAGCTGTGCCGTTGCTCATGGAAATCGTGACGGATGCCAAACGCGATTTGCCGTTGCGCAAACAAGCGGTGCGTTCCGCCGCGCAGATTCAAGAGGGTGCCGAACAGTTGTTGAACCTGGCAAACGAAGGGACGTTGGCGAACGATCTGAAACTGATCACCAGCGCGGAGTTGAACAACGTGCGATGGGAACCCATCAAGACCGAGGCCGCGAAGGTTTTGCCATTGGAGCAGGGAAAAGACGCCAAACCATTGCCGAGTATGGCGGAGTTATTGAAAAAGAAAGGCAACGCGATGAAGGGCGAGAAAATTTTCTTCAACACGGAGACGGCGTGCGGGAGTTGTCATCAGATCAAAGGGCGGGGGATGGAGATTGGCCCCGGGCTTTCGGAGATCGGTGACAAGCTCGGCAAGGAAGCTTTGTTGGAATCGATTTTGGAACCGAGCGCGGGAATTTCCTTCGGCTACGAAGCGCATCAGGTGGAACTGAAATCCGGCGACGAAACCTACGGTTTGATCGTGAGCGAAACCGATGACGAACTCGTGATGAAAGATTTAAAAGGCATCGTGGCGCGTTATAAAAAGAGCGACGTGGCGAAACGGCAGCAGATGAAAACGTCCATCATGCCGACCGGTCTGGCACAAACCATGTCCGCGCAGGAGTTAGTGGATCTGGTGGAATTTCTTTCGACGTTGCGCAAGGGGAATTGAGGCGGCATCAGAAATTTTCCCGCAAAAACTGTTCAATATGATCGTGAATGCCGATGGTCTGCAACACGACGTCGCCACTTTCCCAGGGCTGACGCATCTTAATTAGTGAGGAGGTGTTTGAGGAATTGAGGATCAATGGCGGCGCGCATGAGTTTGCCTTTGATGCTGCGTTTGCACTTTTTGTCGCGGCGCAAAATGTTGACGGCCAGTCGCCGTATTG
>JBBQAX010000238.1:0-6998 GCA_038316905.1 Verrucomicrobiota bacterium | reverse complement strand
TTTTTCAACCTCGTGCCTCTCGTCGATATTGCGACATAGAGCATAATCGCGCCGTGCAACATGCAGCTTGCGTTCGAAGCGAAATCGGCGCGAACAAAGCGGTGGCAAAGCGATTATTTTCAACACCATTATCATTTCTGGCGGCATTTCGATGGGCACCGAAGAAATGAAATATTCCCCCGTGTCGCGTGAAGTAATCGCGGACTCCATCGAAACCATCGCGGGTTCGAACGGAGTTAATGGACGGACTGGCGCCTGAATGCGCCAGCGCCCGTGCTGCAAGCGGTCTGGTTAAGGCTTTACGATCTCGATTCCATTGATGGCAGCAGCGTAACCCTCCTGCCCTTCCTGCGGAATGAGCGACACCGTAATGTTGTTGCTTCCATCTCTGGTGATGTTTGGAAATTCAAGGGCGCACGCCGTATACATCCGAGTATCCGCATACTGGTAAATGTTGAAATCAGACCAAACGAGTGAACCGTTGATATAAATGTCGAAATATTGATAGGACGCGAGATATTCATCGATTTCAGCGAAAAGGAGGCGGACTGTGAGGTTCCCTGATGGCATGTTCGGAAGGGTGTAGATAATTGGAATTGATTGAGAGTAGTCCCAACTTTTTCTTTGGCTGTAAAATACCGGTGCGTCCTCAGCGCCGTCGATCGTATGTTCGTCATTGAAAAACGACGGGGTGCTGGTGGTGAGGAATGGCGTATATTCGTTCCCCTGAAAACTGCTATCTCCAATAAACGGCGGCGTATAAAAGGAAAAGTAATCTTCGTCGCCACAGTTGATGGCAAGAACCCGCTTTGTGCTGGTGACGTTTCGGGAGAGCGTTCCCGACAAAGCGTTTCCCGCCACATCCTTGATGGAAGACGACGCTTGAATAGTGACAGTCCCGGACTCCGCCATGCTGCCGGAATTCCAAATGAGCCGGTAAACACGATATCCCCGCAGGTTGTACTTTAGGCGCACCACTTTATCTGGATGAGAGGACAGTGTCCCTTGTCCCGCCGTCACTGAATAATTGGCCGTATTTAGAGCGCCTTCGCCCATCGGTTCACTGAACGTTACGTCTATCGCGCGATGGTTCAGCGTCCAGCCGCCCTCAAAAGCGGGCGCGGTTGTGTCTGCGGTCACGGCGTTGACGGCCGCGTAGACATTGAGCCGACCGTATCCGTAATAATCGTTACGGGTGTACGGCGTGCCTGAATAAGCAACCGATCCAACCTTGTCGCAGGTGGATTTCAGTTTCGTCAGCACCGTAGATACTGACTGGTTTCCATCCTTGGAGAGGACCAAAGCGGCGATTCCCGCAGCAAGCGGTGCGGATGCCGAAGTACCCCCAAAGCTTGTGTTGTAATCACCAGAGGCGTAGCCGTCGGTGCCGGTGCGGTCTGTGGTTGCAATGCCACCTGAACCACCACCGCCCGGCGCAACGAAAGCCAGAGTCGAACCGTATTGGCTGAAATCAGCCCGGTAATCGAAATCGCTTGTTGCGCCCACGGCAAACACGCTGGACAAGCTGGCAGGATAGGAAACGTCGGTAGTCAAAATAGGAACACCGCTGCCTGATAAGACCTGAGGAGAGCCATTTACATAAAGTCGCCAACCGTCCTTGCCCGACTCGCTGGAAGTCCAAATTCTAAAGGTCAAATCACCCGACCCGACCGATTTGGTAACCCGAACCCCTGAATATTGTCCGTTTCCGATTGCTCCAGGTCGGATGCTCCGAGAACCTTCGCCATTCCAAGCGATTAACGCGTGATTGCCACCCACTCCATCTTGAACGCTCGACCACGAACCAGCACTTCCAGGTGACGTCGTCCAGCCTGAGGGCAAGCTTGCCCCTTCGAACTGCTCGACTGAGCCACCAGGGAAAACCACTGAATCCAGCCAAGCCGTATCATCGCCTGCTGAACCACTGGCGTCTTTGTTGTACAACCAATCGAAGGTGTACGTATTTGCGGGAAAACCGGAAAGCGTATGCGTGAACCAGCCGCTCGCCCCATTTCCTGATGAACAGAACACGGGATGCCCAGACGCAAATGAAAAACCGGCGCTGATGGTACTGTTCGGTGAAAGCCCGCCCCAACTGCAATTGATGATGTCGGCGTTATTAGCCGCATACACCAACGCGCGATAAACCGTCGCCGCATCCGGCAATAAGGCGCTTCCATTCGCATCGTATGTATTCAGTAAGCGAATCGGCAGAATTTGAGATTTCCCGGCAACACCAGCTACGCCTGCCGAATTATTAACAACGGCCGCAGCGACACCCGCAACCGCTGTGCCGTGGTTATTATACGTACCATTCGGATTTGGATCCATATCGCCGCTGTAAAAATCGAAACCTTGGACGACATTGCCGCTCAGATCTGGATGCGTCGTTTGCACTCCGTCATCAATGATGGCGATGCGAACTCCTGGGCTGCCGTAGCCTTGGCTGCCGCCCCATGCATCGTCCGCATCCACATCCGCGTCCGAATTCCCACCACTCTGCCCGGTGTTCCGCAAATGCCATTGGCTTGAGAAAAGCGTGTCATTGGGAATCACGAATTGTTTCACTTCTTGCGCTATGTTCGGTTCAGCCCAAACAACACCTTGCAACGCGCGAACAACATTGCAAACCCTGAAAGGATTAAAGTCTTTTGGATCGGTGAACCTAAAAACGTAAATATTCTCGTCCTTGTTCAGGCAATTCACGATCTTCAATTTGAAACGCTGCGTGATATTCGTGTTGCGCGCCATTCCGTGCGTTTTCAATTTCATCACGACTTCGTCGTTCAGGAAAATCCGATTGCCGGTATTGGGATTGAAGTACACCGGATAGGCGTAATGAACATTTGCGTCCGAGTTCAGCGAACTGATTGCGTCTGCGCTTGCGGACGCATTCAGCAAACTCATGTTCGTCTGGAACTGATAAATCGCCAGTCCGCGTCGGAGTTCGAGACTTTGCTTGAACACCACGCCATTGGGCGCATCCACCGCCTTGGTGTTTTCGGACGGAGAACCCGATTTCAACTTGACCGTCGCTTGACCGATTTCCTGCTGGAGGACGACTGGCACTCCTTCGACGACATAACTTTCTTGCGAATCGAACGTTTTTGTATCCGTCGGTTCACCCGCCAAAAAATAGCGTAGCGGCCACGGATACAGCTTTGATGCACGTTCGAATTATTCGCAGTGAACTTTTCATAATAGTACCTTTCTTTTGCATTTTTCTGTTGTTGCACGACAGACCTCACCATCGAGGTCAAATTGCTCACCACGTTTCCGCATGCGGCCGATTATCGTTGTTCCACCGTCTGCGGGCTTCATCGGTTTTTTTGATCCATCTCTCGCCTTTTGCTTGTTCAACGTGGCCATCGCAAAACACCACGTTCGCGTTGCCAGTGTGAGGGAGGAAAAGAGAGCCTGCACGGGGTCGATCCTCCAGAGGCCCGAGTGGGTAGGGATAGTCGGGGGCAATCCAACGGCCACCGTCACCGATTGCTAAAAGGTCGCTTGGATTCTTTACATCTGCACTTTTTACGTATTTGCGCGGGCCATACGGGTGGCCGTTTAGATCAAACCCCGTGAATTCCACGGTAAAACCCAGTCCTAATTGGATTATTCCGGTCTTCCACGCTGTGCCGAGTTCGTTATATCCGTAATCGGAATTGTCCACGTTCGCAAAGCCAGGACCGGTTGAAACGATAGGCTGCCGCTTTTGCGCTGGACAGTGGAAAACGGTTGAAGGCTTTGAAGGTGAGGCGAGGTTAAACTGAGAATTGACGTCGTTCGGGTCGTAATTGCCGCCGAGATACGGAATCAGCCAATTCATTCCATTTCCAGCAAAAACCACGGCGGCTTCTCCAGAGATTTCTCCACCGAACACGAGAATTCCATTTCCCGGATACTTGTCATAATCCGCCACGTACAGGTTCAGCGCCATCCCCAGTTGCCGCAGATTGCTCTTGCACGCAGCGGATTGAGCGGCGGCTTTGCCTTTGGCCAGTGCGGGGAGCAGCATCGCCGCAAGAATCGCAATGATGGCAATCACCACCAACAATTCGATCAGAGTGAAACCGCGCTGAGTATCAAAATATTGCGTGGGTCTTTTCATGGGGCAGCCCTGCTTTGGATGCTCCGACCTTAAATTTGCCTTAACTCGTGTCAACCCAAAAAACCAACAAATCCCACTTGGCCCCCTTCCGTCGCATATCTCAGCAATCGTCGTCACCACTTCTCCGTCTTGCACCGGGCGAGTTTTTCCGCAACACTCACACCGCATGAAAAAGAGCAAATCACTTTCGCAAAAACAAAAAAACGCCGACTCCACCCGCCAATATTCCAGCCAGGTTCTTGACGGCCCAGACCGCGCCCCGAGTCGCGCCATGCTTTATCCGGTCGGGTTCAAGGAAGAAGATTTCTCCAAACCGCTCATTGGCATCGCCTCGACCTGGAGCATGGTCACGCCTTGCAACATGCACATCGACAAACTCGCGCTCGAATCCGAAATCGGCGCGAACAAAGCGGGTGGCAAAGCAATTATTTTCAACACCATTACGATTTCTGACGGCATCTCGATGGGCACCGAAGGGATGAAATATTCGCTCGTGTCGCGTGAAGTCATCGCGGACTCCATTGAAACCGTGGTCGGTTGCCAAGGGATGGACGGCCTTGTTGCGATTGGTGGTTGCGACAAAAATATGCCGGCTGCGTTGATGGCGATAGCTCGATTGAATCGCGCTGCGGTCTTCGTTTATGGCGGAACAATTCTTCCCGGTTGCATCACCGGCGACCCGCGCAAGCTCGATGTGGTTTCCGTTTTTGAAGCCGTCGGCCAACACGCGGCGGGCAAGATCGACGACAAGCAACTTCACGCCGTGGAATCATGCGCCATTCCCGGCCCCGGTTCGTGCGGCGGAATGTACACCGCGAACACGATGGCGTCGGCGATTGAAGCGCTCGGCATGAGTCTCCCGAACAGCTCCGCGCAAAACGCGATGTCCAAAGCCAAGAAAGAAGATTGCCAACGCGCCGGAGCCGCCGTCGTGAATCTTTTGCAAAAGGGAATTCGCCCGCTCGACATCATGACGCGCAAAGCGTTTGAGAATTCCATCACCGTCGTCATTGCGCTCGGCGGTTCGACCAATGCCGTGTTGCATCTGCTCGCCATTGCCAATTCCGCCGGAGTGAAACTCACGATTGATGACTTCACCAAGATCGGAAAACGCGTTCCCGTTCTCGCCGATTTAAAACCGAGCGGAAAACATCTCATGTCCGAACTCGTCGCGATTGGGGGCATTCGTCCGCTCATGAAAATGTTGCTCGACGGCGGATTGCTCCACGGCGATTGCCTCACCGTCACCGGCGAAACGATGGCGGAAACTTTGAAGAACGTTGCGCCTTATCCCGCAAAGCAAACGATCATTCGTCCGCTCGACAATCCGATCAAGAAGGACAGCCATCTCGTGATCTTCTACGGCAACCTCGCCAGCGGAGGCGCTGTTGGAAAAATTTCTGGCAAAGAAGGAATGCGTTTTGAAGGCACCGCGCGCGTGTTCAATTCCGAAGAACTCGCCCTGCAGGAAATTCTCGACGGCGGTATCAAGGCGCGCGACGTCGTGGTGATCAGTTACGAAGGGCCGAAAGGCGGACCCGGCATGAGAGAAATGCTTGGCCCGACCAGCGCCATCATGGGCAAAGGTCTCGGCAAAGAAGTCGCGCTCATCACCGACGGACGTTTCTCCGGCGGCACGCACGGATTTGTCGTCGGCCACATCACGCCCGAGGCGTATCTCGGCGGTCCGCTCGCGCTCGTGAAAGATGGCGACAAAATCATCATCGACGCCGAGAAGCGCGAATTGATGTTGTGCATCACGCTCAAAGAAATGACCGCGCGCAAGAAAGCGTGGAAACCGATGAAGCCCCGTTACACCCGCGGCGTCCTGGCGAAATACGCCAGCCACGTCACCACCGCGTCCCTCGGCGCCGTGACCGATGCGGATTTGAAGTTGTAATTGCTTCGTCGAAAACGAAGGGTAAATTTTACTCATGATCATCGAGCAAATCCGAAGTCGCCTCCAGAATGGTTTTCATCCATTCACGTTGGAACTTTCCAATGGCAAAAAGCTTCGCGTGCCGCACGAGGATTTTACCGCTCTTCATCCGAAAGTGGTTGTCGTCATTGATGCAAAAGGAATTTCTCACACCATCAGCCCGCTGCACATTGTTTCGATTGATGAAACCGCACGCCCTCATTGAGCAGCCGATAACGCTATGGTTGACCGCAAGAACCTTCAGATTGACCTGATCAAATTGGTGGGCGGCGAACGACTTCTTCGCCTCACCGAAGCAAATCGGGACTGTCACTAGAGAAGAAGCTTGATCCGAAGAAACCCGTTGCGAGCCAAAAGGAAACACTTTTGGGCGTATTCGACGCTGCATTTCCGCGAGCTGAACTGATTGCCGCGTGATAGACGACGCCATGTTCGTGAACGGAATACATCTCAAGGAATACGCGAAGCTGGAATACGGCCGATTGCTTTGGCGCGTTCCGGCTTACCGTGAGCGATTGCTCCATCACTGGGCAGATCCGCGTCATCCCCATGCCGAACGATTTGCCGAACACAAGGCGGATGTCACACGCGTTTTAGAAAGCGCGAAAGGTTCCGATGTCGAACTGGATGCCGAACTGCGCAAACGCGACTTAAGTCTGCGCGTCGTCGTCAAAGAAATCCCCTCGGTGTTTGGTTCATTCTTCTGAACACTCCCGCAACTAACCGCAATTAAACATATGCTTCCAATTTTCCTAAGGCGAGGGACGCAATGAATCAAGTGCGCAACGACGAGATATTTAGGGGTATGTGGAGTGCAGGGCTGACGCATACCAAAGATTTTTTAATTTTTGAATGTACAATGTAAATACAATGCGTAGTTAAGTGGGGATGCAAAGACACCCCCACTTAAAGAACGTCCCGAAAAATCAGTTTGTCAGTCTCATCAGCCTG
>JBBQAX010000237.1:0-7001 GCA_038316905.1 Verrucomicrobiota bacterium | reverse complement strand
AGCGATGATGTAAGTTAAAATAGACATTCGTTAGGAGGTAAATTCAGGAACTTGCGCGGCTCAAATGTCAGCACAATCGCGGCGAGAAGCGGTAGAACAAAATTAAAAGTTGATGTAGTCATTTTCAGCTAGCTAAAACTTTATCGGGGTAATTTCTTGCATAGCTTACCCAGTAAGACATCAACCCGTGATTCGGAAACTGGGAGGAAATTTCCCACAATTTCTTATTTAAAGGGTTAAGCGATTTTTCAAGCGAAGAGGAAACATACCAATCCTCAAATGCGTTACCCACTTTGGTTTTCAATTGCCCGATAGTTTCCCAATGTGGCTCCACCAGTTTCATTGCTTTCTTGAAAACCTCTGCGGCCTCGGTTGCTTCGAGATCCACAAGTCCCCGCAGGGTTTCATCAGCTAACTCGCGGGAATGGAAGTTGTAAAAATGCCAGCCCAAGTCATCCATTGCCATGCTGACGTCCAGACGATGAGTCGCCGCCATAGCACGAAGCCCTCCGGAAAGACTGCGAATAAAGCGAACCTGTTCATCAAGATTTCCTCGCGCCTTTTCAGGCAAACGACGATTTAATTCAGATGAGAGCAACTTGACCAGTTGTTCATCCGACTTGGCATTCCGAATGGCCTTGATTGAAAGACTCACAGCTTTCCCCTTTCCCCCAACCGCGCGCGCGCCAGACGCACCGCTTCGTGAAGCTTTCGTTCCAATTGTTTTTTTGGAATTATTTTCGTCAGGTAACTCGCGACATGGATGCCGCTGCGTTCCATTTCCAAAAGTTCCACGTGTTCTTGATTTTTGCCCGCGCACAGAATCATTCCGAGCGGCGGTTCTTCGTCCGCGCCTTGTTCGTGTTTTTTGAGCCAGTTCAGGTAAAGCTCCATCTGGCCTTTGTCGGCGGCATCGAACTCGCCGAGCTTTAATTCCATCGCGACCAATCGACGGAGTTTGCGATGATAAAAAAGCAGATCGAGATGGTAATCGCGGGCGTCAATCTGCATCCGCTTCTGGCGTTCAACGAAGCAAAAGCCCGCGCCAAGTTCGAGGATAAACGATTCGATTTCGCGCAGAATCGCAGCCTCGATGTCGTTCTCGCCGTAGGTGTCTTTCAGTTTAAGAAAATCCAGAACGTAAGGATCGCGGAAGACGAGGTCGGGGGTGAGTTTGTCTTCTTCGCGTAACGCGGAGAGTTCCTGACGGATGAGTTTGTCCGGTTTCTTTGAGAGAGCGGTGCGTTCGAAAAGCATTCCGCTGATTTTCTTTCGCAGTGTTCGCACATTCCATTTTTCAATGCGGCACATTTCAGAATAGAAGTCGCGTTTGAGCCGATCATCAATTGGGATAAGAGGAAGAAAATGCGTCCAACTCAATTGTCGTATCAGTGATACGACAATCTTTTGGTCTGAGAAAACTTCCGCGAACTGAACCATCCGGCGCAGATTTTTTTCTGCAAAACCTCGGCCAAATTCGTTTTCCAATTGTCGTGACAGTGATACGACAATCTTCTCGCCATATTCGGCTCGCTGTTCATTGAGAATTTCTTGCCGAATGCGTTGGCCAATCTGCCAATAGAGCATTGTCAAACCTGCGTTAACAACCTGTGCGACTTGACCTCGCGCCGTAACGATTAATTCACGCACGTCGGTCAGCAAAACCTTTGGCGATGGAATTGTTGCTCGCACCAATTGTGCACGCGGTGCGTGCAAAATCTTCGGCGAGGCGGGCCGCGCCTTGCTCAAAGATTTTTTGTTGGCGGGTTTGTGTTTCATTTCCAAAGCACGAACCACAGAACAACCGCCACGCCCGCAACGAACAGGAACGCGTAGGTTTGCAGGTTGCCGGTTTGGACGAGTCGCAATCCGCGACCGAAAAGTTCGGTGGTGCCGTGCGCGCCGCGAACGATGAATCCAGCGATAATCCAGCGATCAATGAAGTTGGCCAATCGCGAGAGCGCTTCGTGTGTGATTGCGATGAGGCCGCGATAGATTTCGTCGAAGTAGAATTTGTTACGCATCAAGTTCGAGAGCGCACCGAGCATTTGCGGCAATGGATCGCGCGTGGCGTTGGCGTAGAGTGACCAGGCAAGGCTGAATCCAACGACAGCGGCGAAAATTCCGAAAAGCGCGGCAAGGGGCGCGTGGCCGAATGGAGCGAGAATGCGTTCGCCAAACGAGAGCGAGTGAACATCGGGATTAAAATGATGTCCGATGAATGTTTCGATGCCGATCAAGCCGCCAATGACTGAAAGCACGGCAAGGAATTGTAGTGGCAAGGTCATGACTTTTGGAGATTCGTGTGCGTGATCGCTGGCTTCGGATTTTGGCGCGCCAAGAAATGCGACGAAGAAAAGTCGGAACATGTAAAACGCCGTGAGCGCGGCGACGATGATGGCAACGATGAAGAGTCCGATGTTGTGATGATACGCCGCCGCCAGAACTTCATCTTTGCTGTAGAACCCGCTGAACGGTGGAACACCTGCGAGTGCGAGTGTGCCAATCAAAAATGTCCAGAACGTCACGGGCATTTTCTTTTTCAGTGCGCCCATTTTCCAGATGTCTTGCTCATGATGGAGCGCGTGAATCACCGAACCCGCGCCGAGGAACAGCAGCGCTTTGAAAAAAGCGTGCGTGGTCAAATGGAACATTGCCGCAGTCGGCCCGCCTGCGCCAACAGCCATCACCATGTAGCCGAGTTGTGAAAGCGTTGAATAAGCGAGGATGCGTTTAATGTCATTTTGCTGAACGGCAATCAGAGCGGCGAGCAGGGAAGTGATTCCGCCAATCCACGCTATGATTTCGAGCGCAGGCAAATTGAACAAAAAGAAAACGCGGCACAGCATGTAAACACCAGCGGCGACCATCGTCGCGGCATGGATCAATGCGGACACTGGAGTTGGACCTTCCATCGCGTCGGGCAACCAAACGTGCAGTGGAAATTGCGCGGATTTCCCCATTGCTCCGCAAAAAATCAGGAGGCCAGCGGCAGTGGCAAGCGCGCCGAATGCGTTTGGATTTTTTGCAAGCGCGTCTTGCACGAAACCGAAATTTAAACTGCCGAGCGTTGCCCAGACGATGATGATGCCGAGCAAAAATCCAAAGTCGCCGAGACGATTGGTGATGAAGGCTTTTTTCGCGGCATCGGCGGCGGAAGCGCGTTCATACCAGAATCCGATGAGCAGATAGCTGGAGACGCCGACCAGTTCCCAAAAGATGAACATTTGGAAAAAATTGTTGCTCAACACGATTCCAAGCATCGAAAACGTGAACAGGCTCAAGCTGGCGAAGTAGCGCGAGACGCAGCGGTCTTCGTGCATGTAACCCCAGGAATAAATATGAATCGCGCTGCCAACGCCGGTGACGATGAGGAGCATCAACAGACTGAGCGCGTCGAGGCGAAGGCCGAAATCAATTTGCAGATCGCCGACGGTGAGCCAGTTGAAAGAGAGTTCTGTTTTCGCGGCGTGACCGGAGAATTGTGCGAACAAAATTGCGCTGAGAACAAATGACGCGACAATTGCTGCGATTGATATTCCCGCGCTCAACCCGCGATTTTTTTGCGTAAACAACGCAATAACTACCGCAGAAAGCAGCGGCAGAAATACAACGGCCCAGGGCAAAATTGGAAGCAAGTCGTTCATTGATTACAATTTCATCGTCGCCAAATCTTCGACGTGCGCGGTTTGTTTTTTGCGATAGAGCGCGACGATCAGCGCCAAGCCAACCGCGACTTCCGCCGCTGCAACTGTGATGATGAAGAACACCATGACCTGGCCGTCGAGTTTGTTGTTGAATCGCGAAAAGGCGACGAGCGCGAGATTGGCGGCGTTGAGCATCAACTCCAGCGACATATAAATGATGAGCAAATTGCGCCGCACGATCACGCCCCAGAGACCGAGGCAAAAAAGCAGGACGCTAACGACGAGATAATGTTCGAGTCCAACCGGTGTCATTTTAAATCCTTTTTGCTCAGGAGAATTACGCCGACCATCGCCACGAGCAGCAGCAGCGAGACGATTTCAAACGGCAAAACGTAGTTGGTGAAAAGTAGGTTGCCGAGCGGCGTGGTTGCCCCTTCGATTTGCGGTTTTGCAGCGGAAGCGGTTTTGGAGAATTGCAAAACGGTTCGAACAAGCAGAAATGCAATTGCGCCGACGGCAATTGTCCCGAGACCAGCGCTGACCAATTTGATTTTGCGTCGTTCTTCCTCTTTCAAGTCGAGCAACATGATCACGAACAGAAACAGCACCATCACCGCGCCCGCGTAAACGAGGATTTGCACCGCAGCCAAAAAGAAGGCGTGAAGCAAAACGAAAAGTCCGGCCATGCAAATTATAGTCAGAACGAGAAACATCGCGCTGGTCACTGGATTTCGGCTGAACGGATTGGCCACCACCATGATGGCGCAAATCACCGTCAGCGCGGCGAACAGGTAAAAGAAAATGTCGGGAAGTGCCATTTGTGATTACTCCAGCGGAACACCTTCAAACACAAATTCCTCTTTGTGATCATTGAAGCCAGTCGTGAAGTGGAGATCAATTTTCCCGCTCGTAACGCGCAGCCCCCGTTTCCACACTTCGTGGACCTGTGTTCGCTTGGGATTTGTTACGGACGGCTTCTTCAATATTCTCCAATTGTAGTATTCATATTCATTCGAAGCTTGATTTCCGCCACCCGCCAGATTTTCAGGAGTGGTATCCGCGAGTGGCTTGCCATTGACCCAAACAAGTTTGTCATTGCTCACAGTGTTCCAGTGTGTCACCGGTTCATCACCCAAGAGTTCGACGGCATAAACGACGCTCAAACCTGGAATTGCATGAATTTTCTGCGGTGTTGTTTCCTGAAATCCTTCATCTGAAAAAACCGTCGTGCGGTCAACTCGCAGTAAGACCACGCGCACCTTCCCTTTGACTTGTTCAGAATTATAAGGCGTGACCGGCTTGTTGATGGACGAGACAGCAGCACAACAGGCTACTGCTGCAATAACAACCAGCGTTGATTTGAGGAATGTTTTCATATCTTGGTTTCCGTTGACTTAATTTTTCACAGAGGAATTCCTTGTGCCTTGGCTTCCACAGCTTTTTGTTTCCACTTGTCGATTGGGCTGTAGTTCACGCCGCCGAGTGCGAGGAGTTTTTCTTTGTTGTAAATCATTTCGCTGCGGCTGAGTCCATTGAGCGAATAATCCTTTTGCAGAAAAATCGCTTCCTCAGGACAAACTTCCTGGCAAAACCCGCAGAAGATGCAGCGGAGCATATTAATCTCAAATTCCTTCGGCATCTTTTCGGCGTTGGGACGATCTGCGGTCAAGCCGTCTGGTCCGGGTGGAACAATCTTGATCGCCTTTGGCGGGCAAACGAATTCGCAAAGCTGGCATGAAACGCACTTCGTGTTGCCTTCCGGATCTTTGACGAGATAGGGCGCGCCGCGATAGCCTTCCGCGACGGTCCATTTTTTCTCGGGATAATATCCGCCCGATAATTCTTTCCCGGCAGTTTTTCCTTTGAACAGAGTCCGTCCAAAATGGCGCGCGGTGACTTTAATGCCGCCCATAATTGCAGGCAGATAAAGCCGTTCCCAAAAACTTAATTTTTTTCGATTAACGATCATGCGGCAATGGCTTCCCGCCGTTTTTCATTTTTAGTGCGTTCTAAGGAACGAAGATATTCCCGCGCAGGCGAACCTTTGAGAAGCCCTTCCGCACTGAGGTCTTCGTCCACATCCGGCCAATGAACCCCGTAGCCTCTGCCGATTAATTCCCAATGGCGGCGTTGTTGCGGCTTGGCGCGGTGAAGACGGGGATACCATTTCAGTGGCAACGAAACGATGCGTCCATCATCAAAACTGACGGTCAGATGATCGTCCGTCGTCATCACATCCTGAATTTTCGGTTCTTTATTCGTTTTCATTCCATGCCTTTAGTAATTCGGATTCGTTTTTCTCGACCATTTGAATAATAACTCTCAATTCCTGTTTTTTGAAACCTTCGCTGTAAACCAATTTCACCGGCGAGAGCCAAAACTTCGCCGTGCCGTCGCCTTTGCGAACATGAATGTGCGCAGGTTCGTGACCTTCTTCGCTATAGAAGAAAAACTTGAACCCTTTAATTCGCAAAACGGTGGGCATCGTTGAATCATTTTTTCATCAGCAATAAAACCACGGCGGTAATTAAAATATTTATGAGCGCTAGCGGGATAAATTTTTTCCAACCCAAATCCATTAATTGGTCGTAGCGGAAACGTGGGAGCATCCAGCGAACCCAGATGAAAATCACCATGAACACGAGCATTTTGCCGATGAAAATTCCGATGTGTGCGAAACCCATTAGGATGCTGGTCGCGGGTTGGTCGAGTCCGCCGAATGGCAAAGTCCAGCCGCCGAAAAAGAGGACGACCATCATCGCGGAACCGGTGATCATGCTTGCGTATTCGCCCATGAAAAAGAGCGCGAAGTTCATCGAGCTGTATTCGGTGTTGTAGCCGGCGACGAGTTCCGTTTCCGCTTCCGGCATGTCGAAGGGCAGGCGATTGGTTTCCGCAAAAGATGAGACGAGAAAAATTACGAACGAAATCGGCGCGTAAAGAATCAGCCAGCCGTGTTGCGCCTGATGCGCGATGACTTGGCTGAGATTCAAATCGCCGATGATCATGAAAACCGGAATGACTGACATGCCCATCGCGATTTCGTAGGAGATCATTTGCGCGCTGGAACGGATGCCGCCGAGAAATGGAAATTTGGAATTCGACGCGTAACCGGCAAGCACGATTCCGTAAACGCCGAGCGAAACGATGCCGAACGTGTAGAGAATTCCGACATTCAAATCGGCGATGACCATTTTCTGGCTGCCGAGCGTTGAGCCGAATGGAATCACCGCAATCGTGAGAAATGCGTGAATCAAAGTGATCGCAGGCGCGAGCCAGAAGTAAGCTTTGCGCACGTAGTCGGGCGTAAAATCTTCCTTCAGAAAAGATTTCAAACCGTCGGCGAGCGGTTGC
>JBBQAX010000236.1:0-7002 GCA_038316905.1 Verrucomicrobiota bacterium | reverse complement strand
AGAAACAACCAATCGATAAATCCGCCCGCCGGTCCGAGCGTGGCCACGCTCCAACGTTGTCGGCTTTCGCGCGTCGCGGCGTAATCTGGACTCAGTTCCTGCGCGTTGTTACGGTCGAATACATTATTGAACTCCGCTTCGTAACGTTTGGCCGCGCCATCGAGATCAGCGGCCAGTTCAGCGGCAAATTTTTGTTCAATGAGACGTTCCTCGGAGGTGAGTTCGAGATGCGGCGTGTAACTAAAACCTTCTATGAGCGTGACGGTTTCTCCATGCAATTCTGCGGCCAGTAAACGCAATTCGCGAACCCGACGCACCCGCGCTTTCTCGGCTTCCATAAACGGCATGAGATACGCCACGGCCTTTTTCATCACGCGCGCCGACTTCACAACTTGCGGCAAAAACATTTTCCCCGAACCAAATAAATCGCCGACGACATTCATCCCATCCATCAACGGGCCTTCGATCACCGACAAAGGCCTGGCATGTTTCTGGCGCGCTTCCTCAGTATCAACGTCGATGAAATCTACAATGCCTTTGACGAGCGCGTGACTCAGACGTTGTTCCACCGTGCCGCTGCGCCACTCGTCTGCGACGACTTCAGCCTTGTCTTTTTTCTTCACGGAATCGGCGAATTTCAGCAATCGTTCCGTAGAATCCGTGCGACGATTCAGCAAAACGTCCTCGACCAATTCGAGAAGGTCTTTCGGAATCTCCTCGTAAACTTCCAGCATCCCGGCGTTCACGATTCCCATGTCGAGACCGGCTTTGATCGCGTGATAAAGAAACGCGCTGTGCATCGCCTCACGCACGGCGTTGTTGCCTCGGAACGAGAATGAAATATTGCTGATGCCGCCGCTGACTTTTGCGCGGGGAAGATTTTGTTTGATCCAACGCGTCGCATTGATGAAATCCACCGCGTAATTGTTATGTTCATCCATCCCGGTCGCGACGGTGAGAATGTTCGGATCAAAAATAATGTCTTCGGCTGGGAAACCAATTTTCTGCGTCAGTAAATCGTAGCTGCGTTTGCAGACCTCGGCCTTGCGTTCAAACGTGTCCGCCTGTCCTTTCTCATCGAACGCCATCACCACGACCGCCGCGCCGTAACGCCGCACCAGTTTTGCTTGTTCCAGAAATTTCTCTTCGCCTTCCTTGAGCGAAATGGAATTCACCACGCCTTTGCCTTGGATACATTTCAGCCCGGCTTCGATCACGCTCCACTTCGAGGAATCGACCATCACCGGAACGCGTGCAATCTCCGGCTCGGTCATGATGTAGTTCATGAACTTCGTCATCGCCGCGACCCCATCGAGCATCCCTTCATCCATGTTCACGTCGATCACTTGCGCGCCGTTTTCCACTTGATGCCGAGCGACTCGCACTGCTTCCTCAAAATTTCCGGCAAGGATCAGTTTCGAAAACTTCGGCGAACCGGTCACGTTTGCTCGTTCACCCACATTCACGAAATTCGTTTCCGGCGTGAGCGTGAGCGCTTCCGTTCCGCTGAGACGAAGATAAGGTTCCGAGGAAGGAACTTGGCGCGGCGCAATCCCGCGCACGGCTTCGGCGATTTTTAAAATGTGTTCCGGCGTCGTGCCGCAACAACCGCCGACGATGTTCAACAAACCCGCTTCCGCCCATTCGCGCAATTGCGGCGCCAGCGATTCAGGCGTTTCAGGAAATCCGGTGGGCAAAAGCGGATTTGGCAAACCTGCGTTCGGATACGCACTCAAATAAATCGGTGCGACATTGGAAAGCTCTTCAACGCGCGGACGCAATTCCTTCGGCCCGAGCGCGCAATTCATTCCGACACTGAGCAGCGGCACATGCGAAATAGAATTCCAAAATGCCTCGACGGTTTGGCCGGTCACGCCACGATCGCCATCTTTTTGAATGAACGTCACAGACGCCATCAATGGAATGATTCGCTTGCCTGACTCCGGTTCACCGTTGAACGGCAGCGGCGTCAACCCGCGTTCATCGAACACATTGAGAATTGCGAAGAAAGCCGCTTTGGAGTTGAGCGTGTCGAAAATAGTTTCGACGAGAAGAATGTCGCAACCGCCATCAAGCAATGCGCGGGTTTGTTCGCTGTAGGCGCGAACCAATTCATCCCACGTCGTGCCGCGCGACGAAGCGTCATTCACGTCCGTTGAGATCGAAGACGTTTTTGTCGTCGGCCCAATTGCACCGGCGACCCAGCAAACACGACCCGGTTGCGCCGCCATCACTTCATCCGCCGCGCGCCGCGCACATTGCGCACCGGCAAACGACATTTCGTAGGCGAGCGATTCCATCCCATAATCCGCCAGCGAAATAAACTGGCCGTTGAAAGTGTTCGTCTCCGCGATGTCCGCCCCAGCCTCGAAATAACGCCGATGAATTTCCTGGATAATTTGAGGCTGCGTCAGATTGAGCAGCTCGTTGTTGCCCTTGAGATCTTTGCCTTTCCAATCCGCGAACCGTTCTCCGCGAAATTGTTCTTCAGTCAGTTTATATTCCTGGATCGTCGTTCCCATCGCGCCGTCGATGATGACAATCCGTTCGCGTAACATTTCGCGCAGCCGTTCGACTTGATTCAATTGCGTACTCATTTCAGTTCTTAAAAAGACTTGGCAAGAGTGCCGTAAAAAACCGAAGAATCAAGTTATCTTGATGCGTCGATATGTTCGTGGCTTCAAAATGGCTTTCTCTACGGGGCGACCTGTCTTCGTCGGACAACACCTTGAGATGGTTGAACCGCACACCTGCAAACCAAAATCTCCGGCATTTGCAACTCCACGAGGTCGGGCGAGAGCGTCCGTATATGCGCACTTGGCGAAACTCCCCATTCGCTTCCGCTGGGAATCAGGGATCTTCAGGCGCCGGCGGCGTGGATAGCAACAGGCGGAGGTAGGCCGTCGATCCGGTTTCAGGTAGCGTGACTTCCATAAGTTCACGTCCTGTGTTGGGTTCATCGCCAATTTTTACGAGCGTCAGTCCCGTGCTCGCCCAATCCACCAGATTACTGCTCCACTGAGGCTCCGCCGTGACCAGCAAGTTTGTATCGCTCGACCGGGCCCATTGCACTTTCACCAATTGATTATTGGTCACGCTCGCAGTTAAACCGGCGGAAAGAACATTTGAGGTGTCGGTCGTGGTTCCAAAATAGATCTCTGCGAAATCGGAAAAGCCGTCGCCATCCATGTCGCCGACACGATTATGACCTTCTCTTGGCGCGCCAATGGGCAGGTAATAAACCGGACGCGTGGAACACGGTGGGTCGCCGGAGAAATAGAATGAATGAATGGCGTGCCAGCCGTGTTCGTGCAACGTGGCAACCGCATCATAACCGGCCAACACTTGATGCCCCCTCACTGCGATGGAACGGATTGGCCCGGTCGGGAAGCCGTAGCCGTAATCCTTGATCACGCCCGCCGGGGATTCCCAACCGGTAAAGTACCGTCCCACTCGCCCTTTGGAAACCTGCTTCCAGGTTGTGCCCGTTCCGGTTGGTTGAAACATGCGAAACCGGAGGGCAGGGCTGCTACCAGTGCCATCCACCAAAAACTCGTCGCCAATGACTGAATTCATGGAGGAATAAGCAATGAAGCTGCCGATCCCGTTAGTCGAAGTAATATCCGTCGGCGCAATCTGCGTCACTTCCGTCCACAGTCCGCCCTGGCGTTCAAAAAGGAAAATGGCACCGGCATTGGTCGCTACCAGGTCCGAGGAGGTCGCGCTCGCGAAGATTCGGTCCTGCCCCAGAGCAATGCTGGCTCCGAAACGATCGCCTGCCATCAACGAAGCAGGCGCAAGATTCGTCTCGTAATTCCACACGTCCAGATTATCCAGACGCCAGACATGGGCCTGGCCGGTAAAACTGTTATTGCCATTTTGGGAGAGTCCCACCACCAGCGTGCGATCAAGAATGGAAACTTGCGCGCTGCTGTTAATCGTCGTGGTTTCAAAACCGGGAATGACAAGCAGTTGGCGCTGTTCCCAAACACCCTCGTCACTCACTCGATACAAATGGACCCCGCCCGAGCTTTCATAACGAATGACGGCCAGCCAACGTCCATTCATGGCAATGGCGCGATGTCCATCGCCAAAACTATCGTTACTGGCGGCGGCATTACCCAATAGATTAGTGCGAAAGGCCCAACCGGTGGAGTTCGTTGCTTCAAAAATACAGACGGTATAAGAGTCGTTCGTCAAACGCGCGGTCGCGGCCAGCCATGGTCCCGTAGTTGCCAGTTGCCCTCCAAAATCGCCTAATAATGTCCTGATTTCAGGGATAGGAGGGAGAATGAAGGATTGAACATCTCCATGCAGATTGTCCGCGTAAGGTTTATAAACCCAAATCGCACCGCGCCGGTATCCGCCCTGACTGCTGAACCCTGCGCCGATGACTGGCCGCCCGTCGTCCATCCAGACAGGAGAATCCGCAGCTCGCGATTCTACCTGAACCGATCCTACTTGAAGTAATCCATACGCCATCGGTCCGCCTGGCGGCAGGTAGGCGCATTGTTGAGCAGAAACCGAAAGACTCATCAAGTTTGCCGTCAACAAAACGGCATAAAGTCCTGATCTGAAAAAATTGAAGCCTTGTTTTTTTTCATAAATTTTAAAAAATTTTAACTAACACTCCCTGGGATTCTGTTGATGAACAGAGTATGCAGCCGCTCATGGCAACAACCGGATCGCTTCCAAACGGAAAAAGCGTTTCTCGGAACCTGTCCCGAACGCCAGTCCTTGAACCGTGTTGGTTCCAGCGGACGCATTGAAAACGAAACCTGAATCTTCCCACGGAATGGCCGATTCAAGACCACTGCGAGAATGAATTCGATACTTCCGCGTCGGCCGGCTGGTCCAATTCAACGTGTCCGTATCCAGGCCGCTATTGAAGACGACTCCGTAGGTGAGAATTCGCAGGTAATCGCTCGCGTTCAGCGGACTTGTATCCGCGCCATATTCTGACACGTCGCTGGCTCCATCTCCGTCAAAGTCACTGGAAGCAGTTGCGTTGGTGAGGCTGCCAAAATTTAATCGTTCCCAGGCATCCGCGATGCCGTCGAAATCAGTGTCCGCTCCCTCGCGGATGGAATCGGTTTGCACAAAAGCAACAGCATTGCTCAATGAAATCCAGCCGCAGTTCGCGCTGTAGATTGAGCCAGACAACCGGCCCGTCTTCAGGTCGACTTTCGCGTTGCCGTTGGTCTCAAAATTGATCCAGCCGATGTTCGCGCCGTAGGCTAAGCTGCGCAGGTTCCCTGCTCCATCGTGGTTCACTCCAAAATCGCTCGACGCAATATTTTGATACTGAATGCCATTGGTCGGCGCACCACTTCCCAGGTTGATCCAGCCAACGTTGGCCGAGTAGATATACCCGGAACAAACGTAGTCGCCGATGACTGCGCCGTTCGCAGAATCACCTTGCCAGTTCATCCAGCCGATATTCGCACCGTAAGAATATTTGTTTGCAATATTGATGGTCGTGGCGGCGGAGCAAGTTGAGCGCTGAACATTGAGTGTGAAGAGGAGCGCTAGCGCGAGGGTGAAGGGGATGAGATTTTGCTTTTTCATAAGTGTTCTTGTCCAATGTTTAAAACGAAAAGTTCGCCCATGGGTTGGAGTTGGTGAGGATGCCGGAAGCGGTATTCGTAACTATCGGGCCGATCACCTGGAAAGTGCCGAAGGAAAAATTGTTGGCGCCGCCACCGGCGACGGAGTTTCTGATCACAAGGTTGTTCGTATAACTTCCCTCTGAAAATGAAATGGAGATTCCTTTTCCCGCAACGCCACTTTTCGTGATGTGATTTCCGTCAATTCGGTTATTGGAACCAGCGACAAATATGGCCGCGTAGGAAGCACTGTTCCCTGCGTTATTTCCCAACAAACTGTTACCGGTCACCACGGAATCCGACGTCTGCAAATTGATCCCGTATTTTTCGTTACCCACGATCAAACAATCTTTGATGACCACATCTGCCGAAGCATAAATTCCAATGCCATTCGATGAAATCGTGAGTCGCTCCAAAGTAACATGATTAGCCAGGCAGCCAATGCCAATGCTGCCGTTAAAATTCCATCCGCTGACCATCCCGTTTCGCACCGCGACATCGCGAAAGCCAAAGGGAATATAGATTCCGGCAAAAGAACTCGTCGGATCGCCGATCAGAGAAAATCCGTTTAAGTCGAGCGTGACATTGTTCGTGGCGATTTTTATTCCGTCCTTGTTGTCCACACCGGTGATGTTTGTCGTCAGGTAATAAGAACCCGGCTCGCTGATAATAAAAAGACTCGTGGTGTTTCCGGGCGTGTGGGTTGCATCCACCGGTGTCCGAGGCTCGATTTGCGAAAGCGTCTTCATAGTCGCCGTTGGAGCGCTGGGCGGCGTGAGGTGCCTTGGGCATGGCCAGACGCTGCGCACTCAAGAAGAATGCCGATCACGACTAAAAAAGGAAATTTCATTGGAACGTCGGGTGACCTAAAACGAAATATTTGCCCACGGGTTGCTGCTGCCGACGCCCGCGCCGCCGGTGCTTCCAGAAATGGCGAGACTGTCTGGCGCGTCAACGATCACGCCCACCTTGTTCGCCGCCGCAATCTCGTAGTCGGTGGTGTTGCCGCTGGCACTATTCCGGATGATGAGGTTGCCGCCAAAATCCACGTCGATACCACGGTCATTGTCAGTTACGTTGTTGGAATCAACGCGAGTGTCCGCTCCGGTAATGTGGATTCCCGCGCCATCGCCCCCGTTGCCATTGCTGTCGCAGTTGTTGTCCGTCACTTTGCAGTCGCTGGCAGCTCGAATTCCGTCACCGACGTTGCTATTCACGGTGCAGCCCGTGACTGTGCTGCCACTGCCGATGAGCATTCCTTCAGCGTCATTAAAGCTCGCGGTGCAGTCAGCAATGACGCTTGAAGCATCAACATTCAATCCAATTCCAACATTGGAAATGGCAACGCAACGACTCACCAAACTGGCAGTATTGGAGAAGATGCCGCGACCACCAT
>JBBQAX010000235.1:0-7010 GCA_038316905.1 Verrucomicrobiota bacterium | reverse complement strand
TGGTTCGCAGAGTCAATTCCGCTCCAATTTTGTTTGCCTCGCGACGAACGTAGCCGAGCGCGATGTTTGTTTTGAAACTTGGCGAAGCGATTGCGCTGGTGATGTAGCCAATTTCCTTTTCGCCGAGAAAAAGTTTATCACCCTTCGCTGGCAGAGTTTTCAGATCATCGGCGATGCGCAATCCACGCAAAGCTTTTGCCACCTGTCCGTAAGTGCGAATGCGCGCGATGACTTCCTGGCCGATGTAGCAACCTTTCGTGTAACTGACAGCGCGCGAATCCAACCCAGCTTCTGGTGGCAAATTCGTTTCATCCATGTCTGCGCCGAAGCGCGGAATGCCTGCTTCGATGCGTGCTACTTCGAGTGCATTCCAACCACAAGCGCTTCCACCGATTTGTTTTGCGCCGGCAATCAATTTGTCTGCGACAGCTCCGAGTGAATTAGTTGGGACGAACAAATCGAAGCCACGGGTTCCGATGCGTGGGTGGTTCATCAGATAAAGTTCGCCGAGCGTTTCGTGTTTGATGCTCGCAAAATCCAAAGGTCTTTTCGCGTGCCCTGCCGAGTGCAACTCAGCAGCACTTTCGCCCAAATCTAATTGCGCAATCACGTCGGCGGATTTTGGGCCTTGCACGCTCAGCAGTCCGTAATGCGGGGCGACATCCACGATCTGCACGTCGTCCGCGATGATGTATTTCTCCAGACGTTGCTGCACGGTTTCGGAAAGGCCAGGTTCGAAGTCGAGCAGAATTTCGTTCTCCAAATTGTAGATGTTGAGGTCGGACTGCATTTTCCCCTTCGCCGTGATGATGGCGGCGTAGCAACCCTGACCGGCCTGCAAATCCTTCACGTTGTTTGTGACCTGACCGTTGAGAAAAGTTTTCCGATCCGCGCCGAGCAAACAAAGTCGTCCGCGAAAACTTAAATCCAAAATGCCAACGGTATCTTTCAACGCCGCATGTTCTGCCAGCCAATCGCCGTAATGCGCGACGACTTCCGCGCCGTTGACTTGGGAAAACTGCGCGTTCAAACCAGCGTGAAACTCGTGCAAGGAAAGAGAACTCATTCAGTTTGGAATTAACCACCAAGATGCAAAGTCACCAAGAAAAGTTTTGAAAGGGCAACCACGAATTGACACGAATCCACACGAAATACCGGAAAACTTCTTCCATCAAATTCGTGTTCATTGGTTTTCATTCGTGGTTGAAGAACTCAGAAACAAATTTGTTTGCAGGCTTGTCGCGAATTTCGGATGAAGTTCCAATTTGTTGAAGTTCACCGCGATTCAGTAGTGCGATTCGCTGACCGACGGCCAATGCTTCGCGTTGATCGTGTGTTACGTAAATCATTGGCACCTTCAAAAGTTGCTGGATCTGAAGGATCTGTTGTCGCAGTTGTTTGCGCGTCGGGGCATCCACGCTCGAGAGCGGTTCGTCCAGGAGGAAGAGCTTTGGTTTGCGGACGAGCGCTCGTCCGAGGGAAACGCGTTGTGCTTCGCCGCCGGATAATTCGCTGGGTTGCGAACGAAGTTTGTCGCACAAACCAAGAATCACAGCGGCTTCTTGAACGCGCGCTTCGATATCCGCCTTGGAAAATTTCCTCAGTTTCAAACCGAAACCAATATTCTCGAACACGTTCAAGTGCGGGAACAATGCGGGCTGTTGGAAGACCATCGCGACATCGCGGTCTTTTGCGGGAACATCATTCACACGTTGGCTGCCGATAAAAATCGAACCGTTGGTTGCACCTTCGAGACCGGCGATGAGGCGAAGGGTGGTGGTTTTTCCACAGCCCGACGGGCCGACCATGGCCAGCACTTCATTTGAATGAACAGTGAGAGTCAGATCTTTGAGTGCGTGGACATCCCCGGATTTGGCTCGATAAATTTTGCTGAGCTTTTCGAGAATGACTTCAGGCATCGCGCGCAATTTTCAAATTTTGTCGGAGAGTTGTCGAGAGGCAACTGGCGAGCGTTGTCCGTGATTTACCGATTTTGGTAAAGGAAATGTCAAACTTGCCTTTGACGATGACGGTGCTGAGGATAGATGTGACGTAAGGCGCGATTGATCGCCCTGATCGTTGTCTTAGGTATTTGAATTATGGCTGTGGAGTTCAAAGATTATTATAAAACGTTGGGTGTCTCGCGCACGGCGAGCGAAGACGAAATTCGCAAAGCGTTCCGCAAACTCGCGCGGCAATATCATCCTGATGTCGCGCGTCAGGACCCAAAGGCGGAAGATAAGTTTAAAGAGATCAACGAGGCCTACGAGGTTTTGAGCGACAAAGGGAAGCGCAAGAAATACGACACGATGGGCGCGGATTGGAAAAGCGGAGGAACACCTCCACCTGGCGGTGGCGCGGGTTATCGAACACGCACACGGCGTCCCGGAGCGGGAGCAAGCGCGGAAGATTTTGAGTTCGGCGGAACTGGATTCAGTGATTTCTTCGAGCAATTTTTCAGCGGATCTCGGCGCGGCGGGTTTGATGGCGGCCCGTCGGCTCAACGCGGCCAGGATATGGAGGCGGACATCATGGTGACGCTTGCCGAAGCGATGACGGGTTCTGTGCGGCCGATTTCAGTGCGTCGCAATGGGAAGTGTGAGCAATGCGGCGGGACCGGCCAGGTGCAAAACCGGATTTGCCCAACGTGCTCCGGCACGGGCGAAATGACTCGCCTGGAAAAATACCAGGTGAAGATTCCCGCTGGCGTTCGCGAGGGGCAGAAGTTGCGTGTCGCTGGGCAGGGCGAAGCGGGAACAGGCAATGCGCCGCGCGGCGATTTGTATTTGCGTGTGAAATTCGCGGCCAATGCGGACTTCCGTGTCGAAGGCGAAAACCTCTTTTACGATTTGGATCTCGCCCCGTGGGAAGCTGCGTTGGGCACGAGCGTTGAAATTCCTACGTTGCAAACGCCGGTGAATATTAAAATTCCACCCGGAACGCAGCACGGACAACGGTTGCGCATTAAAGGACGTGGTTTGGCCAGTCGTGACGGCGTGAGCGGCGATTTGTTTGTCGTGGCGCGAATTGCGATGCCCAAAGAAATCAGCGCAAAGGAAAAGGAGCTTTGGGAAAAGCTCGCCGAGGAATCGCGATTCAATCCGCGGGAATGAGAACAGGTAGATCGATTTCAGGAATTCCGGTTGCCCTTCTGGCGAACTTCAAAATAGGAGTCGGCACGCAATTTTAATCTTTGAAACAAACTTTTTCGGGCGATATTTCTTTGCATGTCGAAGCAGCCTTCCAAGAAAAAAACAAAAGCCATTCTCCTCGGCATTGGTTTGGATTCTGATGGTCATAAGCGTGTGACAACGGGTCCGAATTTTGCGCTCGTCGGCGGAACGGAAGAGACGCACGAGGTGATGACCGAGAAAGCCATCAAGATCAATGAGAAGCTCGCCGCGAAAGGCAAACGCCTTGAAGAAGTTGGTGCCGCCGAATTTGATGAAATCGCTCACTCAGTCGGGCTGAATCGAAAATAATCCACAATCGTTATCCCCATGAAAAAAACGGCGCTGGTCATTTCTGTCTTTTTTTGCTGCCTCTTTTTTGCTGGAAATATCTTCGGGCAAAACGAGGTGAACGTTGAAACCAATTCCATCTCCAGTGCCGATCAAATGCTCCGCTCCAATCTTCATCTTCAGGACCAATTGCAGACTGCGCTTCGTGCGATTGAGCGATCGCGACAGGATGCCGACACCGCCGCAAAGCAGACCGCGGAACTTTTCACCGAAAAGATGAACACCGTTGAAAAAAACCTGGCGATTCAAAGGGAAAGAGACCTGTCCACCATCGTTTCAATGCGTGAATCCAATCGCATCGTGCTGATCGCTGCAGCGTCGCTGGCGGGGATTGGAATCGTCGCACTCATGCTGACCGCGTATTTTCAGGTTCGCGCGATGAATCGTGTCGTCGAGATTGGCGCCCTCGTATCTTCAAGTTTTTCCATCGATTCTCATCGCGTGCTTGGTGCGGGAATTTCCAGTATTCCAGCGCAACTAAATTCCTCTGATCAGGCAAACGTCCGCTTTCTCGCCGCTGTTGAGCAGTTGGAAAAACGCATTCACCAACTGGACGGAACAAATTTTGGCGCTGCTCGCCTTGCCGGAATCGCTGCACTAAAATCCGGGTCAATTTCTGAAAGCAATGATCCAGCAGTGGCGGACGGAAGCGATGATTCACTGCTTGGTAAAGGTCAGACGTTATTGGCCAACGGCGAACCTGAGAAAGCATTGGCCTGCTTCGATGAGGCACTAAAGCTCGACCCTGCCAATGCGGAGGCGCTGGTCAAAAAAGGTAGTGCGCTGGAAACTCTCCGGAGATTGCCTGAGGCGATTGAAGCCTATGACCGTGCCATTGCTGCCGACGATTCACTGACCGTGGCTTACTTGTATAAAGGCGGGGTTCTCAACCGGCTGCAACGTTTTGCTGAGGCCATGGAATGCTACGAGCGCGCCTTGGGCACCCATCCTAAAAAAGCTGCCTGAGTTCAGAAGCACGGCTGTGTTCTTTGGATTTCCACATCAACAGATTGCAAGCGTTGATTCGAACGCATGCCATCCATCAGGATATTTCCAGGCAGGCAGGGTGCGATTAAAAGTGGGTGAGAATTTTGGAATTCAATCCTACGGACCGCGGCTGTGTTCGCGGAGAACCAGCCGCAGCGCGTTGCCAAAGAAGCACACTTGAAAACACTTCACCGCTCTCTCATTGCCAAGCGCTGCGGCTGGTCGCCGACGACACAGCCGCGATCCTCACCCACTTTTAATCACACCCAGGCAGGCAAACTTCTAAAATTTTCGCTTTGAATCAGGGTTGATTCCCGCCAACATCCGCGCTCAATTTCCCGGTAGGGACGTGCTGCCGCGCGTCGTGGGATTTGAACCGCGCTGCAAGGCCGCCCTTTTAACAATTTTATAATGAAACGCACACATCATTGCAACGAACTGCGCCCGGATCACGCCGGGCAAACTGTCACTTTGGCCGGTTGGGTCCATTCGCGCCGCGATCTCGGCGGAGTTCTCTTCATCGATTTGCGCGACCGCGAAGGTCGCACGCAAACCGTTTTGGATCCTTCCGATTTGAGTAAGGAACTGTTCGATCAGGCATCCAAACTGCACAGCGAATCCGTCATTTCGCTAAGTGGAAAAGTGCGCGTCCGTCCCGCTGGAACTGAAAACACAAAAATTCCGACCGGCCAGGTTGAAGTTCTCGTCAAAGAATTGACGGTGCTAAACAACGCGGATGTTCTGCCGTTTCCCGTCGATGATCCTGAACTCGCCAACAAAGTGAACGAGGAATTGCGACTCAAATATCGCTATCTTGATTTGCGTCGACCAGAGATGACGCGCAACTTGCGCGTGCGCTCGAAGGTCGCCATTGCCACGCGTTCCTACATGGATGAACAAGGTTTTCTCGAAGTCGAAACGCCGACGCTTTTCAAATCCACTCCTGAAGGCGCGCGCGAATTTCTCGTCCCAAACCGCCGCGATCCCGGAACGTTTTACGCGCTGCCGCAATCACCTCAGCAGTTCAAACAAATCCTCATGGTCGCCGGTGTGGAAAAATATTTTCAACTCGCCCGTTGTTATCGCGACGAAGATTTGCGCGCCGACCGCCAGCCGGAATTTACGCAAGTCGATATCGAAATGTCCTTCATCGAACGCGAAGATATTTACGCGCTCATCGAAGGTTTGCTGAAACGCGTTTGGAAAATCGCGCTGAACGTCGATGTGCCGACGCCGTTCAAGCGCATTTCATTTGAAGAAGCGTTGAACCGTTTCGGCATCGACAAACCAGATACCCGTTTCGGTATGGAGTTGGTTGATTTCACCGAAGAATTTCGCGCCAGTACGTTCAAAGTTTTCAGCGGCACCGTTGCAAATGGCGGCGTGATCAAAGCGATCAATGCCAAAGGTTTGGCCGGCGCTACGCAAGGGCAGCTCGAAACCATGACGGATTACGCCAAGAGTTTTGGCGCGAAAGGTTTGGCCTTTATCAAAGTCGAAAATGGCGAATGGAAATCGCCTATCGTAAAATTCTTCAACGAGGCTGAAAAAGCGGCGCTCATCGAAAAGTTGAAGATTGAAGAAGGCGATTTGATTTTATTCGCCGCCGACCAATGGCTGAACGCCTGTGAAATTCTCGGCAAAATTCGCCTCTACTGCGCCGACGTTTTGAAAGGGCAGGGGAAACTGACCATCGACGCGAACCGTTTTGATTTTCTTTGGGTAATCGAATTTCCGCTGCTCGGTTTCGACCGCGAACAGAACCGCTGGTATTCGAGCCATCATCCCTTCACCGCGCCGGTCACGGAAGATATTCCGTTCCTGAAAACCGAACCAAAACGCGTTCGCGGCCAACATTACGACATCGTCGTGAACGGCGTTGAACTTGGCGGTGGCTCAATCCGTATTCATCAACCGGACGTGCAGAAAACAATCTTTGAAGAAATTCTGCAAATCCCGCCCGACATGGTGAAAGAGCGATTTGGTTACATGCTCGAAGCATTCAAATACGGCGCACCGCCACACGGTGGCATCGCGCTTGGCTTTGATCGTTTAATTGCGATTTTGTGTGGTACCCAAAGCATCCGCGACGTCATCGCTTTTCCGAAAACCGCCAAAGGCACCGACCTGATGACCGATTCGCCGAGCACGGTTGAACCAAAACAACTCCGCGATTTGCACATCGAACTGAAAGCTGCCGCGAAAAAGGAATAGCAATTTTCCGTCGTCGCAGCGGATGAATTCATGCAAACACCGCTGAAAATAAAAAAGGCACTTCGCATGTTGATCACATTGATTGGCCTTTACGTTTTGCTGTGCGCGGTCAGTTGCACGTTTCAACGTAACCTCATTTATTTCCCCTCGAAACTGAATGAGGGCCTTGCTGGAGTCATGGCCGCGAGAGAAGGTTTCCTGCCGTGGAAAAATGAGTCAGGCGAGATCATTGGCTGGAAATTACCTTCGCTAACTTCGGCAACCGGATCTGTCCTCATCGTTCACGGC
>JBBQAX010000234.1:0-7012 GCA_038316905.1 Verrucomicrobiota bacterium | reverse complement strand
AGTCCAGCTCCTCTACACTCAGATCGGAGACCGCTCTTCTTTTCTCTTTCATCCCCACTGTATTTAATGAAATGGCTATATTTGTACATTTTATTCGCCGAAAACCTTCACTTTCCTCACCCACTTTTAATTACACCCATGGCGCCCATTATTTGCTTAATTCGGTTATTCTCCCGGCATCGGAATGACGATCTTCTGGCCGATTTTCAATTTATTCCAGCTCACGTTCGGATTCGCGTTCTCGACCTGTGTGGTGGTCAAAGTCTTCATCCCTTTGGCTTTAAACTCGGCATTGTAGTCCTTCAAAATCGCCGACAACGTATCGCCCGACTGAATTTCGTAAGTATAACCCTTCTCCGGACTCGATTTCGTTTCAGGCGTGACGGTTGATCTCTGGCGGGTGGCTGGAGCGGAAAGCGTTTTTCCAATCGTCTTGATTTCAGCGAGGATCAAGTCCTTGTCAGACTCGCGTTTTCTATCTACCTCTTGAATTTTATCCGCGAGCTTCCGCACACTTTCAGCAGTGCTGTTGTCATCGGCACGACGGGATTGTTCCTCGCGCAGTCTCACCAATTCGTTTTCGAGCGCGGAGATTTTTTTCTGGAGCGCGATATTTGAAGCCAGCACGCTTTCAACGTCCGCGCTCATTCGCTTGTAACGTTCCTCAGCTTCCTGTCTCTCGGCAATGGCCGCCGCCGTGTTGGCGTCCTGCGCGAGCAGCGGGATTTGCAGGAAAATCACTCCCGACAGAATCAGAAGAAGAAAACGTTTCATTCCCGTAAAAATAGGAGGGAGCACGCGCTTCTTCAAGGTTCTTGTGAACTAGCGGGCAAGCTGAGGCAACTTTTCTCTTTTGAACGACGCACACAAAACTTAGTTTCCGCGCGTGACCGTTCTTGAAGTGATTCAACGCAGCGCAGAATTCCTGACCAGAAAAGGAGTCGAGTCGCCGCGGTTGCAAGTGGAGCTTCTCCTCGCCCACGTTTTGCAAATGCCGCGAATGAAATTGTATTTGAATTTCGAACGCCCGCTTTCCGACGCCGAACTGGAGAAACTTCGTGATTTGGTTAAGCGACGCGGAAATCGCGAACCACTTCAACACATCGTCGGAACCGCGAATTTTTGCGGACTGGAATTCACGGTAAATCGTCACGTGCTAATTCCCAGACCCGAAACGGAAATTCTTGCCGAGCGCGCGTGGAAATTCCTCTCAACTCGCAACGCTCAACCCTCAGCGGCCTTGGACTTTGGAACCGGCAGTGGTTGTCTTGCGGTCCTGTTAGCGGTGAAATGTCCGGAATCTGAGATCCACGCCGTCGATATTTCCCATGACGCGCTGAATGTGGCGCGTGAAAATGCGACGCGGCACAAAGTTATCGAACGGATTCAATTTCATCAGGGCGACGGTTTCGCGGCAATCCCTGAACCACAAACGTTCCATTTGATTGTCGCTAATCCCCCCTACATCCCCAGCGCGGAAATCCTCACCCTCGAGCCAGAAGTGCGTGATCACGATCCCAAACTTGCTCTCGACGGCGGTGCAGATGGATTGGAATTTTTCAAAATGCTCGCGGAAAAATCCCAAGCGCGCCTCAAACCAGACGGCCGATTAATGATGGAATACGGCGAAGGACAAGCCGAATTGATTCGCGATATCTTCGAAAATCAAAAGTGGATTGTCGAAGCGGTCGAGCGTGATTACACTCAACGCGAAAGATTCCTGATCGCGAAGAAAAATTAACGCAAACACGCAGAGCCGCCAGGAACGTATTCGGATGCAGATCGAAACAAAAAATATCTCTCGGAATCTTAATTTAAACTTTGCGCCTTCGTTCCTTTGCGCCTTTGCCTTAAATAAATAAAACATGGACAGCTTACTCATCAAAGGCGGTGTTCCGCTGCATGGCGAAGTCACCATCAGCGGCGCGAAAAACGCCGTGTTGCCCATCATGGCGGCAACGCTTCTCACCTCAGAACCCTGCGTCATCCGTCGCGTCCCCGACCTGAGTGACGTAAAGTTCATGGGTCAAATTTTGACGTCGCTGGGCGCGAAGGTCGAGTTGGACGGAGACACGCTCAAAGTTCACGCCGCGAAAATCAAACCTTACGGCGATTACGAATTGATCCGTAAAATGCGCGGCTCGGTTTGCATCATGGGTCCGTTGCTCGGACGTTTGCGCAAAGCGACGGTTTCGCTTCCTGGCGGATGCGTCATCGGCGCGCGCCCGATCGATTTGCATTTGAAAGGCTTCGAAGCGCTCGGGGCAAAAATCAAAATCGAAGCCGGATATGTTCACGTCGTCGCGCCAAAATTAAAAGGCGGCGAATTATTTTTGGGCGGTCGCGCTGGCCCGACGGTTCTGGGAACCGCGAACATCATGATGGCGGCGAGTCTGGCGGACGGCGTCACCATTATCGAAAGCGCCGCTTGCGAACCCGAAGTGGTGGACGTCGCGAATTTTCTCATCGCCATGGGAGCAAGAATCTCCGGCGCAGGCAGTCCGACGATCACGATCACAGGTGTGAAAACTCTGCATGGCGCGGAGCATGAAGTGATTCCAGATCGGATTGAAGCCGCCACTTTCGCCATCGCAGCGGCCGCGACGAACGGTGAAATCACCATTCACGGCGCGCGGGCCGATCATCTCCACGCCGTGTTGGATAAATTGCGCGAGACGGGAGCGAAAATCGAACGGGTGGGCACATCGCTGAAAGTGAAGCGCGGCGGAAAACTTAAACCCGTTGATATCACCACGCTTCCTTACTCGGGATTTCCAACCGATGTGCAGGCGCAAATGATGGTGCTAATGGCGTTGACGCCAGGCATCAGCATTATCACGGAAAGGATTTTTGAATCACGTTTCATGCACGTGAGCGAACTCGCGCGGCTTGGCGCGGACATCGCCATTGAAGGTCCGAGCGCCATCGTCAAAGGCGGAAAACCCTTGAGCGGCGCGCCAGTGATGGCGAGCGATTTGCGGGCTTCAGCAGCATTGGTCATCGCTGGCATGGCCGCAAAAGGCACAACGCAGGTCAATCGCGTTTACCATCTAGATCGCGGTTACGAAAAGATTGACGCCAAGCTCCGGAAACTCGGGGCGCGCATCGAACGGATACAAGAAACATGAAAGCTGTCATAGCAATTCTCATCATCGCAGGAGCCGCGTTTGGCGGTTGGCAGATTTACTCTTACTGGATTGATATTCGTGGGAAAGAGAAGGCCAAAGTGCAAGCAGTCGAGGCAAAGTCATCTGTGACCGGCGCGGAATTGGCGGGCTTGCCAGCGGGACTCGAAGGTCAACTTCAAGCGGCGCAACAACAAGGCGCTGCGGGTTTGCGGCAGTTTCTGGTTCGTTACGGAAAAACAATGAGCGATCCGCGCCTGGCGTGGATTGAATTAGATTTCGTTGTTCTGGTGGCGCAGAAAAATCCTGCGGAAGCGAAGAAAGTTTTCAAGCGTGTCAAACAGCGGACATTGCCGACGTCGCCGGTTTATCCCCGGATGAAACAGTTGGAAAAAACATATCAATAATGGGTGGAAAAGTTCTGGAGTTGTCGCCGCTAAAGTTTTATTTTAATGACGCATCCCGCATTGAACCCAAATAAATTATGGACCTGATTTTCAAATGTATTCACTGCGACCAGGAACTCTCAGTCAACCCGTCTGGAGCTGGGAGCGAGATCGAATGCCCCACCTGCGGGCAGAACATCACGATTCCGGAGGCGGAACCGCAATTGATTCAATCGATCAATCCCATTTCCACGTCGGCGGCGGCGAAGGAAATTAAACAATTTAATGTCCCCGTGCATTCGACGCCCACGGAAGTCTTGATTAAAAAGGCACCGCGTCCATTGGAAGTCACGGCCAAAGATGGCGAGAAAAAACTTCGCATCCGGACCATCAAACGCACGGAATGTCTCGAGGTCGGCCATGATCGCTTCGATGAAGTTGTTTCAGAATTCCTGGGGAAAATTCCGCCTGGAGACGTGGTGAGCGTGAACACGATTACCTACAGTCACTTTGATTTGAACTCGCGCCAGAACATGACGGATTACGGCGTGGTGATCATTTTCAAAGGATAAAAAGGGATTTCGAGCCGCCTCGAAGGTGCCTGCCTTGACTTGAGAAAACCGCTTCGTTACGGTCATTCACATGAATTGGTTTGTTCGCGCTGCCCTGATTTCGCTTTGCTTGTTTGCTTTGCCATTCCGCTCGCCTGCCCCGCTGATTTACACGCCCGGTGAAGGCTGGAATTACGAGTCATCAGGTCAAAAAGGAAGCTGGCAACGCACCCGTGCCCAGGACCAACTTGAAGTCGCTCAAACCGCTCTCGATCAAAACGACTTCAGCCTGGCGCTCAAGGCTGCACGCCGCGTCGTCAAAGTCTGGCCGCTGTCCGATTACGCTCCGCAAGCCCAGTATCTGATTGGCCGTTGCTACGAAGCCGATCGAAATGACGAAAAGGCGTTCAAGGCTTATCAGGAAGTTCTCGAGAAATATCCGAAGATCGAAAACCACCAGGATATTCTCAATCGCCAATTCCAGATCGCGACCCGCTTCCTGAACGGCCAGCGCTTCAAACTTTGGGGAGTGATCCCGCTTTTGCCTTCGATGGAAAAGACGGCCGATATGTATGCGAAAGTTATTCGCAATGGGCCTTACAGCGACGTCGCTCCTCAGGCGCAGATGAACATCGGCGCTGCTCGCGAAAAACAATCTGAATATGACGAAGCGGTTAAAGCTTACGAACGCGCCGCGGACCGTTACAACGATCGCAAAGATATCGCCTCGGAAGCGGTTTACAAAGCGGGACTTGCCAACAACAAACAAGCGTCCACCGCTGAAAATGTTCAAAGAGTCGCAGGAAACGCGATTGCCACGTTCTCCGATTTTCAGGCGTTATTCCCTGGAGATCCGCGAGGTGCGGAAGCGCAAAAGTTGATTGCGTCACTGAAAAGCGAACAGGCGCGCGGCAGTTTTCAAACAGCCAAATTTTACGAGAAGAATAAGAAATGGGACGGCGCATTGATTTATTATAACGAAGTTCTGCTCAAAGATCCTGAATCCCCTCTCGCCGCCACCGCTCGCGAACGAATCGATGCGCTCAAGAAACAGGCGGGACAAAATTAAGATGCGATTCCGCGCGATCATTTTTCTCGTGCCGCTGCTGCTGGTGTCCGGTTGCGCTGGTTATCGGCTCGGCCCCACCAACGGCCGTGTCGCCGGGGAACAATCGGTGCAGATAAATCCGTTTCAAAACAACTCTTTCGAACCCCGCTTGAGCGAGCCGATCACGCAAGCGATGCGCAAACAATTGCAACAGGACGGAACCTACCGGCTCGCCACGCAGAATGACGGAGACCTGATCGTCAACGGCGTGATTCTTGACTATGATCGCAGCGGCATTTCCTATCAGCCGGGCGATATCGTGACGGTTCGCGATTACACCGTTGTCGTGAGCGCACGCATCGTCGCCATCGAACGCAGCACTGGTAAAACCAATCTCAACCAGATCGTTCGAGGGCGCACCACCGTTCGCGTGGGAAGTGACTTGAGCAGCGCGGAACGTCAGGCGATTCCCTTGATTGCAGCGGCGTTGGCCAGAAATGCCGTTTCAGCCTTGGCGGATGGAACGTGGTAAGCCAGCAATGCAAGCTGCGACGAAATCTCGAATCGTTCTCTATTCGATTGTCGGGTTTTTCCTTTCAGCGTTTTGTTTAATAATGATTCCAGCTCCGACCGGCCGCCGACCTTCACTGCAAAACCGCTGCATTAATAATCTCCGCCAAATCGAAGGCGCAAAGCAGCAGTGGGCATTGGAAAAGGAAAAGCCAACGAATGCGACCCCAACGATCAATGACTTGGTCGAATATCTGTGGAGGGGCACACCAACTTTAGAAGAAGTACAAACAAAAATGCGCTGTCCTTCGCGAGGCAAACTTACGATCAAACAGGTTTGGCTGGCGCCCACATGTTCCGTTACAAACCACGTTTTGAACCAGTAATGAAATGTGGAATTTTCATTTTCCTTTTTGGGTGCTTTTCCTCTTTCGCGAGTGATTGGCCACAATGGCTCGGCCCCACTCGCGACAGCCACGTTTCTGCCGATGAAACGTTTCTCACGAAATTGCCTTCCGAACTTAATCCCGTTTGGAAAATCCATGTAGGCGGTGGATTTTCTTCTCCCATCGTCGCCTCTGGAAAGCTGCTCTACTTCGATGAAAACGTCGGAAAAGAAGTCGTTCATCTGCTGGATGCGAAATCCGGAAAAGAAATCTGGCAAACCTCCATCGCCGATCGTTACGCGGACGAATGGGGTGCAGGCCCACGCAGCACACCGTTCATCGACGGCGACCGCGTCTATGCTCAATCCTGCAACGGCGAGTTTCGTTGTCTGAATCTCGCGGACGGGAAAATTCTCTGGGGCGCAAGTTTCGAAAAAGATTTTGGCGTAAAATTCCTCGGCAGCAAAGGCGGTGAAGGGACAGCCGCGCGGCGCGGTAACAACGGCTCTGGCATCGCGGAAGGAAATGCCGTGATTGTTCCCGTCGGCAGCACGAATGGCGCGACGCTCGTTTGCTTCGATAAACTCACCGGAAAAGTTTTATGGAAATCAGGCAACGAAGAAGCGGCCTATTCCTCGCTACAGGTCGCAACTCTTGCTGGCGTCAAACAAGTCATTGCCTTCACGGCAGATTCCTTGATGGGCGTTGACCGCAAAGATGGAAAGCAACTTTGGCGCGTTCCGTTGAAGACCGGCGCAAAAAGACACACCGGAACTCCAGTTATTTTCGGAAACAACATCGTCGTGAATTCTCAAACCATCGGGCTGGTCTGTTTTGAAATCGCAAAACAGGGAAAGCAGTTGAATGCGAATGAAGTTTGGGCCAACAAAAAACTCAAGATCAACATCGCGACGCCGGTTCACGCAGGAGGATTTCTCTACAGCCAGGGCGCGAATAAAAATTTCGTCTGCGTCGATGCGAAGACCGGCGAAACGAAATGGGAGCA
>JBBQAX010000233.1:0-7078 GCA_038316905.1 Verrucomicrobiota bacterium | reverse complement strand
CCAATAAAAGATCCGCTGGCTGGACTCAACCCGACATCGCCTCTGGCGATCGTGGATACGCCACCGGCATCGGTAATCGCGGAGCCGGCGAGGATCGCGAAATTGCCGGCCGTTCCAAGATCCACCGTAGGTGGAGTGGTGCCTTTAACGGTCTGATTTGGCAGGAGGAGGGCAAGTGCAAACCCAGCGATTAATAATGGCCGATTGAGCGGGACCCCGGTTTTAATATATGTTTTTGACATGTTTTTAGGTCTTTCATGCGGTTGTAGTTTATATTAGTTGGGGTGATTTATGTATTAGCCTGGATCATGCCAAGGCGAGCACTTGCGCTCAATAATCAACCATGCGTATGGGTAAACATCTCAACGAGAACAAGCTACGTTTGGGTATTTTATTATTTCTATAACGTTAATAAAGTCACTGTTTTGCTAATAGTGTAAGAATGTCCGTAATAACTGCTTTACATTATAAAGAAAGCAGATAAGGCGAATTCGAGAGGACACCCAGCCCAGTCAAGAACACGCTACCCGCTTGTGTCCGGGGTGGGAGCGGCGTTAGCTCCACGATTTTTTTACATTTCGCGTTGAGCGCGTAGGCGGCGAAGCTGTAAAGGGGTCAGTCCTGAATGGCGCTTAGATAAGGGCGTGTTTCGATGGTTTTTGCGACTGCTTCCGGTTGCGTTCCACGAACATTTCATGGTGCGGTTTGTGAGCAAGCGGAAGTTCTTGGGTCGGCGTTTGACGGAGCGCGGTTCGGCGCGGTCGGGACGAACGATCCCTTGATGGTGGGAGACAAAAGGGCGGGCAACCAAGGCCCAAAGAATTCGCACAAACGGCTCAAAGAGGACTGCCCGCCAGTGTTCGGATTGGGCGCGTAACTGGTCGAGTTGAGAACGGCGGTCGACCCAAAAGCCGGTGCGAAATCCCCCGGCAGAACGTGTGGTTTAAAACATCCGCAAATTTGTACAATTACAAAACTGCATTTTGAACAAATTATTTTTTGATCACCGTGCCTTACATTCTGGACTGACCCTTTTACGGGCCAAAGGACTTGTATGGCTAGCGGTCAATGGGTCGACTCTTTCAGTTTCAACGCCAGCAACGGCGCGAACTCGATAAATATTCTCTTTCGTGGCCAAACATATTAAACCAGATTCAACCTCAATACTCATGAAATTTCCGAAGATGACGAATCCGTCATACCAAGAACGTGTTTCACTTCAGCACGCTTGATCGTGACGCGATCCACGCGGCATCATTGGTGGCATTCGGCAGGTCAGAACTGAAGGGGATCTGCTGGACTCCGGCTGAGAGTCTCACCGGACGGATGGTTACTACTGTGCTTTTCCATTTGTGGATTTCTGAATGTCCATCCGCGAAAGAGAAGCCGCCAGCGCCATTGTGAAATGAAGCCGGCAAATCGTTCCATCTGGTGAGGTTTCCTAAACCTGTAAAAATCGGCCGGAAATAACCGTCGTTGATGCTGTCGGGGTGTTCATCCGCCATCACATAAAAGTCAGCGGGCTTGGGCGGCGAACTCAACTTTGTGAACTGCCGGTAGGCCGTATCGAAAACGTTCGCTCCACCGTTCCAACCGGGACTGATCGGACCGAAATACGCATTCATGGATATGGAGCGCGGACGCGCACTCCACCCCGCATTCCTCTGTGGAGCGCTCAGGAACTTGTCGGCCGGACATTTGTAAATGCCCAAATTACCACCGACATAAGATCCCAGGCCTGCCCGCTTCATCAAGTCAGGATCTATCATCTGCGGCTCGGTGTTCCATTTCATGACGTTGCCAACCCAGGTTCGGTATTGATAGTCCTGGGAAGCACTGCCCGCAGTGATCTCTGCCTCCGTTTCTGCAAACCCAAAATTTCCCACCACGCGATCATCATTGTCGTGCGCATACATGAGCCATGCATACATGAGTTGCCTTCCGTTGTTCATGCACTGAATTCCTTGCGCCTTGGACTTCGCTTTGGAGAGCGCGGGCAACAACATCCCAGCCAGAATGGCGATAATGGCGATGACCACGAGCAATTCGATCAACGTAAAAGCTCGTTCCGCCAAACTACGTTTCAGGGATAAACAGAAAGCACGATCGACACGGGGGATGAACGGTTCGTTGATAACCATATTCATTGGGATGCGACACACTAGCTTTTGAGAGGGAGAGGGCAAGCAATCTTTACCGATAATATTTTTCCCCGTCTCAAACACCTCGCAATCGATTCATTTGTGGTGCGTTACGAATTTTCCGGCCTGCTCTGAACGAGCGTGGAGCCAAGAATTATCAGGTAATTGGTTGACACAGAAAATTTCCCAGCAGTAAATGGCCTCACACCAAAAGCAACTGGAGAACTTTCCGGCGAACTTCTGTTTCCAGAAGCCAGGCAAATAAGCGCGACTCAACAAGGATCAGCGAAAACCAACGAACCGAAGGATCAAAACCTATGAAAACACAAATGGAAAAAGCCGTTATGAAACCATTCACATCGAAAACCGAGCCATCATCATCAACCCGCCTCCCAAAGATTGTCTTTGAAGGGTCGCTGATTAAACGATTGTTAACTTTGATTATGGTTTCTGGCCTCGCAATCTGGGGAACTGGCGCGGTAAATGCCAACGAATTGTCGAATGGTCTTCTCGATGCCACTTCAGTTTCCAGCCAGAACTTGCCGACGCCAACTGACTGGGTCGTGGATTCGTCGAGAGCCATCTCCGGCCCGTTTTTCGACGGCGCCTCGTCCGAGGGTTTTGCCAACTTTGCGGCTCCCGGCGGACAAGGTTTGTTCTTCAAGCCGTTCAGTGGAACCGTGGACGACGGCAACGTTACTACGCACCTTTATCAAGATAATCCGGGCGCTCCCGGTCGGACGTACACCCTTACCGGCTACGCCGGTGCCGGTGCCGGTTATGTAGGTGTAGATCCCGGCAACGTGATAACGAAATCGCAGTTGGCCATCGAATTTCTCGACGCTGGAAATAGTGTGATCGGCGGATCGACAAACAATTTGAAGGCTTCTGGACTGGGAGCAGCAAACGGAAATTCCTTTGGCTATGCTCAATACATGGTAATGGCCGCCGCGCCTGCTCTCACGGTCACCGTGCGGGCGCGCGTTTCGATAATCGACGCCTTTTCCAATCCATCGGGTGGCGATCAGGCGTTCGTAGCGGACGCATTCGAGCTGACTTCCATAGCACCGCCCGGCTCGCCGGTGATTACGAACCAGCCGGTTCACCAAACCGTTTCCCTGGGCGCGAACGTGACTTTTACCGTGGGTGTCTCCAATAGCCAGGGGGTTTCATATGAATGGCAACTTAATGGAACAAATCTCGTTAATGGTGGCAATATTTCCGGCGCAGGCAGCCAGACGCTCACCATCACTGGGGTCTCGGTCACTAATGTCGGACATTACCGAGTATTGGTCAGCAACGGAACCGGTATGGTTCCCAGCGCAGAAGCGGCGCTCGCGATCGGCGGCATTAGTTTTTATCCAACTGTTACAATCTTCGGTAAGATCGGCGATACCTACCGAGTGGATTATGCGACCGCCCTCAGCCCGACTATCTGGATACCAATGAGTACGAACATCGTGATGTCGTCTCCAACGCTAGTGGTCGACTCTGGCTCTCCGAATTCGAAAGAGCGTTTCTATCGGGCGGTGTATTTGCCGTAATCCATGCGAGGTTTTTAACGATGGCAAGCTCTTGAGATCGTATGAATAGTGATTGACAGCGAGACTAGTCAGACTCAAGGTGCCAGCGAACCCACAAGGAAAAGCAAATTGCTAACAATTGGAAAGCAAAGACTCTACACGACGGAAAACCATTTAACCTCTAGAAATCAAACGTCATGAAAATACAAACAGAAGAAATCACCGTGAAGTCGGCTTCACCGAAAACCGCGTCATCAACTCGGCTCCGAAAAGCATTTTTTCAAGATTCCCTGATGAAAAAATTGCTGGCCTTGATTGCAATCCTCGGCTTTGCAAGCACCGTGGCGAAAGCAAACTTGCTGATCAATGGCAGTCTTGACGCCACGTACCAACAGGAGATTGTGAGCGGTTTTTTTCTGCCAAAACCAAGTGGTTGGATCAATGAAGCTTCCAGAAGCATCAGCGGCCCTTACGAGGACGAGCTTTCCTCTGAACCGTGGGCGGGTCCAGCTCCTACCCCTGTTACTCCCGATGATTGGGCTGTATTTTTCAAGGCTTTCTCTGGCGGTGGGGCGGACGGCCCGGCCACAGCAAATTTTTATCAAGATACTTCCGCCACCCCGGGCATGACGTACACTCTCACCGGCTGGGCTGGTGCCGAGGCCAATTATCTGGCGCAAAGTTCTCTATTCGCAATCGACTTTCTAGATGGTGGCGGAAGTTTAATTCCCTTAAGCAGTATGGAACTCGATTTGGTCGCTGCGGGGCTTTTCGTTCCAAATGGCCAAGCCTTCAACTATAAGGAGTACTCTGTCAGTGCGACTGCTCCTGCCGGTGCGGCCAGCGTGCGGGCCCGAGTGTCAATGATCGGGGGAACATCGAATCCCATGGGTGGAGGTCAAGCGTTTGTGGTGGATGATTTCGTTCTCGTTCCCATCCCCGAGCCAGGGACTTTCGTGCTGCTCGGACTGGGAATCGCCAGTTTGGTTGCACTTCGCCGACGGAGCTAAATCCAGTTTGAGGCGACGCTCTCCCAGGAAGTTTTTTGCTGTTCTACAAGACACTGATCGCTCGCGGTCAGTGTCTTTTCGTTTAGTGAAACGTTATTCTCTCTTGCACCTCTGACGCAGTCACTTACCTAAGCGAAACACTCGATAAAATCGCTCTAACGCCGTTTCAGGATCGGACACGGTTGCGGGTGGACCGTTATCGACCCAATTTATCGTTCCGTTGTTTGTCGCGCGCACTAACCCGGGCGATGCCCGCCAGGCAAACAAATCAGGCGAATATTCGACCTGATAAGAACCTCCCGTCGAAGCCAGCCAGCTTAATGTGAAATCACGTGACGTTCGGTCCTGGGTCAGTGAGAGCGGTGAAACGAAAGAAAGATTAATGAAGCCCGCTGCTGCCAGCCCACGCTGCAGCTCTGGAATTTGCGCGAAAGTTTTCCAGACCTTCTGTGAACGATAATTTTCCGCCATGATCAGAATCGGCCCTTGATCAATGCCAAGCACGTCGGTATCCCACCAGTTCGCCCGCAGATTAAACGCGTCCCGGAAGCCATAAACCGTCCAGATATTCGTGCGAAATTGGTCGTAGAAGTATCGAAGCGCTGACAAGCAAACTTCCGGCGCAAAAGGCAGCGAACCACCCGCCGCTGTAGGAGCAATTGTACCATCGTTATTTTCAGGCGGTGGCGCGCCGCGGGCGATATAGCCGAAGTATCCCGGCGATCCCGGTCCATCGCAAGCGGTCAATCCCCAGACATTGCTGGTATAGCCAAACTGTTGGGGATTCGCGATGCAGTATTGCCTTTGGGCGAGTGTGGCGCGTCGTGAATTCTCGAAATAGGTGCTGGATCTAGCCTGCATGTAAGGGTCAGCGATATGGCGAAAATCAATCCAGCAATGCGAATACTGGTGGCCAAAAAGCGGCGGGAATTGAACAAAGCTGTAACCGTCATTGGTTCGCCACTGGTAACCGCTCGTCCAGTTGGCCCAGGCGGCGGGCGGCATCGGGTTGGTCGCCGCGCCTAGCCCGAGCAAGTAAAGAATCATGGCCTCGCTGTAACCGGTCCATCGAAAGCTTATGAAACCCGATTCAGGTCGCCAGCCGTGCGTAAAGGAGGTCTGACCGTTTGCCATCCAGTGCCAATCGACACGATTGAAAATGGAACTGGCCAAATCCCGCAGGATCATTTCATTGGGGTCTGAACCGTCAAAATATTGCCGACAATAAAGCACACCCGCGAGGAGCAGCGCTGTGTCAATCGAGGAGAGTTCCGAACTACCGGCGCGCAAACCGGTTTTCATGTCCAGAAAATGATAAAACCAACCCCGGTAACCAATCGTGCCTGAAGATTCACTGCCTTGGGGTTTTTCCCACAAAGTCCGAAGCGTGCTGAGAGCGCGATCCAGACCCGCCGATCGTGTAATCCAGCCACGATCCACCGCAATTCCGATTCCTGTCAGCCCGAAACCTACCGCCGCAATGCTGGACGCGGAGTTTGGCTGGCTGCGATCGCGCACCAGTCCATTCGTCGGATTGGCTTCATACCAGAAATAGTCAAACGCCGTCCGCTGGAGGTATTCCAAAAATTCATCATCATTCTCAAAGCTTTGCGGTGTGGCATCAACGATGGCCGAGTTCGAACTTTCCTGTCCATTGCCGCGAACCGCGCGCACAACATAAAAATAGGTTTGATCGTTGCTGACTGACAAGTCGGCGAAGCTCAAGTTTACCACAGGATTGATAGTGGCTTTGACAAACGTGTTATTCGTTGCCTGAGACCGGTAAACATTGTAACCCGCGATGTCCGCCTCCGGGTTGCCGTCCCAATGCAACCCGACACTCCGATCTCCGGTGCGAGTCACCACAGCCGACGGCGCGCTGGGCGGCGAGGCAGGAACCACAATTCGGACTCCATCCAGCCAAATGGTGTTGGTAACGCCGTCCGTTCTGTCCTGATTGAAATTTACATCTTTGAACTGCGATAACGTGAAGCCGTTGTAAGGCTGGAAGTCTGCGAGCGGAATGCTCACGAGCTGCCATGTGTTCGTGTCGCCGTCCAAACCTTGCACCAGATAATTGCTCACCCGCACAAGAGCCGTTTTCTGGTTTATGCTGCTTTCCAATCCCACTTTTGGAAGATTGGTCGCCGCGATGACATTGGGGCCGTTGATGTAAAAAACGAGATTGGAATAACCGGTGGCGTTTCGGGTGGTGAATCCTGGACTCGCGACAAAAAGCGACCAGTTTCCGCCTGGCGCAGATCGCCACTGAATCAGCCCGCTTTGTTGCCCTGTGTGAAAGACGTTGTTGAGAATGATCATCTTGTCATGTCCCGGCCCGGAAACGGTCATGCCACTGGGAGGCGAGATCACAGCGACAGAAGAGTCATAGTAGCTTCCCGCC
>JBBQAX010000232.1:0-7088 GCA_038316905.1 Verrucomicrobiota bacterium | reverse complement strand
TGAAGCCAAGCGGTCCCTTGAAGAAGCCAACCTTACCCTCGAAAGAAAAGTTACAGAACGAACCGCCGACCTGAAGGAAACCAACGAACAACTGGAAGCGTTCGTTTATTCCATCGCGCACGACCTGCGCGCGCCACTCCGGGCCATGCAGGGTTTTTCCCAACTATTGATTGATGACCATGCGCAGGGACTCAATGAAACCGCCAGTAATTATCTCGAACGCATCAACCGCTCCTCCGAGTTCATGGATAAAATGATCATGGACCTGCTGGCCTTTGGCCGTGCGGGTCGGAGTGAAACTCAACTGGAGCGTGTGTCATTGAAGGCAGCGTGGGACATCGCGCTTTACCAACACGCCCGCGAGATCGAGCACACCGATACTCAAATCGAAACGATCCTGCCGCTGCCAACGGTGCTTGCCCACGAGGCGATGCTCGCGCAAGTCCTGGCTAATTTATTGAGCAACGCGATTAAATTTATGCCGCAAGGTGTCCAGCCGAAGATTCGTCTATCGGCGGAAGAGCGCGACGAAAAAATCCGGCTCTGGGTGGAGGACAACGGCGTCGGCATTCCGCCGGAACAACACGAATGAATCTTCCGCGTCTTCGAGCGTTTGCATGGCGCACGTTTTTCCGGCACCGGCATCGGCCTCTCCATCGTGCGCAAAGGGGTCGAACGCATGGGCGGGACCGTGGGGCTGGAATCGGAGCCGGGCGAAGGCAGTAAATTCTGGATTGATTTGCGAAAAGCGTGACCCGTAGCCGCCCTCGGCAGAGGGTGGCGTTGAAGCTGTGCAGCACCACGCTCTGGCGAGCGCGGCTACGACGCCCCGGAGCGTGGCGTTCACGCCGCTTCAATGTCCAAATTGCAGATGACGTTGATGCGGACTGAAGTCCGCGCTCCTGCTCCGCATGGGGGGCATGCTTGCTAAAACTTCCGTTCGCAGGCACAGTGGGCGCGATGAAAGAAATCACCTTAGCCGAAGAATGCGCCGATAACGGCGGCTTCGTCGTGCGCTGGGGTGATTGCGTGCCTCAGCCGATTCTCGTCCTCGCTTGATTCGTCCGGTTCTTTCGGTTTTTCCACAACGTCAGATTTTATTATTTATCCATGTTAACTATTTCAGGTCTCAGCAAATCCTTCGGCGGGCGCGTTTTGTTTAACGACGTCACCTTGCAAATCAATCGCGAAGATCGGATCGGTTTGGTCGGGCCAAACGGCGCGGGCAAGACGACTTTATTCTCCATGATTCTCGGCAACGAAGGTTCGGATGCCGGTAAAGTGATTCTCGAACGTGGCGTCACGCTTGGATATTTGCCGCAGGAAAGCGCGCCCATCGGCGACGAAACGATTATCGAACTTGCCACCGCCATCACGCCGGAATTCACAAAGCTGCGTCGCATCATCATGGCTTGGGACGCAGATCATCCAACCGAAGCCGCGCATCCCGAAGAAATTCACGACGACGTCCACAATCGCTTTCACGAACTCGGCGGCTACCAACTTGACGCGAAAGCCAAACAAATTTTGGTGGGGCTTGGGTTCAAAGAAAAAGATTTTGATCGTCCGGCGCGTGAATTGAGCGGCGGTTGGGTGATGCGCGGACATCTGGCGCGCTTGCTGGTTTACGAACCGGATTTGTTGATGCTCGACGAACCGACGAACCATCTCGATCTCGAAACGCTGATCTGGTTTCAGGAATATCTCGTCAATTATCCCGGCGCGATTGTCGTCATTTCCCATGACCGTGAGTTTTTAAATCTGTTGGTCGGCAGCATCGTGGAAATTCGCCACAGCAAACTGGTTCGTTATCGCGCCAACTACGATGAGTTCCTCGTGCAAAAAGCGGCGAAGGAAGAACAGCATCTTGCCGCCTACAACAATCAGCAGAAGGAAATTGAGCACTTGATGGATTTCGTGAATCGCTTTCGCGCGAAAGCTTCCAAAGCCGCTCAAGCGCAAAGCAAATTGAAACAAGTGGAGCGCATGGAAAAGTTGGCGCCACCCGAAAGCGACGACAAGAAAGTCAGTTTCTCTTTTCCGCAACCGCAACGCAGCGGACAGCGCGCCGTTCGTCTCACCGATATTCACCAGGCTTACGGCGAAAACGTCGTTTATCGCGGAATGAATTTCGAAGCGGAACGCGGTCAGCGCATCGTGTTGGTCGGACCCAATGGCGCGGGCAAATCGACTTTGTTAAAAATTCTCGCGGGCGTTCTCGTTCCGCAAAAAGGCGTGGTTGAAATGGGCCACAACGTGACGCCCGGATATTTCTCCCAATATCGCGGCGACATGCTGGATGCGACTCGCACCGTTTTGGAAGAAGCGATGGATACCGAATATCGCACGACCGAACAAAACATCCGCACCTTGCTCGGCTGCTTTTTGTTCAGTGGCGATTCCGTTTTCAAAAAAGTCAGCGTGTTGAGCGGTGGAGAAAAAAGCCGTCTCGCGCTCGTCAAACTTTTGCTCAACCCGCCGAACTTATTGCTGATGGACGAACCAACCACGCACTTGGACATGTCGAGTATCGATGCGTTGGTTTATGCGCTGAAACAATTTGAAGGGACGCTCGTTTTCATCAGTCACGATGTTTATTTCATTCGTGCATTGGCGAATAGCGTTCTCCACGTCAACGCCGGAACGCTCACGCCGTACGCGGGCGATTACCAATATTACCTCGATAAATCCAAGGCGACATCGGCGCGTGAAGCGTTGACCTCCGGTGCGAAGGAAGAAGTGAAGGTGAAAAAAGAAGCGCGTCCCGGCGAAAGCCGCAAAGATCAGAAACGTCGTGAAGCGCAGGAGCGTCAGTCGCGCTCCAGCGGAAACCGTGACGAACAGAAAACGGTGTGGCTATTGGAAAAAGAAATCCAGGATTTGGAAAAGCGTCAGACTGAACTCACGGCTGAACTCGAAAAACCGGAAACCTACGAGCAACCCGGTCGCGCCAATCAGGTCAACCGCGAACTTGTGGAAGTGCAGGAAAAGCTGGCGACGTTGACGTCGCAGTGGGAATCAAAAATGAAGCAGGCCGAAGTTTCGTAATCCGGTCGGACCGCGGCTGTGTCGTCCCTCGACCAGCCGCAGCGCTTCGCCGTGAGAAAGCGGCGAAAAGTTTTAAGCGTGTCTCTTTGGCAACGCGCTGCGGCTGGTTCTCGGCGAACATAGCCGCGTCCCAAAAACCACTGTTCCGCAGCGCCTCCCTTTTGATTTTTTGATCTCATCCCCAGACTGAGCGAGCAGAGAGTAAAACGCCTGATTTAGATCGCCCTTGTAACTTGGTGAAATGGAGTCCGCAGGTATTGTAATGTGACTATGCTTTTGAAATGGATTCCATGGAGGTTTTTCGCGGCGCGCACGGCGCGGGCTTACGGGTTTTTGGACCCAATTCGGTTCTTATCCAAACTCCGCGGGTTTGCTCAACCGTCCGAAGTCTCCGAACCCATTGAACTTCTTCGCGCCGGCTTTCTTTTTCACGCGCGCGGGCTGATCAACACGAAAGCCATCCAAAATAATCTCGATTGGGTTTGGCCGTATTGGGTGGAGCGCCAATTCAATCCGTCTGATGCGTCGTTTATTCCACGCGCTTTCTCTTTCAGTCACATCAATCTCACGCATCGAAACTGGACCGCGGTGGGGCTGCCGGATGTTCCGTTTTATCCGATCGTTGATCCGCGCGGACTCGTCACACCGCATTTTGATGGATGGTCACTCGATTTCTGGTTGTTGGGTGAAAACAAGCGGCGCTTGATTCCATCCAAGCTGGAGACCATCGACCAAACCGTCGAAACGAAGAATCAATTGCGTATTCGCAACTACATTTCCGAGGACGGTTGGAGCATTTCCACCGAGATCGAAATGCAGCTGGTCGATAAACATCCGCATTGTGTGATTCGCGTTTCCGCTGACGCACCGGAATCCGCGCGGCTCGCCGTTGTCCTTCGACCTTACAATCCCGAGGGAATCAGTTTCATCGAATCCATTGCCACGGAAAGCGGTGGGCAGAACTGGATCGTAAATGGGAAAGACAAAATCATTTTTCACACGCCACCTGAGAAATGTGTCTTCAGCAATTACAAGGAAGGCGACGTTCTGCATGCTTTAGCAGGAGGAAAATCGAGCGAAAAAGTCGAATGCCCGGTTTCGATGGCAACAGGAGCAGCACTGTTTTCCGTTTCGTCGTTGAAGAAAAAATCTTTGGAAATCCACGTTCCAATCAGCGACGAATTAAATTCCAAGAAAGAACCCGCCTACGAATCTGTTCCGCAATGGAACGATGAGATCGCGGCGTTCAGCCGACTCCAGGTCCCCGACGAGAAAATTCAATTTCTCTACGACACGGCAATCTCCTCACTCGTATTGCATTCGCCTCATGAAGTTTACCCCGGCCCTTACACCTACAAACGCTTTTGGTATCGCGATGCCGCCTTCATTTTGAACGCGATGATTACGCTGGGATCGCGCGCCCGAACGAAACGCGCGCTCGATCTTTTCCCAAAACGCCAGACGCACGCGGGATACTTTCTTTCGCAAGACGGCGAGTGGGATTCCAACGGAGAGGCGATTTGGATTTATCATCGTTACCTCCAACTGACCGGTGAAAGTGCGCCGGAAAAATGGCTGGTCTCTATTGAGAAAGGCGCGCAGTGGATTTTGAAAAAGCGATTGTCCCGCGACCTTGACGCACCTCATGCCGGTTTGTTGCCCGCCGGCTTCAGCGCCGAACACCTGGGTCCAAATGATTTTTATTATTGGGACAATTTTTGGGGCGTGGCGGGTTTGCGTTGCGCGGCGGAGTTGCTGCAGGCGAGCAATCCGGAGAAAGCAAAATACTTTGCCGAGGGCGCGGAAGAATATTTCGACACGATCATTGCGTCGTTCAAGCACATCCCTGACCGCGAGGCGAGGGGAGCCATCTCAGCATCACCGCATCGCCGCATGGATGCCGGGGCGGTCGGGTCGCTGGTCGCTGATTTTCCGCTGCAACTTTTTCCACCGGGCGAAACTCGGATTTCCAAAACGGCCGACTATCTTTTGGAACACAGTTTTTTCGACGGAGGTTTTTTCCAAAACATGATTCACAGCGGCATCAACGCTTATCTCACGATTCATATGGCGCAGGTTCTTTTGCGTGCGGGAGATTGGCGGGCGCTCGAATTGATTGACACCGTGGCGCGACTGGCGAGTCCCACTGGCCAATGGCCGGAGGCGATTCATCCGCAAACGAAAGGTGGTTGCATGGGCGATGGTCAACACATCTGGGCTGCGGCGGAATGGGCGTTGATGATTCGCAATCTGTTTGTGCGCGAGGAAAACGACCGGCTCATCGTTGGGTCTGGAATTTTCCCGCGCTGGTTGCAAAGCGGAAAAGCATTTTCATTTGGCCCCACGTTAACGCGCTTCGGCTCCGTCACTATCCTGTTCCAGCCCGGCGGGAATAACTTCCAGGTTTCCGTCGAAGGCGAATGGTTTGGTGAATCGCCGAAGATTGAAGTGCTTGTTCCGGGATACGCTTCCGAAACTCGCGTCGCCCGAGCCAACACGTTTTTATTAACGCCCCAACCAATCCCGGCAAAATTATGAAAATCTGCATGATGACCAACACCTATTTGCCGCACGTCGGCGGCGTGGCGCGGTCAGTCGCCACGTTTTGCGACGAATATCGGAGGCTCAAACACGAGGTCCTGGTGGTTGCGCCGGCGTTCGCGCAACCGGAAGGCGCTCCGGTCAAAGAGGAGAAAAACGTCGTGAGGATTCCCGCGCTCCAGCAGTTCAACGGAAGTGACTTCTCGGTGCGCCTGCCCATTGCCGGATTCTTCAACGACGCGATTGATGAATTTCCCGCAGATGTAATTCATTCGCATCATCCCTTCTTACTAGGTGACACCGCGGTGCGCATTGCGGCGAGCAAACATGTGCCTGTAATTTTCACTCACCACACGCTCTACGAAGATTACACGCACTACGTTCCCGGAGATTCGCCCGCGTTGAAGCAGTTCGCGATCGAACTTTCCACGCGCTACGCCAATTTGTGCGACGGCGTGATTGCGCCAAGTGAAAGCATTGCCGAACTTATAAAAAGTCGCGGAGTGGAAGTGCCGATTAAAGTCATTCCCACGGGCATCGACGTGAAAGGTTTCAGCAGCGGTGATGGCAAAGCGTTTCGCGCTGCGAATAAAATTTCGACGGACGCACTCGTCGTCGGGCATTTGGGGCGGCTTGCTCCGGAAAAAAATCTCGAATACCTCTGTCGCGCCGTTTGCCGGTTTCTTAAGCAGGAACCAAAAGCGGTATTTCTGATTGTTGGCGCTGGGCCGTCTGAGGAAAAAATCCGCGCCATCTTTCGCTCCAAAGGTTTGGCGCGTCGATTGATTATGCCCGGGAAGAAAAGCGGGCAGGACCTGTTCGATGCATACGCCGCCATGGATATTTTTGCTTTTTCATCAATGAGCGAGACGCAAGGAATGGTCATCGCGGAGTCGATGGCAGCGGGTCTGCCCGTGGTGGCGTTAAATGCCTCTGGCGTTCGAGAAGTTGTGGAGAATGGTAAAAATGGTTTTCTCCTCGACGGCACAGCCACCGAACAAGAATTTGCCGCCTGTATCGGAAAAATTTCCCAAAGCCCGGAACTGTTGAAAGAACTCGGGGCAGGCGCGCGTTGCACCGCCGAGCAATTTTCCAAGGAAGAATCGGCGAAAAAGGCTTTGGATTATTACAAAGTGATTCGAAAACAGACGCGGCGTCAGCGCAACATCGAGAAAGAAGAACTCTGGGCGAACCTGATGAAACGAATCGAAGTGGAATGGAAGTTAATTTCCGACAAAGCGCAAAGCGCGATCCATGCTTTGATGCCTGACGAGAAAAAAGAAGAGGCGGCACTTGTTTGATCACATCGACCATTTCCTGCGGAGAACGAGGCGGCGCATCAATCGAAGCGAGTGGGCGATTCGACGCCTTCGCCTTTCCACTTCGGAAAATACCAGCACTGAACCGGGAATCTTATTGATTCAGATTGATGGACTTTCGCGACGTCAGATGGAACGCGCCATGTATCGGGGCAAACTTCCATTTCTAAAAAATATTCT
>JBBQAX010000231.1:0-7106 GCA_038316905.1 Verrucomicrobiota bacterium | reverse complement strand
AATGGATGAGTATCTAAATTTGCCATCTCCAAGCGGCCAAATGAAAAATCCAAGGAACAAGCCTTGTCCATGCGGCAGCGGAAAAAAATACAAACATTGTTGTTTGAACCCACGGTGATGACTGAAACCGAATTCATGCGCCTCGCCCTCCGCCTCGCTCGGGGCGGTTTGGGAACGACTTCGCCCAATCCGACGGTTGGCGCGGTGCTGGTCAAAGACGGACGCATTCTTGGTCGTGGACGGACTGCGCCCGCAGGCGGGCCGCACGCTGAGATTGAAGCGATTCGCGATGCGCAATCCAAAAAAGAAAATCTCAAGGGCGCGACGCTTTTTGTGACGCTGGAGCCGTGTTGCACGCATGGACGCACTCCGCCGTGCACGGATGCCATCATCGCCGCTGGAATCAAACGCGTGGTTGTCGCCGTGATAGACCCGAATCCGAAACATGCGGGGCATGGTTTCAAGTTGTTGGAACAAGCGGGGATTGAAGTAGAGGCGTTTGGAGTTCCGCGTTCACGCGGTTCAGACGACGCATCAGAACCGGACTGCGTGAACGCGGAACTCCAAACCTTGGCCGAAGAGGCGACTCGACTGAACGAAGCTTTCAATCATTGGATTGTTCATCGCACGCCATTTGTGACGGTGAAATCCGCCATGACGCTGGATGGAAAAATTGCAACTGCGCGCGGCGAATCGAAATGGATCACCGGCGAGAAGTCGCGCGCGCAGGGAATGAAACTTCGTCAAGGCGCCGACGCGATATTGGTCGGGGTGAATACGGTGATTGCGGATGATCCGAGTTTGACTGTGCGTCGGATTGGGAACATCGAACATCCAACATCGAACATCCAACATCGAATGTTGAGACGGATTGTTTTGGACCCGAAGGCGCGCACGCCGTTGTCGGCAAGAATTCTGAATGATAAATTTTCGGCGTGGACGACGATCGTGGTGAGTGGGCGGGCACCGAAAAACAAAGTCAGCGCTTTGGCGAACAAGGCGAAGGTTCTTGTCGCTCCTTCGGCCAAAACGGGTTCGCACCCGCCGGAGGCAGGTGCTACCCATATTGATTTGCGTTGGTTGCTCAAGAAGCTGGGCGAAGAAAACATTACCAGCCTGTTGATCGAAGGCGGCGGTGAGACGAACGCTCAATTCCTGGAGCAAAAATTGGTTCAGCGGATTGCTTTTTTCTACGCGCCGAAAATTCTTTGCGGTCGCGATGCACGAAAGAGTGTCGCAGGGAAGGGGATTGAACGGTTGGAACAGAAAACCTCGTTGCGCGACGTGGAATGGAAAAAACTAGGAACGGACTTATTTTTGACAGCACGGGTTGTTGAAGGTTGAATCACGAAAATGTTCACAGGAATTATTGAAGAAGTCGGCGTGGTCGAAGGCATCGAATGCACGGCTAAAGCCATTGAACTGATGTTGCAGGTGAAGGTTTGCAGTCGCGGCTTGCGCATTGGCGACAGTCTCGCTGTGAATGGTTGTTGCCTGACGGTGGTGGAAATGTTTCCGCGTCGAGGCGGAAAGAAATCGGTGCGCGTCGATCTCTTGAAAGAGTCGTGGCTCAGGACAAATCTGCAATTTGCGAATGTCGGCTCGGCTGTGAATCTGGAGCGCGCCCTTTCAGCGAATGGCAGATTAGGCGGGCATTTCGTCACCGGCCACGTTGATGGAATGGGAAAAATTCTAAAATGGGAAAAGGTTGGCGCGGACTATTTTCTCGAAGTGGCTGCACCCGCTGATGTGATGCGTTACGTGATTTTCAAGGGTTCGATCGCGATTGATGGGATCAGTTTGACCGTCGCTGAGGTGCGGAAGAAAAGTTTCACGGTCTGGATTATCCCACACACACATGAAGTCACGGCCTTGCGCGAACGGAAAGTGGCAGACGCAGTGAATCTCGAAGGCGACTTGCTCGGCAAATACGTCGAGCGCTTTATTTCTTCGGCGCAGACGGGCGGAACTCGTAAGGCTCGCGGTGGGGTTCGATGACCCGAACGTTGTCGGGATAAACCGCGCCCTCACGACCATCGATCGTTTTGAAATGATACTTGCCGGTTTTCTTGCTGAGCACTGGTTTGCTGACGCCGGTAAATTGTCGCCCATTGCTGAGCGTAATATCGTAAGTGGATTTGCAACCGGTCAAAAAAAGCGCGCCGACAAGAAGAGCTAAAAGATATTTCATTGGGGGAAAAAAGGTGGTGCGCATAGCAGGACTTGAACCTGCACGGGTTACCCCACTACCACCTCAAAGTAGCGTGTCTGCCAATTCCACCATATGCGCGACCGCCGTCAATGAAACAGCCGCGATGCGACTTCGCAAGCGCATTTTGGAGATGACGGGCACAAATCCAAAGCTCTTCCTGTGTTTCCCGGTTTCCAAAAATGGTCAGTTCCTCTCTGCTGTCGGAGAACGGTGGATGTTCGCTTGGATTTCCAGTGGATTTTTTCGAGGCTTCCCATAAACTTTTTTCCATGCCAGAGAAAAGTTTGAATCAGATTCCAAGGCCACTGCGGGAGCAATACGACAAAGGTCTCAAGAATTTTCAGCAGCAAAATTTCGACTACGCCATCGCCATCCTGACGCAGGTTTTGGTGCAGGAACCGGCCTTCTTCGATTGCCGGCAGGTTTTGCGCGTGACTCAGTTCAAGAAAGCCGGAACCGGAGGAGGTTTTTTCAAGAAAGTTTTCAGTGGCGCGAGTTCTTCTCCATTGATTGCCAAAGGGCAAATGGCGTTGCGCAACAATCCGCAGGACGCGCTCAACATCGCCGAACAAATTCTCAATGCCGATCCAAACAGCGGTTCAGGTCACAAGATACTTGCGGATGCCGCGCTCGCTCTTGATTTGCCGAAGACGGCAATTTTGTCGCTCGAAATTTTGATCAAGGCGTCGCCGAAAGATCGCGAGTTGAACGCGGAATTGGCGGAAGCCTACGCTCGCTCAGGGCAGAATGCCAAAGCGGAAGCCATTTACACTGAGTTGCTCCGCTCGAATCCGAATGACCAAAAAATCTCGGCGGCGTTGAAGGATCTTTCCGCGCGCACCACGATGACCGAAGGCGGCTATGAGAATGCGGCGGAAACCGGCGGCTCTTATCGTGACATGTTGAAAAATAAAGATGAGTCTGTCGCGCTGGAACAAGAGAATCGTCAGGTCAAGAGCGATGACGTCGCGGATCGATTGATTGCCGATTACGAAACTCGCATCGAGGCCGAGCCTAAAAACGTGAAGTTGATGCGTTCGATTGCAGAGTTATACGTCCAGAAGAAGGATTTTGATCGCGCGCTGGTTTACTATCAAAAAATTATTGCAACGGATGGTTCGTCTGATCCTTCTCTGGAAAAAGCGATTATCGACACGCAGTTGAAGAAACTGGATTTCGCGATGGCTCAATTGGATCCGCAAGCGCCAGAATATGGAGAGCAATCGGAGCGGTTAAAAGCAGAGCGCGCCAACTTTTTCCTCGAAGAATGCAAGCGTCGCGCCGAGAAATATCCCAACGATTTGCAAATCCGTTTTGAACTGGGGCAACTTTATTTCAAGACCGGCAAAATTGGGGAAGCGATCCAGGAATTGCAGAAAGCGCAGAACAATCCGCAGCGCAAAGTGCAGGCAATGAGCTTGCTCGGCCAATGTTTCGCGAGTCGCGGCATGAACGACATGGCAGCGCGCAAATTGCAGGACGCGTTGAAAGAGAAGCTGACCTTCGACGAAGAAAAGAAAGAGCTGATTTACGCTCTCGGTTCGGTGCTCGAAAAAATGGGCAAAGCCGATGAAGCCATCGAACAGTTCAAGCAAATCTACGAAATCGATATCGGTTACAAAGACGTCAGCGCCAAGGTGGATGCGTATTACGCCGGGAAATAGGTTCGTGCGGCAAGGGCGGATTCGAGAGGTCGAAGCGGCTTAAATTTCGGGATCAGTGATGAGGAGCAACGCGACACATTTCATCCTTCTCTTCATCATTTATGCAGCGTTCGTCAGTCTCGGATTGCCGGACAGCGTTTTGGGAGTTGCCTGGCCCGCGATGCGGCGGGACCTCCGCCAACCGTTAGAAGCGCTTGGTCTAATCACCATTGTTCTGACCGCGTGTTCCGCCATTTCCAGCTTCGCCAGCGCCTGGATTTTAAAGCGTCTTGGAACAGGGCCAGTCGTGCTGTTGAGTGGATTGTTAACGGGAGGTGCGATGTTGGGATTCTCATTTGCCCCATCGTTTGCGTGGCTTTTGTTGCTGGCGATTCCACTTGGGCTGGGTGCTGGTTCCGTGGATGCAGGGCTGAATCACTTTGTCGCGGAACATTATTCTTCACGCCACATGAACTGGCTCCACGGTTTCTGGGGCGTCGGAGCCATCTTTGGTCCCATCATCATGGGAACAGCAATCGCCGGGACCGCAAACTGGAGCGGCGGCTATCGATACATCGCTCTTATTCAACTCGGATTGGCGCTGATTTTCTGGTTGAGCCTGCCGCTTTGGAAACGAGAACCGGCCGTCGCAAATCACGCGGAGAATTTCGTTCCTCCTGTTTTCAAACCATTCAAATCCTGGACACCGTGGCTGGCGGCGTCGCTCTATCTGGTTTACGCAGCGGTCGAAATGGGCGTCGGATTGTGGACGATGAGCATTCTCGTGGACGCCCGCCAGATAGCGCCGCTCAAGGCAGGATTGTGGATTTCAGGTTTTTACGGCGCGATCATGACGGGCCGCTTTGCAACGGGTTTGATCGCGGAACGGGTGGGCAATCGTCGCCTAGTTCGATATGGAATTGTCATCGCGATGGCGGGCGCTTTTCTGTTCGCCATGCCGAATTTCCCAGCCGCTCTATCGCTTGGCGGGCTTGTCCTGATTGGCCTTGGTTGCGCGCCGATTTATCCCTCGCTGATGCATGAAACGCCCAGACGTTTTCGTCCTGAAATGGCGCGAACCGTGGTGGGTCGACAGGTGGCATTTGCGTATGTGGGCAGCGCCATCATGCCAGCCGCTTTCGGTCTGCTCGCGGCCAAGGCGGGACTCGTTACGGTGATGCCCGGTGTCATTGTGGCAATTTTCTTACTGCTGATTCTCTCCGAGATATTGAATCGGGCCACGTGACCAACATCGCGCGCTTTTTTACAACGAGCAGCAAGGTTATCTGGAATTATTTCGCTCTTATGCGCTGCCTCGCGAGGAATGGATTCAGCAAGCAGGGCAAAATCTATCGCGTCTTTTGTAGGGTTGATTTGCAGCCTATCTGGGTATTAGGCATCCGTTTTGTCCTCCGGTGGGTTGCCCAACACGAAAAGAAAGGCCGATAAAGAAACTGCTATAAAAATGCTAAACATCAACCCGCCTCGTTTCGTGCCAAAAAAGTCAGTCTGCATCCCAATTAGCGGTAACACCTCACAGAGGATGCTCGCCACCGTAAAGTAGACACAAAACATGACGAAGAACCCGAAGCCTTTATGACTCCATAACGCGCGTCGAAACATAACTCTGAAATTTCGACCAGAACCTTCTTTTGAAACAGGATTCATAGGATGCCTAGACCATATGGCTTAACGAAAGAGGAAAGAGGGTGTTTGATTTCGGTGTAGCGCGGGTGATCGGCGAGTGCCGACCGATCCGCAATTTGAGGGGCGTGATAAGCGCCTGATTCAACCCTGAAAGAAAACAAACACTCATGAACAAAACAGTGCATTATATCGGTTTTGACGTCCACAAGGAAAGCATCGCGGCGAGTTGACTCAAATTAAATGTTACCCGGAGGGGAAAGTGGACGAGGAGTCTATTGATACGTTGACTCATATTCATGGTTACCGAAGACCTGACTATGAGTTTATCAGCCAAACGGGAGTCCCTGGCCCGTGGCCTGACCCCTAAAAAGTGGACTGGAAAGGGAGAGAGTTTTGCCGCAAAAGAAAGGCAAGAGATGAAAGGAAAGAAACACAGTCCGGAGCAGATCGTGAAGATTCTGAGGGAAGCAGAAGGAGCCAAATCGGCGCGGGAAGTAATCCGTCGATATCAGATTGCGGAGCAGACGTTTTACCGGTGGAAGAAGGTGTATGCGGGGATGGAGGTATCCGATATCAGGAGGCTGAAGGCGATGCAGGAGGAAAATCAGCGGTTGAAATGGCTGGTGGCCGACCAGGCGCTGAAGATTGCGTTATTGGAAGAGTTGAACGCAAAAAAGTGGTAGGCCCCTCGATGCGAAGGAAAGCAGCGGGGTATTTGGTCGAGGGGAAACGGTGTAATGTCAGCCAGGCGTGCAGCGCGTTGCAGTTGGCGCGGTCCACGTTTTACGACCGGAAGCGGGAGGGGGCGCGGAGCAGTTCGGTCGAGCGGCAGATCATCCGGTTGAGTGAGAAGCATCCTGAATATGGGTATCGGATGATTACGGCGTTGCTGAGGAGCAAGGGGCATGTGATTAATCGGAAACGGGTGCAGCGAGTGCGGCGGATGAAAGATCTGCGGGTGGTGAGCAAAGCGCGGAAAACAAGGCGTGCCAGCGGTGGAGGCAGCGATCGGTTGAAGGCAAGCCGACCCAACCAGGTATGGTCGTATGATTTCATTCACGATCAATTGGAGAATGGAGTTGGGCTGAAGCTGTTGACGGTGTTGGACGAATGCACGCGGGAGTGTCTTGGTATCCATGTGGCGCGATCGATCACGGCCAGCGAGGTGGGGAACTTTTTGGAGTTGCTGATCTTAAAGCGTGGTCAGCCCGAGAATGTGCGCAGCGACAACGGGCCTGAGTTTGTGGCTGGGGCGATGAAGAGCTGGTTAAACGGGCAAGGGATCAGGATTAATTACATCGAGCCGGGCAGCCCGTGGGAGAACGGGCATGTGGAAAGCTTTCATGACAAATTCAGGAAAGGCTGTTTAAGTCGGGAAGCGTTTGGGACGATGTTGGAAGCCAGAGTGATTGTGGAAGAATGGCGTCGGCAATATAATGAGAAGAGGCCGCACAGTTCGCTGGGGTATCAGACCCCGGCAGGATATGCGCGGGAAATCAGCTCAAAGCTACGGGTCGCTACGCGCCCCTCCGCTTCGAGCTGAACAATGATGAAAACAGGCAAAGACTCACTTTCATACCTGTCCATTTCTAGGGGGCTGGCCA
>JBBQAX010000230.1:0-7112 GCA_038316905.1 Verrucomicrobiota bacterium | reverse complement strand
CGCGCACCGGCCACGCCGCCGAAAATCTGGCGGCCACGCGACGGCTGGCCGTCAACCTTCTGCGCCGGGACAAAACCTGTCAACGCAGCATCAAAGGCAAACTCCTCCGCGCCGCCATCGACCCCGCTTACCTCAAACTCGCCTGACCAATTGATATGCGTCAGCCCTGGGACAACGGGTTACCTGGAGTTACGGATGCTGGACGCAGGTTGCATTTCAAGTAGCGTTCGCTGAGTCAGTAAAAAAATCATCACGATTTGTGAACCCGATCCCTGAAGAATGGATTGATCACCGGAAAAGGAGATAATCATGTTTAATTGTCACGTCTGCGGAAACACGACCGCCAAAACGGGATTTGAACGAAATTTTCACGGTCGATGGCCGTCGCGTTTTGGTAGAACACATCGCAGCGCAAATCTGCGAACGCTGCGGCGAACCGACCTTTTCGCGGGAAACCACGAAAACAATCCGCCAACTGGTTCACGGAGCAGGACAGCCTGCCAAGCCGGTGCGTTTCGATGTTTTCGCGCTGGCTGAAAATCAAAGTCATCCCGCCGCAGCCGAGGTTGAGTGTGGAAGTGTAAATATATAAACTATGCCCGGTTTCTTCAGACAATTTTGTCTTGGCAATCATGGGCCGCCACCGCCACCCGATCTTTCGGCTCGACCATCATTCCCGGGAAAAGCCGTTATTAAAATTCTCTATTCAGATTTAAGAAATACGCGGGCTGTAATTACACGTGACTCGTCCAGAATTTTCCGAATTCATATTCAGAGTTGGGACACGAGTGATTGGAATGAAGGACACGGAGCGTTCTGGCGAGGAAGTCAGACAGATGGTTTTACAGATAGCATTGAGATTGCCCGGAAGCTGGTTCGCGAACATCTCCATTGGACAGATTAATTAATCTTTTTTCATCGGCCAATTCGCCGCGACCAAACCTTTGTAACCGCCGAGGAGTGACGCCACGTTTTTGTATCCCATCTTTTTCGCCACATCCGCCGTCAGCACAGAACGATAACCGCCGCCGCAATACATGATAATTTCCGCATTCGTGTCGGGAATGGTTTCCTCCAAATCGCGTTCCAAAATACCTTTGCCGAGATGAATGGCTTCGGCGGCGTGGCCTTTTTCCCATTCATCATCCTCGCGCACGTCCACGAAAATCGCTTTCGGATTCGCGGCGAGCCGAGCGCGGGCTTCGTCGATGGAAATTTCTTTCACGTGCGGGCGAGCTTCGTTGACCAATTTGAGAAAACCGGGTGCGTGTTGCATAGGACGAATAAACCACCAAGACACCAAGAGCACAAAGTGAAAACTGGGGATTCAATTCGTTCTTGCCCCGCAGGCTTTTAATTCTTTCTTGGTGACTTTGGGTCTTGGTGGTTCATTTCTCGGCCAGTGAAAAACAAACCGAGCAACAGCGCCATTTCCGCAGGATTGCTGTTCGCCGTTTTTCTCTGGGGCGCGAACAACGTCGGAACAAAATTTCTTGTCCAAAGCTGGCCGCCCATGTTTGTCGGTTGCACGCGATTCATTTGCGCCGGACTAATCCTGCTCGCGCTTTTTCGTTGGACAAACTGGTTCGGAACTCAAACGCATTTATCCAACGACTTAAAAAAACAACTCTGGTGGCGCGGTGGACTCACCCTCGCCCTTTACATCGTCGCGTTTAACGTGGCGTTGACCATGACTTCCGTTTCGCACGTCGCGCTTTACCTAGGCGCGTCGCCGGTCTGGGCATTATTGTGGGAAGGAAAACCGGACAAAAGTTGGAAAACTTTTCAACGTTATTTTGCCGCCGCGCTTGCGTTAGGCGGCGTGATTGTTTTGTTCTGGCCCGCGCTCAAAACTGGTTCCGGTCCCTTGCTCGGCGAAATTATTGCCCTGAGCGGCAGCGTGCTTTGGACAAATTACGGCCGACAATGCCGCGTCTTCGGCCAGCAAATGTCTGGCGCGGAAGTATCCGCCTACACTTTCTGGCGCGCTGGAGTTCTGGTGGCGCCCGTCGCCCTCTTTGAAATCGCGATGAAACCTCTCGTGTGGCGCACAGACCTTGTTCTCATTCAGACGTTTTGCATTCTCGCCAGCGGCGTGGTCGCTTTCGCGCTCTGGAACAACGCCTTGCGCTACTGGAAAACGAGCAAAGTTTATCTGTTCAACAATTTGATTCCCATCAGCACGATGGCTTGGGCGCATCTTTTTTTAGACGAACAAATCACGAGGACATTTTGGATCGCGATGACGTTGATTGTCACCGGCGTGTTGATCGGCCAGACGAACTGGCAAAGAATTTTCGGGAAACGCTGGTTGCCGGTAGAATAATTTCGCGGCGAACGCGAGATAACCAGCCGTCAATAAACGTGATGCCAATTGGTATTTTTCGTCTCGGTATGACCGTCGAAGAAAACGTAATTCCGTTTTTTGGCGTGTTGCACACTTTTCGCGGCATCAATGGAGAGATTACTGTTGGGTTCTATGGTGGCTTTGATCATAGGCACAATCGCGGCATCCAGATCTCCCACCAACCAATTCGTCGTCGGAGAAGGAACGCTCGACATCTTTAGTGATGGTACCATGAAAGGTTTTAAAATTACGACGGGGGGCGGATTGCTTAACCCTATTCGCGTCCGCAGCGTGTAACTAAGAATGTTAGTGATCGAATCAGGGAGAGGTGCCAAGGGAAGGTATTCGGGACAGACGAGTTGTTTTGATTCGCGCGAGCTACCGGCTTGCGTTCCCTTGCTCAGGTAACTTTGAAGATAAACCCCCAATTGAAGGCTGTTCGCCAAAGCATTGACGTTCGGGTCGTACCTAATAAACGTGGACATCGAATTCCCATTCGGTGGACAAGGCAAATAATCATTGAAGTCGAGCGTGTAAAGATTCAGCGCCAACCCGATCTGTTTAAGATTGTTGAGGCAACGGGTATTGTTGGCCTTCGATTTCGCTTTGGCCAGCGCCGGCAGAAGCAGCCCCGCTAAGATCGCGATGATGGCGATGACCACGAGCAATTCGATCAACGTGAACGCTTTTCGCTCTTTAAATAAACTTTTGTTCATAGGACATAATGGCCCGACGTTTTAAATTTTGGGTGCGATTGAAAATATTCTTTCAACTTCGTGTTGTCTATTTGCGAACCGACGCCTTGTTCGACTTACGGAGTTTGCAACGAAAAGAACTGCTGCGATGACGCAGGATTCACCACGTTGGTATAACTAAACGCGCCGCTGCCGTCGAAATTGTTCGTGGCCAATGGCGTCCAGTTCGCGAGCGGGAGTGCGATGTTGGTCGAGGTGAGAACATAATAGATTCCATTCGGCGTACCGCCCGTGCCGCTCAACACCAGCTCATTTCCCGAAAGGGTGGGTGAGTTGAATGTTGGTTGAGGCAACGCTTCCACGCTGATGGTGCCGTTGATGGTCAGATTATTCGTATTCCAAACCAAACCGCCGTTGAGTGCCGGCAAAACCACACTGGTGAAGTTGCCGGTCAATGCCCCGGTAAACAGAGTGAAGGTTTCGCCGCCTTGCAAAACACCGAGATTCGTCACCGTCAACGTGCCGCCAAGACTAATCGAGTTTGCCACGAGTTTATCCGCCGTTGGCGAATTGAGTTTAAAAACCGCTTCCCCTTGCAAGGTGACACTGTTGGAAACGGTAAAGGTGCCGATTCCAAGATTTCCCGGTTCCAGCCGTCCGCCAGGCAAGACTGTAATCGGCGCACCCACCGCATTCACGCCCGTCCCGTTTCCTCCAACGGTACCGCCTGCCTCGACCGTAATGTCACCCACCAACGTTGTGGCACCACCTGTAAACAACAAACTCCCGCCACGGATAATGGTCGTTCCACCATAACCGGAATTGGCAAAGATCTGGATGCCCGGACCCGTCTTCACAATCGCAAAGTTGTTGAAAATGTCCGTCGGCGGCAGGTTTGGGTTGCCCAAAGTATGGGTGTAGGAATTCGTTTGATCGGCGGCGACGTTGATGGTCAGTGTCGAAAGGTTAGCGCCGTTGCTGTAAACCCGGCGGGTACCGCTGGCGCTGCCAGATGCCACTAATCCGCCAATCGTTTGATTGAACCCACTCAAGGCCAGACTCGCTCCTTCGTTTGGACTTCCCACATAGACAATGCCGTTCGTCGGCAACGCATTGTCGATGCCGAGGGTGATGTTTCCAATTCGAATAAACGTGCCGCCGGTATAATCGTTGACCGTTGAAATCGTCAGAGCGCTATTCTGGTGATCGCCTTCTTTGGTGAAGCTGGTCGGACCGCTAATTTTTCCCGCGCCAACAATGGAAAATGGCGTGGCTTGCAAATTCGAAAGCACCACAGAAGTGGGGCGAACCGTTCCCGGGATTTCAATAATGGCGTATCCTGAAGGTGAAAAGCGGACATTGTCGCCCAGAAGATTTGTTCCCGTGCCATATTCGCGATACACGCTTGTCCCACCATCCCAATTTGCCGTCGTCGAGATGTCCCAAAGACCACCGCTGTTGGGTCCGAAAGCGGTGAATCCATACCAATCAAGGCTGTTAACGCCGACGGTCACTACGAGATCAATGGACGTTGTGGTCAGATCGTTCGTCAGCTTCGCGTTCAATCCAACTGGAAGTATTCCGAGCACAAATTTTCCACCTCCAATGATGCTGCCGTCGTAATCGATCAAACGGGTCTTGCCCACCGGCCATCCGTTACCGCCGATGTTGATGATGTTCGTGCCTGTGGCGCTCAAAGCGGGAGTGCTGATCAATGTCGCCGAGGGCTGGCTGCCTGATCCGTAGGTGAACGTCAATGCATTGGAGCTTTCCAGACTGAAAGAGCTCGGTGCCCAGGTACTATCTGCAACGTTGCCGACCGTGACATTGAAAACGGAGTTGCTGCCGAGAAAGAAGCTGCTGCTCGACAGCGGCAACGAAACGGCGAATGTGCCATTGCTGATGACCGTCGGGCCCGCAAAAGTTTGGGTTCCCGCCAGCGTCAGACTGCCCGTGCCCAATTTGGTCAAGCCGCCCGGGCCGGCCATTGATGCGATCGCCGTAACAATCCGTCCGCCCGTGTCAATGACAGCACCGCCCGCGAGGATATTCACCTCGTCCACCGACGCGAAATAATCTGATCGCGCTGCCGTGGTTTCCAGGTAACCGCCGTTAAAATTGAAAATGGCGTGCCCATCAACTCGATCAATTCTGGGTACAAGCAGTCGGCCGTTGGGGTTCAAATTCACGACGCCACGGGAGCCTGCTGCGTTTCCAATCCGCAAAACTGAAAGGGAGGACGTGCCGTTTCGATCGCTCATGTCGATGGTTCCATTGTTGATATCCAGAATCCCTGCCGTACCCAGGCCGCTTCCGACAAATACGCCATTGGCCGAGGCGCTGCCTGATCCTTCGATACGCACCGAACCGCCGTCCAGAATGAAATGATTGGTGCCGTCTGCCAAATTTGCGTTGCCTAAATGGATGCGCATTGCATTGCCTCCGGTGACATTGATTGCGCCGTTATTTGTGACGATCACTGTGGTGGTAGAGTCGGGGTCCGCATTCAACCTCACGGGGAGATTGGCTGCAATCGTGCCACCGTCTGCAATCAGTGTTATTCCGTTAAACTGGTCCGTCCTTTGCGCCGATCCAAGAACGCGAACCGTGCCCGCGCCGTTCATCGGAGTGGCAATGCTAAGTGACGCAACTGTGTTGCTTACCGTCAGGGTTGTGCCGACAGCGACGTTCAATGGACCGTTGTTCAGCGAGCGATAGTCCGCCAGAATCGTGAGATCCGCCGTAGCAACCGACATGTCGATTCCCCCGGCGTTGGTCAGCACAAAATTGCCCGCTCCCGGAAGGATCGTGACTGCGCTCGGAGCTCCGGCGACGCGCAATCCAGTGATGGACCAGTTTTGATCCAGCGTCTGGGTCAGATTTGCCGTGCTGGAACTGTCGTAAAGCACGCCATCCACATCAGTCAGGAGAGGACTGGGCGACCAGTTTCCGCCGTTCAGCCAGCTTGGGTCAATAGCCCCCGTCCACGTTTTCTCCCCCGCGGGGCGGGCGCTGGAAGCGATCAGCAAAACAGCGCTTGCGAAAAAGAAGCGGCTCTGAACTTTAACGAAATGTTGGATGGTCATAATTTTGATCCTTGATTTTGCGCTGCGGACACAAATGACTCCAGAGCGCTGTCATGTGAATTGGTGATTGGGGAATTATTGCCATAACCAGCAGTGGGCAATCAAACTTGTTTTCATTCTTCCGCCGGAACCAAAAATATAATTTGCGGCTGGCGCACAAACTATTTCTCCGAAAACTTTCTCCTGTGGATATCAAAAATTTAAACGAAATCATCGCTTTCACCACGAAGGATGGTTCAGAAATCCGCGAACTGCTCGCACACCGTAATTCTGCGATTCGCAACCAAAGTTTGGCTGAGGCGCGTATTCCCATCGGTGGCAGCACGCTGGAACATTTTCATCCAATCGCCGAAGAAATTTATTTCATCACCGAGGGTTCTGGCAAAATGCGGATTGAAAACGAGACCCGCGAAGTGAACATTGGTGATGCCATTGCGATTCCGCCGGGGTTGAAACACAAAATTTGGAACACGGGCGACAATGTTTTAAGAATACTTTGCTCTTGTGCTCCAGCTTATGAGCACAGCGATACGATTATCACGGAAGCAGAAAACAATTCATGAACGCGACGAATATTCGACTTTTCATCAAACCCTCGTGCGGTTGGTGTCACGAAGCCAAAGACTGGCTCGATGAACGCGGCCTCCAATATGAGGAATTGGACGTGATCTCCGACCTCGCGGCCCGCAAAGAAATGCGCGACCTCACCGGCCAGACCAAAGCGCCCTGCATCGATGTCGATGGCGAAATTTTGGCTGACTTCGACACCGATCAACTGGCAACGTTCTGGAAGAAATTTGAATAACGATGAACCGCGAAATACACGAAATACGCGAAAGAATTTCAGTTGTTCGCTTATTTCGTGTATTTCGCGGTTAAGAAAATGAGCTGCGCTGAACCTGAACTAAAATCTCGCCCACGTTTGCCGGAATGGCTGCGGCTGAAATTGCCGACCTCCAACACGTTTGCGCACACGCGTTCGCT
>JBBQAX010000229.1:0-7127 GCA_038316905.1 Verrucomicrobiota bacterium | reverse complement strand
CGTTTCTGGCTTGGGCGCCACCCGTTAAAATGACTTTGCGACCGACACCCACAGTGAGAGTGCTGGCCATTTGAAAAATCCAGACATCGTTCGGCCCGCCATGAAGCGTAAGGTCCACCGAAGTAATGTCATACGCTCCCGACGGCGACACATAAACGCCCGCCGCCAATGTTTGCCCGCCGAGTTCAGCGCCCACATTGACGCCTCCAGGAAGATTACCCGGGCTGGCGGCAATGAACGCGTCGTTCAAGTCGAGATGGGCTTGGGCGGCAATCGGTCCGCCGTTGTAGATCGTCCCGTTGATCTGTTCGGGAGGGATTCCCTGCGCACCAACCGGCGATAAGCCGACATCCCCATTGATGATGCCGCCGCCCGTTGTCGTGGTTGTGGCAGTGGCCAGAATCGCGAAATGCGCAGCCGATTTTAAGTCAATTGGCGGTGGACCCGCCGCTACCGTCCGGTGCGGAACTGCCAACGCCAAGGCAAGGACAAGTCCCAGGAGGATCGGTTTTGTTTCTTTCGGTTTAAAAGCCTGTGAATCGGTTGCGGTTGTTGCCTCGGCCATTTTCTGGCTGAGGCTTGCTGTCATATATGTCATCATGTTTGTTTTTAATTCCCCCCGATTTGCCGGCTACACTGGTAGATTCCGAGCACCCCAGAACTTTTGCTTTTAAGTGCAACTTATTTTGACCAAATCCAAATTGGGCCAACAGTGGCCTCGGAAACGAGATTAAGGGACAGTCCATGTCTCGATATCGTAAATAGTAAAATTGCGTTCTCCACGAAACGGGACAGAAATACCTCCTTGCGGAGTTAGTAGCTGCATCCATGCCGTCTGGAGTGACGTGATTTAACAGCTTAACTCGAAATTCCAAACCCGATCACGGCAGGGACTTTCAGGAAAAGACTTTCGACTGTAATGGGAGGTCAGGCAGCCAGTCACCGCCGCAATCGACGGGGCCTTCCGTTTTTATCCTTTTGATTTGAATTGATCCTCTTCGTTTTTAAAAAGGATATTGAAGGTCGTCATCGAGCCGTAGCACTTGGAAATGTATTGCTGCATCTCGACTTTATCCGCGTCGCTCAATTGGGGATGGCTATTGATCTTCTGTTCCAGCACGCGAAAATTATTTCGCATCATCACGATCTTGTGGAAAAACGTTTCGAGCGGAACTTCCTTCGCTTGCAGTGACGCATCCGCGGGACGCAAAAGGAACGTTCCTTTTTGCCAGCGGTTCGCCAGTTGTTCGACATGCGCGTCGTCTTGTTTCAAATCGAGTTTATCCACCATTGCGTTGACGGTTTCTGAAATCAACGTGCTCAATGGAATGTTGAGTCCTGAGATTTCCGCCTGCGCATCGGCAGGTTCCAAATTGCATTGCTCAGGCGCGAGCGTGCGATTGCCGGAGTCGAAACGGATATCCGCGACGTGTTCGGATAGGCCTTTGACGGTGCCAAGCCCATATTCGGAATGTTTGACCTTCATTCCGATGTGCATGGTTTCAGTTCTCATGACGCAGGTGGCGGATTGGTTGCAGCGGCTTCTTCGACGACTTCTTCCTTTTCCTCGTTAATCACAGGCGCAATCGCCTGTAATTTATCTTTTTCGTCGAGGTTGATGAGTTTGACGCCCTGTGTGTTGCGGCCGGCTTCGCGAATCCCACTGACGGTGATGCGAACCATCTGTCCGCCAACGGTGATCAACATGATTTCATCGTTGTCATGAACGGTGATGGCGCCAACGACATTGCCAGTTTTGTCATTGGTCTTCATTGTGATTATGCCTTTGCCGCCGCGCGATTGGACGCGGTACTCGCCAAAATCAGTTCGCTTGCCAATTCCGTTTTCACTCGCGACCAGCAAAGTTGCATCAAGAACAATCACCGCCGCCGCGACGACTGCATCGGTTTTTTCCAGTCGAATTCCGCGAACACCGGCCGCACCACGGCCCATGGAACGAATATCCGATTCTGAAAAACGAATACTCATTCCTTCGCGCGTGATTAACACAACATCATCGCCGGGCACAGAGACATTTCCCGCTTCATCATGGCACGTGCCACAGGTCAATTTCACATCGATCAGCGCGTCGCCTTCATCAATCCCGATGGCGATGATCCCGCCTTTACGCATATTCCCAAAATCGGAGAGCGCAGTTTTTTTGACCGTGCCGTGCTGCGTGACGAAAAAGAGTTCACACGATTGCGTCCAGGTCTGATCCTCTTTGTCCGGGCCAAGTTTAGAAACAATTCGGATGAGCGCTGCGATTTTTTCGCCTGCTTTGAGTTCCAATAGATTTGCGATGCTGCGGCCTTTGGATGCGCGGCCCATGTCAGGAATTTCGTGAACGCGCTCGACGTAAACGCGACCGGTGTTCGTAAAGAACATCAAATAATCATGCGTACTCGCCGAAAATAGATGTTCGATGAAATCATTTTCTTCCTCGGTCGCGCCTTCACGCGTCGTCATGCCGATGACACCTTTGCCGCCGCGACGTTGCGCGCGATACTCGCTGACATTCGTGCGTTTGATCAAACCGCTGTGCGTCAGCGTGATGATGACACCTTCATTCGCGATCAAATCTTCGATGGCAATTTCGCCTTCGTCGGGCACGAGATCAGTCATGCGCGGCGTCGCGTATTTCGCTTTAATTTCCTGTAGCTCGGCTTTGATGATTTCCATCACGCGCGATTCCTTCGCCAAGATGTCCATCAAATCTTTAATGCGTTCGAGCAGGTCTTTGTATTCCGCTTTGACCTTGTCGATTTCCAAACCGGTCAACTGATAGAGGCGCAGTTCGAGAATGGAATTCGTTTGAGTTTCGCTGAAGGAATAACGGCCATTCGTCAGACGTGCCTCGCTGCGAATGAGAATTCCAAACTTCTCGACTTGCGCGCGGGTGAAATCAAACGCGAGCAGTTTAATTTTCGCTTCTTCACGATTGGACGAACTGCGGATGATGCGGATAAACTCATCCATGTTCGACAGCGCAATCAAATAGCCATCGAGAATTTCCGCGCGCTCCTCAGCTTTTCGAAGTTCAAATCGCGTTCGGCGAATCACCACTTCGCGGCGATGCTCGATGTAGCAACTGATCATGTCCTTCAGATTGAGAACCTTCGGACGGCCATGATCAATGGCAAGAGAGTTGACGCTGAAACTGCTTTCGAGTTGCGTGAACTGGTACAGATTATTGATAACGACTTTGGGAATGCCGTCGCGTTTCAACTCAATGACAACGCGCGTATTTTCATCAGACTCGTCGCGAATGGCGATGATGTCGCCAATGACTTTTTCATTCACCAATTCGGCAATGCGTTCGACGAGCGTGGCGCGATTGACGTTGTAGGGAATCTCTTTGATGACGAGTTGCTCGCGGCCGGCTTTAAGTTGTTCGATTTCAACCTTGCCGCGCACCTTCACACTGCCTCGACCGGTGGTGAAATATTGTTTGATCGGCTCCACGCCACAAACCATGCACCCAGTCGGGAAATCCGGTCCCTTCACGAACTTCATCAATTCCGGAATTGTGATTTCAGGATTATCAATCTGCGCACAAATGCCCTCGATGACTTCGCCTAAATTATGCGGAGCCATGTTGGTCGCCATTCCAACCGCGATGCCAGTTCCGCCATTCACCAACAGATTTGGAAATGCCGCAGGAAAAACTCGCGGCTCAGTGCGCGTCTCGTCGTAATTCGGGACAAAATCAACGGTGTCCTTGTCCATGTCGAACATGAGCGCGGCGCCGAGATGCGTCATTTTTGCTTCGGTGTAACGCATCGCGGCTGGCGGATCACCTTCAACGGAACCAAAGTTTCCTTGGCCATCGATGAGCCGTTCGCGCATCGCCCACGGCTGCGCCATGTGAACGAGCGTCGGATAAATGACAGCTTCACCGTGCGGATGATAATTACCGCTGGTGTCGCCGCAAATTTTGGCGCACTTACGATGTTGCCGATTCGGGAAAAGCGAGAGGTCGTGCATCGCAAAAAGAATGCGGCGTTGCGACGGTTTCAATCCATCACGCGCATCGGGCAAGGCGCGCGAAATAATCACCGACATCGAATAATCAAGAAACGAGTTCTTGATTTCATCGGCGACGTTGATTTTCTGCACCTTCTCATTCGCGGCATACTGCGGCGTCGCTGGAATAGGCACATCGGTTTTTGGATTTCGCGGATCTTTTGGTTCGTTTGTGTCGGGCATGGAATGTCAGGTTGTAATTAAAATGTCTTCGATGCGCGCCGGCATGAGCGCGATGGCAAATTGCTCGCAAGCCGCGCGCATTCGGCGATCCGTCGTTGCCAAAGTCTCAATGTGATGCAAATCACAGGTAGCGACGTGCAATGCATCAAGCGTTCGCAACGGAATGAGTGGATGACACGCTATCTGCATCGCCTTGGCGCGTTCCAACACTCTCCGGTTGAGCGGATGTAGCACGATCAATTCGTCTGTAATCATTGATAAAAACTTTGCCGTCGCTTTCTCGCGCTCGGACCCGGTGATGTCTCCGCCGCGTTCTTTGAACAATAACGCAGCGCAAACTTCCGCCATTGCCAGTTCCGAGGTGTCGAAACTCCGTCCCGAAAGGTGGCGCGCAAACCACTCGCTCTCTGGTTCGCGCACGAGCAACTTCACGATGATGGCGGAGTCGAGATACATCACCAACCCCGCGCATCGCGATCTTGGTTAACGGCTTCTTCCGCGGACATCCCACGGTGGATCGGCTGTTTCGAAAGATAATCACCCATGCCTTCGAAAACTTTCCTGGACTTGGCACCCGTGGCGCTCACCAGTTTCGCCTTGGGACGACCATCACTGGTAATGGTGATTTCGCGTCCACCCGCCACCAATTCCAACAACGCAGATAAATGAGCTTTGGCCGAACGTACGCTGATCACCTCGCCGACGTACGGCATGGCGGCGACTTCTTTCAAAACCGCAGGCTCAGATTTTGCAGCCGGGTATTTAATCGGTTTGGTTTTCATTCCCCTAATGTAGTCACACGGGACTACATTACAAATTATTTTTTAAACATCGAGATTGCGAACGTTGAGGGCGTTGTCTTCGATGAACTGTCGGCGCGGCTCGACCTCATCGCCCATAAGTTTGGTGAACATTTCCTCGGCTTCAACAAGGTCAGTCATGTCGATGCGCAGCAATTTGCGTTTCTCAGGATTCATCGTCGTCTCAAACAATTCCTTCGCGTTCATTTCACCCAGACCTTTGAAACGCTTGATTTGAATTCCTTTTTTTCCCGCTTCTTTAACTCCAGCCAAAATCTCCGCGATTGAGAAAAGTGGTTTCGCCGTGGCTCGCTCGCCTTCTCCTTCGATTAGCTCAAACAACGGTTTATCCTGTGCAGAATAGTGTTCAACATTGAGTCCCTTTTGGTTGAGTTGCTGCAACAAATCATTGATCGCTTTGCTCTCGTGCAACTCAACGTGTTTAGCGCGTCGGATATTTCCAGATTTGGCTTTCTCGATCAACGTCGTGTCAGATTCGTCAGCACCGAACAATTTTAAATCAGGATTGGCCGCGCCGAATTTTCCGAGATCTTCTTCGGTATGGAAATAATGGACGGTTTCCTCATTGCCGTCGCGGACTTTGACAAGATGCCTTGGCAATTCGTGGGAATCTTTATTTCGCTTTTCGACATAATCTCCGAAATCGCCTCCATGACGGCGAATGGACTGCACGTATTTATCGAGCGATTCGAGTAGCTCCAAAATTTCTGCGAGCTGTTTTTCTGACAACTCTTTGTCGGTCGCGAGATCGCGTAATCGCACATCTTCACTGCCGAGTTGCAGCAAAATCTTGTTCATCTGCGCATCATCATCGATGTATTCGACACGTTTTTTGCGCGTCAACTGGTAGAGTGGCGGTTGCGCGATATAAACGAAGCCTTGCTTCACCAACTGCGTCATCTGCCGATAGAAAAACGTCAAGAGCAGCGTGCGAATGTGCGATCCGTCCACATCAGCGTCCGTCATGATAATAATTTTGTGATAGCGAAGTTTTTCAATGTTGAACGTCCCTTCACCTTCACCCGTGCCAATGCCAGTGCCAATGGCGGTGATCATCGTCCGGATTTCCGTATTTTGAAGAACCTTATCCAAACGCGCTTTCTCGACGTTAATCAGCTTTCCACGAATCGGAAGAATCGCTTGAAATTTACGGTCGCGACCCTGTTTGGCTGAGCCACCGGCGGAATCACCTTCGACAATATAAAGTTCAGTATTGGCCGGATCGCGGTCTGAACAATCCGCCAATTTTCCAGGCAGCCCGCCGCCGGTGAGCGCGCTTTTACGGACGGTGTCCCGCGCTTTGCGGGCCGCTTCACGAGCCCGCGCAGCGTTCAGACCTTTTTCGACAACCTTCTTCGCAACCGGCGGGTTCTGGTCGAAATAATGCATCAACCCTTCGTAACAAATCGATCCAACGATGCTTTCCACTTCCGGCGAAATGAGTTTCACCTTGGTTTGCGATTCAAACTTCGGATCGCTGTGCTTGATGGAAATAACCGCGGTCAAACCTTCGCGCACATCGTCGCCCGTGATCTGCGGATCTTTCGCTTCCAATAGATCATTTTGCTTCGAGTATTGATTGATCGCGCGAGTGAGTGCGCTGCGGAAACCGGACAAATGTGCGCCGCCATCGGGATTGTGAATTGTGTTCGTGTAGCAAAGAACCTGATCGTTGTAACTGTCGTTGTATTGCAACACGACTTCGACATGCACTTCGACTTCCTTGTCCGAAGTTTGCACTTTGCCTTGTTTGAAGAATCCAATCGGCTTCGGATGTATTAACTCTTTGCCCTTGTTGAGCTGCTTGACGAATTCCGAAACGCCGTCTTTGTAAAAATAAAGCTCCGGCTTTATCTCCGGCTCGCGCTCATCAAGAAAAGTGATTTCCAAACCGGAATTTAAAAACGCGAGTTCGCGTAAACGTTGGGTAATACGGTCGTTCTTAAACTCAGTAGTTTCCTGAAAAATCTGCGGATCGGGTTTAAAAGTAATTAATGTTCCCGTGCCTTCTGCCTTGCCAATAACTTCAAGTTTTTTAACCGTTTTGCCGCGCTCAAATTCCATGTGATGAACCTGGCCGTCGCGAATAACTTCCAC
>JBBQAX010000228.1:0-7145 GCA_038316905.1 Verrucomicrobiota bacterium | reverse complement strand
AACCGCTTCCGGTATTGTAGAACACATTGGGAGTGGCTCCATAGCCGGTCGCCACAATATCCAAATCACTGTCGCCATCGACATCACCCACATTCAAGAAATTGTTGCCATTGCCTTGAAATGCCTGATTGGCCAGAAAACCACCGGTTGTGTTGCCAAGGCGCACGTTTAATTCAAAACCGCCACCTAGAAAATCAAGGAAGCCATCCGCATTGATGTCTGCGAGCAAAATTCCCTCAACGTTGATGCCGGGTAGCAGCGGAATGGCGTTGGCAAATGTTCCTGCGCCACCACTCTGAAACGAATACGCCTGTTGACTTTCATTGATGAAAACCAAATCTGCCGAACCGTCGCCGGACCAATCACCAGCGGCGATGCGATATAACCGTTCGGCGGGTCCGGTTTGCATGGCTTGAATGACGGGCGATTGAAAACCTCCCTGCGAATTAGCCAGAAGAGTCATTAATTCCGCAGGCCGCACCAGGGTTTGAAAGAATCCGACGATCACTGCCGCTTGCATGACGACGATGTCTTCGCGCCCGTCGCCATTCACATCGGCCAGCGCAATATCCGGTGCAGAAAGATCACGCGCGTTCGGGAAGAAATAAGAAGCGATATTGGTGAAGGTGCCATCGCCTCGCCCATGTAATATTGCGACCCCGACGAATTCTTCGTTGCCAATGGTTCGCGAGATGGTGGCGGCAAGATCAGGAAGATTATCACCGTTAAAATCAGCGGAGACGAAATCGTGGCTGGGATAGGTCAAAGGCGAAAGAATCGGCCCATTGAAACACGGAATCGAACATGGACTCAACGCGAGATCAAATACCGGTGCCGACATGGAGACTTGAACCGTCATGGCCACGTTCGTCGCATTCAGCAAAACGAGATCGCTCGTCGCAGTTCCAGTTCGCGCAATATATAAGCGATCAGGGGCCGCGGGTGTCATCCCATAAACATTCGTCCAGCTTAATGATCCTAACGATTGCGCCGCTCCGCTCACGCCAGTCGGGAATGAAAGAAGAGTATCCGCGGTGCCCAATTGGGTGGATGAAGCAAACAGAAGTTCCTGAGCCGAACCCGATCTCAAAACCGCCAAGGCATGCAATGATTGAGTTTGAACTGAGCCAATTCGGGTCGCCGCTCCGGTTAACAAATTGATGCTCAGGAATTGTCCCGTCGAATCGCCCCCCGGAGTGCTTTCAATTCCAATGAGGGCGCCTTCGTATTGCGACGAAGCGAGGCTGTAACAATAAATCGCCGGACCGTTCGTGCTGAAGTTTCCAACATTGGTGACGACGAGCTGACCGGAGAAATTGGCAGGTTTATCGAGCGCGATGGCGACGAGGCGGTCGCCTTGGCTCGCAAATAGATTTCCTTGTAAATCAAAGGCGATGCCAAAACCGAAACCTCCATTGACTCGACCGAGTGCCGTCAATTTTCCAGTCGCGGTGTTTACGATGACCAGGAGACGCCCGTGGAATTCGTTGATTGCTTCGGCAAAAAGCGTTCCCGACGGAGGCAGCGGAATGGTTGATTGGGCGTGAGTAGGCGAAGTGCCAGCCTGGATTTCCCATCCGTCCCAGAAACCATCGCCGTCCGTGTCACGACGACGCGGGTCAGTGCCGAGGTTCATTTCGTCCACATCAGAAATTAAATCGCCATCGCTATCACCGGTGTTCGGATTCAAACCTTGCAGAACTTCATCAAAGTCGCTCAACCCATCGGAGTCTGTGTCGCCTTCCCCAGGATTTGTGCCGAGCGTTGCTTCATCCGCGTCGGAGAGGCCATCGCTGTCGCTGTCCGGTCCGGCGAGATAAAGAATGTGGCGATAAAGATGAAAATGATCCGGCACACGGCCATCACTTAAAGCCACGGTATTGAAACCGGGGAAGAAAAGCAGGTTGGCGCGACGAATTCCTGTATTGTCGGGTGAGAAAGAAATTTCGCGCACCTGGTTCGTGCTCTCGCCACGAATGGTAACGGTGATGATTGGACTGAACGCTGACGACGCTGGAAGCAACTGAATCTGCAATAATCCATGTGCGGTCACGAGATCATGCAGCGAACGGGCTGGCACAAGTCCGCCCTGGCTTCGAATGTGGCCCCACGGCGTTTCAGGATATTTAGCATCGATGATCCGAACAGGTTGCTCGGTCACGGCGCGCGTATTCACATCAACACTCCGAAACCGAAACAAGCTGTTCCCGGGATTTCCGCCTTTGGCTAAAAAGCCGCCGTTGCTTCCAAGTTGAAACCCGCCTCGCGATAATAAACTAATTGAGCCGCCGCTCCCACCGCCACCACCGCCGCCGCGATTCGCGCTGGGAGTATCTTCAAATTCCATAAACGGCCCACCGCCATTGAGATGATAAGTCGTAACAATATTTTCACCGCCATCGCCCCCGTCTCCACCACGGGTATCAATGGTGCCGTTCAATAAAATATCGCCGCTGGCGAGAATCGTCACACCACCACCGCCCTGTCCGCCCGCGCCGCCGCCTTCGCCTGCATCAAATAAATTTAAATCTCCACCGCCACCTCCACCGCCGCCACCATGCCCGCTGCCCACCAGCGAATTTATGTTGGCTCGCGCGCCGGGCCATCCGGTGCGGCCCACGGCTCCGCCCGCCGCCATGTCCTCGGCATCGCTCACCACTTCAATGATACCGATGATTAAATCTCTCACGAGTGCGCCGCAGGAACCGACATTGCCGGTAACGCAGGAAACAATATTTACGATTGCAGCCAGAAAAGTCTCTATGGAACTGATGTCTTCACCCGGGGCACCGCCATCGCCGTAAAGAAAATCTCCTCGCGCTGAAGGTGACGTGAACCCGGCATCCTTGCCGTATTCGTCTGGTTCCCCGCCATCACCACCGGTAACCGTAAAATTGGAAGTAAATGCGTTGGTGCCTGGCGCTTCGTCCACCGAAGCAGCCCCCGCTCTACCGGTTCTATCGATTTTGCCTGCGATTCGAACCGACCCATTCACAAACCATATCGCTCCTCCGGCCGATTTCACCACCGCGCCCGCGCCAATCTCAACTTCCGAAAAATTCGGACTTGAACTGAAAAAATTTGTGTAAACGCCCGGCGCGACAATTAATTCGTTTAATCCCTGCACGAGCAAATTAGTGCTGACGGACTGATTGGAATCGTTGACCAGACGAAGCTCATAATTTCGCAATCCGCCAAAATCAAAATTACGCAACGTGGAAACCGTCAGCAGTAATCCCATGCGATTGGTTTCAAAAATGGCGTTGGATGGAACGACATCGTCGGTCGGCTGACCGTCCAACAACACTTCCATGCGAAGACCGGGAACCAGATTTTGCCCCGTGATCAGCACCGGAACAATTCGCCCTTCGTGAAATGTAGATTGTGCTTTGAAGCTGAAAATTTCAGGCGGCCCACTCGCAACCACGCTCCCCAGCTCATCGACGCCTATCTCCGAAAAATGGAGAATTTGCCCGACAGCTTCACGGCCATTCCCGGCAACCGTGGCGGTCAGCCCTTCATCCGTGAAAATGCCGGTCGCGCGATTGAAATATTTTAACGAGAGAATCATTCCCGGCGGACGCGTCTCGAGAAGTGGAACTGTGACTGTCACTGGCTGATTGAAAACCGTTCCGTCAGGACCAAGGTGCAACGCGCCCAACAAACGGCGACCCGCTGGAGAAGGCGGCGTATTCGTTCCACGCAAAACCGCCACGCTTAGAGCTTTGCTCGTGGGTAAAGCACCGGGCGGAATATCCAAAGCCGCGTCGCCTTCCGTCGTATTTACCGAACCTCCGGTCGCCGCGTTGACCCAGCCAGTTCCGCCCAGACTGGTCGGCGGCAGGATTGTCAAAAGGTTGGTGGCACGAACGCTGGGATCAGTCGTCAACGACGCCACCACTGTCACCACGTTCGTCGGCGGAGCGAGCGACACTTGATAAAACCCATCGCTGGAAATGAAACCAAAATTCGTGTTGCCCCCGTCAATTCCATTTACTGAAAAAGTCACCGACCGGTTGGTGGCACCGCGAATCGAAGTGGAAAATTGCACCGGTTCGCCGGGCGCGGCGGCTTCGCGATCCGAAGTCAGCGCAATAAAAGGCAACACCATGAAGCTGGCGGTTGAGAAATTTACCTGACTTCCTGCAATGATCTTGAAAGGCGCGGTGATCGCGCCCGGTGGCACAAGAATGATGAGGTTAGCAAATTCGTCGTTGGTCACCAGACATGGAATTCCCGCGAGCGTGATCTGAAAATTCGTTCCGAACGAATTGAGATAAGCGGTGTAGACGTAAATGGAATCACCCGGAACGCCGACGCCCGGATAAAAACTAGTAATTTCCGGTGCCGGAAAAGCTGAAGGACTGATCATGAATTGCGCAGTCTGGACCGCGCTGGTGCGTCCGCTGCGGTCGATCAACTGAAATTCTGCCAGATAATTGCCATTGGCGTTCGTGGATGTAATCGTAAAAGGCTGCAACGTATTCGTCCCCTCCGCGCCGGTAAATCCAACGCTAGTGGCGAGGAGTTCTTTCGTAATTCTCGAACCGGAAGGAAATTTCAAGATCGCGCGAATACGTTCCACGTCGCTCTCCGTATCGCTCCAATTCAACGTAAAACCCGGTTTCAGCCGCCACCTGGCATTGTTCGATTTGCGCCACGCGGGAGCTTCCCTCACAACGCTCAAAAGTTGCGGAGGTGTTCCCGCTCCTCCTTGTCCAGCGATCGTGATCTGGAAATAAACCGGTTCGCTGAAAAGCCCGGTGCTGTCCACGAGGCGAAGTTTGAAAAACGAAGTTCCAATTGGAAGTTTGTCCGAACGAATCGGCAGATCTGCACGGGTCACGACGCCGGTCAACCCAATGGATTTGGCAGACATGATATTTGAAAAAGACCCAAGCACATTGGTCCAGGTCAGTTCCAGAGCTGCGAGATCAATGTCTGGTTCAATGATGTTAAATCCGAGAACTGCCGTGGAACCAAAGGTCAGCGTGTTCGTCGAAATCATCAATGTATCTATCGCCGGATTGGTTCCGGACTCTTTGAACAATCGGAAAAACTGGTGCGTGTTCGTGCGGGGCAAAACGATCTGTTGAAACGGGGCGACAATCGATGGCGAGATGTTCAGGTCGCTCCACGTTTCCGAAATGGAAAGGTCGATCCGCGATTGTGCGCGAAAGCCCACTGCATTGGTTGGCCACGCTAAAACGATGTTCGTTCCGTCTGGAAAAACCTGGATTGGCACCGCCGCAGGAACTGATGGCAGACCGGAATAAAATAAAAACAATCCGATCGGCAGAGATATAAAACGACGAATGCGGCTCAACAATGAGGGGTTTTTCATGGGAAGTTCCTTTGCGCTGATTCTGAAAGCGTGATTGTGGGCGTCAAGTATCGTTTTTCAGCCACCCGGATTTGCGGGTGCGATCAAAAGCGGGTGAGATTGGAAAACCTTTGGAGTGCGACGGCAGGACGTCGCTTTTCCTGCACATTGGCAACAGCTAAATCATTCGAGCTAACAGGCGCTCTGCGCGTTTTCACCGTGCAGCCAAAGCGGAGACATGTCTCCGCAGTCCAAATGGCCAAGCCTCACCCACTTTTAATCACACCCCGGATTTGCCGGGAGACATGTTTGAACGCTCCCTTGCAGCGGTCCTTTCTGATTTTCGACGTTGCATCTGGAAGTGCGCTTGACCCCAATCCTCGGGCGCGTAGCTTTCAGCATGGACTATGACAAAAAGAAAACCGGCTCGTCGAAGAAATCGGCTCCGATCGGGGCGATTGTGCTATCCCTCGCGATTGGCGCAGTGATCGGGTCGATGGTGACTTACTCGCTTTCCAAGCCTCAACCCGCGCCGATAACGCAATCGACGTCTTCGACTTCTTCACCCGCTTTTGGTGGAGCGCCGCAAACCATGACCATGCCGCCTCAAGGACAACAGTTCTCTCCCATGGCTCAACCTCCCGGCGAAGCGCCTCCGGGCAAAGTGTGGTCCGCCGAGCACGGTCATTGGCATGATGTTCCAGGTGGGCTGACGGTTCCTTCGCCCACACTAACGACTCCCGTTCCTGCTCCTGCGCCAGTCGGAACAAATCCTTAGAAAGAGCATCGAAGCTGTGCTTCGAGATCTGTTACCGGAGCCAGCGTTCGAGCTGAAGGCTCGACACTACATCTGCCGCCTTGGCGGCTTTTTTGGTGAACCCATCCATAGAAAAAATATTTCTCACCGCAGAGTGGAAGCACCTTGCGATGCTGAATTACGAGATAGAGCCGGGCATCCTTGCGCCGTTTGTTCCGGCGGGAACAGAACTCGATTCGTGGAACGGGAAACATTTCGTTTCTGTTGTTGGCTTTCTGTTTGAGAAAACCCGCATTTGCGGAATCTCAATTCCTCTCCATCGCAATTTTGAAGAAGTGAATTTGCGATTTTACGTTCGACGCAAAGCAGCCGACGGTTGGCGGCGTGGTGTGGTTTTCGTTAAAGAAATCGTTCCGAGAGCGGCCATCGCATTCGTCGCACGCACGCTTTACAACGAACCTTACCTCGCGTTGCCGATGGCACATTGGATTGAAGCCGCATCCGGTGCCGTGAAATCAGCGGAATATTCCTGGTGCTTCAAGAAGCGGCAAAACCGTTTGAAGCTGACTACTCGCGGCGAATCCCAAATCCTGACTGAAGGCTCGGAAGCTGAATTCATCACGGAACATTATTGGGGCTACAATTCTCAACGCGACGGCTCCACGCTGGAATATCGGGTCGAGCATCCAAGGTGGCGGGTTTACGATGTGGTCGATGCAACCCTCGATTGCGATGTGTCGCGTTTGTATGGCGCGCAGTTTTGCGAAAGTCTCGCCCGCAAACCGTCGTCTGCTTTTCTGGCGGAAGGTTCGGCTGTCACCGTTTACAAGGGCGCGCGCCTGATTGTTTGATTCGGTTGAACGCTGCGGAGTCTGCGGAAGGGAAAATGCCGGTTCAACGGGAATTAGCTCCGATCAGCCCCGATCCTACGGACCGCGGCTGTGTTCGCGGAGAACCAGCCGCAGCGCATTGCCGAAGAGTCAGGCTTGAAACGTTTTATCGCTTCTCACTACGAAACGCGGCGGCTGGGCTAATAGAGCGGGCGAGACCCAAAACCGCGCGCGT
>JBBQAX010000227.1:0-7154 GCA_038316905.1 Verrucomicrobiota bacterium | reverse complement strand
AAATTCAACCCTGCCGCAAAACTCACCCAAGCGAGATATGGGACGAGCAGCCGCGAGGCAATGCGGTGGCTGCGCTGGAATGAAAGGATGGTTGCAAGAATCGCCAGCCAAAGCAGCACGATCTCGGCGAACGCAACGCCTGTCCAATGGAGTCCAAAAAAGAGCGGCGTCCAGAGGGCGTTGAGAGCCAACTGCACGAGGAAAATAGATAATGCCCGGCGTTGCGCGGCGAACCCTCCGCGTTTCCAGACCAGCCATGCGGCCACGGCCATCATTGCGTAAAGCACCGTCCACACCGGGCCGAAAATCCAGCTCGGCGGATTCCATAACGGTTTCTTGAGCGATGCATACCAATCGCCCGGCATGAAAAACGCGCCGAGCGATGCGGCCGCGAAACAAACAATCAACCACGCGACCAGGCCCAGAATGGCGCGGCCATTATTCAAATTGGATTGAGTCGTAGTGTTCACGATTAAATCTACTGCAAAAAAATCAACGATGTTTCTAAGCCACCCCGTCAGTTTCCTTCCAGCGAATTGGAAACCTTCACGGTCAAATTATTTAACCTTCGGCAACAGTGTGTCCGTGGCATTGAAAATCTTTTGCACCGAATCCGGAAGGCATTCGCCCTTTTCTACGGCGATGACGCGGCCTGAAATATCCAAGACAAAGACATTCACCACATCCTTCGTGCAATGCAGCGTCTTGGGCAGAGCGCCTGACCAATCGAGCAGAATTGAATAAGGCAGTTTGGTGCGAAATTTATTGCGAATCATGTTTTGCAAAAGTCCGGGAGCGCCGCCGACGTTCGCGACGCCAATCAACGAGACGCGACCATCATAGTTTTTCTTTACCGCCTTCACCCACGGCTCGATTTGTGCGGAACCTTCTCGATCTGCCACCAGCAGAATCGTCGGCTGCGTGGTTGGAAAATGAACGGTGTGATTCGTGCCGAATTGATCCTGCAAAGCGAGATTTGGGCAGACAAGGTTGGTTGAAGCCGTTGGTTTTTTTTCAGGAGCAGCATGGACACTAATCGGGGAGAACAGACTCATACCCGCCAACGCAATTACCCAACACGTCACACTCAACTTTTTTTGATTTTTCGAGTGCATATAATTTCTACCTTTCCACTTCATCGGTTGGTTTAAGAATTTTCTCCATAATGCCTGCCATTGGATGCCGAGGAGAAGAACTATTCCAAGCGGATGAGCCAACGCGTTCCACCAGGGTTGTTTAAAGAGGCGCGCCGCGAGAAGTCGGGGAAGCCACGCCATGAGGCACGCTCCGGCGGAATAGTTGAACGCGACCGAATTCGGATCTGCGAAAAACAAAATGACAAAGGGCAAAGTCTGGCCGCACAACAAAAGGACGGACATGGGCAAAATTGTTGCCGGTGCGGCCAAACCTTCCGTGGCGTTTTTGCCGAGGCCGCACCACGTCTCGCCGTTGGTTTGATACATGCGACAGGTGGCAAGGTCGGTGGCATCGAACAGGTCCGTGCGAAATCCGGCCTTGCGGAAGACGCGAGGAAGTTTGACGCCGTCGTGTAGGGAATCGCGCAGCATCGAGTGCCCACCGCATTGAGCGTAGGCATCACGGCGCGCAATGAAAAGTTGTCCGCAACCCGCCGAGAAAGCCGCCCAACGTGTCCAACGCATCGCGTGCATTGGCAGAAATCCAAGCAGCACAAAATGAATCAGCGGAATGAGGAGGCGCTCCAAAAACGTGCCGAGTTCCTGGCGCGGAACGCCGCTGGCGAGAGCGACTTCGCTGTGCTCCATGAAATGAGCCATGCGCGCTAACGCATCAGGAGAGAGGCGCACGTCCGCGTCGATAAACACCAGCAACGGATGACGCGCCCGTTTCGCCAGAACATGACAGGCGTGTTGTTTGCCGCACCAGCCGTCGGGCAATGGGGGCGCGGATTCGAGGCGCACACGAGAATCTTTCTCTGCGATCTCCGCGACAATTTGTGTGGTGGCATCCGTGGAATGGTCATCCAGCACGATGGCTTCAAAATCACAATCGCGATTGGCGAGAACCGCGGTGAGCGTGGCATGAATGTTTTGTTCCTCGTTGCGCGCGGGAATGAGAACGCTGAGGGATTGTTTGACGGGCAATTTAGGATTTGCGAGCGGACGATAGACAAAAAGATTCAGCAGAAATAATCCGCACGGAATCGCAGCGAGAATAAATGAAATCAACGCCAGCGTCTCGATGTTCATTTTGTGCCGTGCTCCTTTTGGAACCTTTCCCCGCGCACTTTTGATCGAAGATTACGCCACCAATCATAGACGCCGCCGTGACCGGCACCGCCGCGCAGAACGTCTTGAAAATTATCGGGATTACGATTTTTCACCTCTGAAGCTAACGCATCTTGCGCGTTGGAAAGTTTCTCTTCCAGTCTTAACGTCCAATCGCGCGGCGAGGTGGCGTCGGTGCTCTTGACTTCGATGGTGGGTCCAAAACGCACGAGGATTTCTGGCAGACGTTCTTCCCAGAAAACGTATTCCATCGCCACCGGGAGAAAGATCGCGTGGTCCGCGCGCGCCGCGAGATGGCCGAGGCCCGGTTGAAATTGAACGGGCCGTTCGCGCACGTCTCCGAAACGACTCTGCGGCGTGATCGCCAGCAAGGAATTCCGCGCGCGAAGAATTGTTTCGGCGGAACGAAGAAACTGCGCTGCGCCGCGCCCACTGTTTTTCTCAATCCCAAAGAATCCAAGTTTTGCCAAAAGCTTGTAGCGATTCAGCGCGGCGGCATCGATGGGCGCGAACAGCGTGCGATCTGGAAAAAATTCATTCTTCAAAACCAAACCGACCAACGGGTCCCACCAGGAAGCGTGATTGGTAAAAACGACGACCGGTAGGTTTGGACTAATCAAAGGAAGATCAGCGCGGGAAACTCGCAGCGAATGAAAATGGCGATTGATGTAACGTCGCGAATACCAGGTGAACCAACGCAGGAGTTTTTGCGAAACGTTCGGCATCGCATGACGCCCGTCACTGTCCGCAGACGCTTTGTCAGGGTGAGGAATCGTTGGCGCAATTGGCGGCGCGATGTCCAAATTCATGGTGTTAATTCGCGATTTCACGCTTCCACCATTTCCTTTGGTTGCAGTTCCGAATTCTGCGCGCGATTGGCCGTTGGTTCTACCACACCGTCTTTGTCCAGCGTGTCGGCCGCGATCCAGCCGCTCATCAGAACCATCGGCATTCCGGGACCGGGATGTGCCGCACCGCCTGCGAGATAGAATCCCCGTAAATCTGGCGAACGATTGCTGGGCTTGAATGCGCCGAGAAATTTGCCGTGGCTGGCGAGTCCGTAAATCGCGCCATTCAAAACATGGTAGCGATCGTTGATGTCCTGCGGGGTCAGCGTGCGCTCGAAGACAATTCGCGATTCGATGTCTTTCATTCCACCGGTGCGTTTCAATTTCTCGATGATGACGTTGCGATAGGCGGGCAACATCTTTTTCCAATCGTGGTGCGGGCGCAGATAGGGTGTGTGAACGAGAACGTAAAGCGCTTCCCCACCAGCGGGCGCCGTGGCGGTTTCGCTGCAAGTCGTCGCGGCGAGATAACAGGTCGGGTCGGGCGAGGGTTCGCCTTTTTTATAAATGAATTCGAATTCTTCGTGCGGGTCGCGGCTGAAAACAAAATCGTGATGCGCGAGATGTTCGTAGCGTTTGTTCAAACCGAGATATAGCACCACGCCTGAACACGCGGGTTCATATTTGCGACGGTTCGCGAATTTTTTTCCGATGCGATCATCGACGAGTTCGCGATGCGTGCGGACCGAATCACAATTTGACACCACCGCGTTGAACGGGATTTCTTCGCCGAGATTCGTGCGCACGCCGGTGACGGTGCCATCGCGCGTGAGAATTTTATCAACCTTCGTGTTCGTGCGAAATTCCACGCCGAGTTCTGTGGCAAGTTTCGCCAACGCGCGCGGCACGGCGGCAGTTCCGCCGATCGGATACCAGATTCCTTCAGTGGTTTGCATGTTCGCGATGCCGCAAAGCACAGCAGGGGAACCGTAAGGCGACGACCCGACGTATTGCGTGAAGTGATCGATCATCTGCGCGACGCGCGGATCGGGATTATATTTTCGAACCGTTCCCGCCACCGAACGACCCATGCGCATGGCGAGAACGTCGCCAAGAATTTTCGGATCAAACGACGTTTTGAAATCAATCATGTCGCGCAAACCGCCGATTGGTTTGTAGAAAAAGAAACGTTCAGAGATTTCATGAAGCCGTTTGGATAGCGCGATGAAATCCTGATAGCCCTCGCCGGATTTGGTCTCTGGTGAAAATTGATCCAACGTTGCCGACATCTTCTGCGTGTCCTGCACGAGATCGAGCACAGAGCCGTCTTCGAAGAAACAGCGCCACTGCGGATCAAGACGCACGAGTTCGAGGTAGTCTTCCATGCGCCGATCCGCCTCGGTGAAGATGCGGCGCAACACCGATGGAATCGTCACGATGGTTGGCCCCATGTCGAAGCGAAAACCATTTCCTTCGAGGACGGCGGCCTTGCCACCCAGCCATTCGTTGCGTTCAAAAAGCGTGACGGAATAACCGCGCGCCGCGAGCGTGCAGGCTGCGGCCAATCCTCCGAGACCTCCGCCAATCACACCAATGCGTTCGTTGCGTGATGTTTTCATAGTTTTTTCTCCATGGATGATTTTCCTCTGCGAGTCAGAATCTTAATGAATGAAAGCAATGCGCACCAACGTGCTTTCCAACCGTGGCCGTGCGTGAGCTTTAGATACGCTTCGAACAATTTCTCGTCGCCCGATTGCGGTGGATCAAGAGCGGGACGAAAGTTTCCGCGCGTCACCGTCACCACTTTTGGCGCGGTGAGTTCCAGCAAGCCTTCCGCACCGCGCGTGCTGCCAAAGCCGCTGCGCCCGCGTCCGCCAAAAGGCAAACGCGCGTCTGCTGTCGGGAGAATGAGATCGTTGATCGAGATCACGCCCGCAGTGATTTTCGACGCGAGCGAGCGTGCCGCCGGTTCGTCGCGGCTGAAAATCGAAGCGCCGAGTGCATAAGGACAATTGTTGGCTTGAGTGATGGCTTCATCATCGTTTGCCACGGTGATGATGGAGATCACGGGCGCGAAAACATCTTCGTTTAATAAGAGCGACGATGAAGAAACGCCTCCGAGAACAATGGGCGTATGAAGTTCGCCGTCATCGCCAATTGAACCAGCGACGAAATGCGCGCCACGGGCGATGGCGTCATTGAGAAGAGGCAATAGGTCCTTATGATTGGCAGTGGCCAATTCTCGTTGGCTGCTAATGGGAAACGCTCGCGCTAATCGACCCTCCAATTCGGTGGCGAGACTGCGCGCGATGAAAACGCGTTTTGGTGCAAGACAAGTCGCGCCGCCGTTGAGCGTGACGCCAAACACGAGCGCTTTCACCACGAGATCGAGATCGGCATCGGCGCGAATAATGACCGCGTCGCAACCGCTTAACTCCATCGTTGCGGGAATGAGCTGCGGCGCGAGTTGCGCAAGAATTTTTTCGCCAGTGATTGCGGAACCGGTGAACACAACTTTATCGGGTTGCGCGGCGATGGCGTGGCGGGCGGCTTCCGCCGTTTCGGGAAGCAGGGAAACGAGTTGCGCATCGAATCCGGCGCGGATGATCAGTTCGCAGAGAAATTGCGCGACGTTTGTTCCGCCAACACCGGGTTTGAGCAGAACCGCGTTGCCTGCCACGAGCGCTTGAATCACCTGCACGCCGGGCAACAACAACGGGTAATTTCCTGGGCCTATCACGAGAATGACACCAAATGGTTCGCGATGAATTTCGCTGCGCATTCCCGCCAGCCAGAGCGGGCGATTTCGTATTCCAAAATGTTGCGGCGCAAGAATTTTCTCCGCTTCACGTTCGAGAAAACGACACGCTTCCGCCAGCGGCAAAACTTCAGCGGCAAGCGATTCGAGCGTGGGACGATTTCGCGCGGTTGCCGAAGATTCCGCGAGTTGCGATGCGTTATCCGCGATCAGTTGGCGCAGTTTGCGAACCAATTGCAAACGATGAGCGAGCGTCGTGCGCGACCAAATTTTTTGCGCCGCGCGCGCGGACAACATGGCGTTTGCGATGATGCTCTCGACTCCGGTTTTCTCATCTGCAAACCCGATCGGAATTCGTATGAATTTATTCGCGTTCATGAATCACGCCGCGATTTTCGTTTTTGTTCGAGATCGGCGCGGGTTTGAAATTGCACATGCGCGCGAAAAGGTTCACCGCTTCGGCAGTGGCGCTACGAGGAGCAGGTAACTTATCTTCCGTGCCGAACACATCGGATTTCACCACCGGATCGCCCACCCCAAAATCTTTCAGCAACAAGTTTGAACTAATGCGCGCGCTTTCAAAAATCACTGGCAAACCGCTGCCGGGATGCGTGCCACCGCCGACCAGATAAACGCCATCGAGATCTTCAAAACGATTGCGCGGGCGCAGGTGCAACATCTGGTCGAGCGTGTGGGCGAGATTGAAAGTTGCGCCGCGATAAATTTCGTAACGCGTGTCCCAATCGGCGGGTGTAATGACGCGTTCATACTGGATGCGAGATTCGAGGTTTCCGTAACCGGCTTTCGCAATTTGGGTGAGAAGTTTTTTGCGGAAGCCGTCGCGCTCCTTTGCCCAATCGACGTTCGGATGTTGATGCGTCACGGGCGCGAGAATGTAGAGCGCGCTTTTTCCTTTGGGCGCGAGGGTGGGATCGGTCACGCAAGCGTTTTGCACGTAGAAACTGGTGTCTTCGCTCAGGACGTGCTGGTTCTCTATTTCGTCGAGGTTACGCGTGTAATCTTTCGCGATGTGAATGGTGTGATGCGGCAAGTCGAATTCGCCATCGACGCCGAGATACATCATGAATGTGGAGCAGGAATATTTTTTCTTCGCGAGTTTTTTGTTCGTCCAACGCCGACGAAGATGATCAGGAACGAGTTTCTCCATGGCGCGGGCGAAGTCGGCATTGATGACTACGGCGTCGGCGTGATGCGTTTTGTTCTTGGTGCGTACACCGGTGGCGCGTTTGCCGGTGAATATAATTTCATCGACCTGTTCTTTGAGTAAAATTTGGACGCCTAATCGCTCGGCGACTCGCGCGATCGCCGCCGTGATGGCTG